>NZ_CP029562.1:6312694-6619214 GCF_004136315.1 Mesorhizobium sp. Pch-S
AGGAGTGTTCCGAACCTCACGGAAAAAGGCGCGAACCTCTCAGCGCGCGTCATGGAAGATGATCCCGACCGTGTGTCGGTGCCCAGAACGAATCCTGCTCACGCCATGGCGCAGGTTGACGCGGTAATTACCTTTCGTGCCCTGCACCGGCCGGTTGTGAACAGCGAACGCGACGGCATCACCCTGGCGCAACGGCACCACCTCCACCCGGCTCTGCATGCGCGGGCGCTGCTCGGTCAGCACAAATTCGCCACCGGTGAAATCGCGACCGGGCTCGGAAAGCAGCACCGCGACCTGGATCGGGAAGGCAAGGTCGCCATAGAGGTCCTGATGCAGGCAGTTGAAATCGCCTGCCTTGTATTGAAGAAGAAGCGGCGTCGGCCGTTGCTGACCCGCGTCATGGCAAAGATCGAGATAGTCCTGATGTCCGGTCGGATAGTGCTGGTCTATCCCCATGCGCAGATTCCACCGATTGGCAACTTCCGAAAGATGCGGATAGAGCGCCGTACGCAGTCCGCCGATCACGCCCGGGAGCGGGTATCTGAAGTAGCGGTACTCGCCTTTGCCGAAACCATGGCGGGCCATCACGACGTGACTGCGGAAGTGCTCTTCATGCGGGTAGAGCGCGGCGATTTCCGCGCATTCCTGCGGGGACAGCAAATTGCCGATCACCGCGCAGCCATGAGCGTCGAGTTCGGCGCCAAGCACCTCCCAATCATAAGCAGCGACACGCTGTTCAACGGATTGACCGATCGATTGACGGATGTGGACGCTGGCATTCATGGCGGTCTCCCTGGCGTGGCCGCTCTCCACCCAAAGGCTGGAGCGGATTTCTGCCGCCAAAGTTAGAAGCCTCACTACGGTCCCGCATTCCGTTTCTTGCGTTGTTTCAACAATCCCCGCTTCGGAACGATTTCGCCAGACGGGCGACAATCGGATCGAACGCTTTCGCTCTTGCCTGGTCGTACTCGAGACGAAAGTAAGCGACCGCTTCCTTGCAGACCAGGATCGCACGTTCGTAGTAGACGCGATTGCCCTTCGAGCCCGACCACACCGCCCAGCTGGATTTCTGCCGCTGATAGGCAACCGACCAGCCGTCTGCCTCATCCTGGTCGATGCGCCACTTCACGTCCTTCGCAAAACCACCGTCGCTCGGGTAGCTGCCCCACACGGCGAGCCTGGCGTTCCCATCAACCGATTGCGCGATACCACCGTCGCCATTGCCGGATTCCTCGATGGCAGAGAAATCCGTCGGAACATCGATCCAATAGTTGTAGCGGGCATTTCCGTAGGACTTCCAATCGCCGGCCGATGCCTGGGCGGTCGCAAGTGCAAGAACGACGGCAAGCGCAACGTGTTTCATCGCAACCTCGCAATGGGACCGTGATCGACGCGAAGCAGCATCATGCTGCGCACCGATCCTAATCGCCAAAAGAAAAAGGGGCCCAAAGGCCCCTTTTTGCATCGTTTGATAACCGCTTACTGCGCGGCGGTGACCATTTCGGTCAGCATCGGCTCGGCCACTTCAACGCCGGACGTCTTGCGACGCTCGTCGAGGATGAGCTCGTCGCGATGCGTCGCAATGCGACGGATCTGGCTCATCTGGCCACCGGTACCGGCCGGGATCAGACGGCCGACGATGACGTTTTCCTTCAGGCCCTGCAGCATGTCGGTCTTGCCGGCAACGGCAGCTTCCGTCAGCACGCGGGTCGTCTCCTGGAAGGAGGCGGCCGAGATGAAGGACGGCGTCTGCAGCGAGGCCTTGGTGATGCCGAGCAGCACCGGCTGGCCGGCCGCTGGCTTCTTGCCTTCCTCGATCAAGCGCTCGTTGATCTCGTCCAGCTCGATCACGTCGACATGGTCGCCCGGGATATAGGTCGAGTCGCCCTGTTCGGTGATTTCCACCTTCTGCAGCATCTGACGGACGATCACTTCGATGTGCTTGTCGTTGATCGTCACGCCCTGCAACCGGTAGACTTCCTGGATTTCGTTGACGAGGTAGGAGGCCAGAGCCTCCACGCCCTTGATCGCCAGGATGTCGTGCGGCGCAGGATTGCCGTCGAGGATGTAGTCGCCCTTCTCGATGACGTCGCCATCCTGGAGATGGAACGGCTTGCCCTTCGGGATCAGGTATTCGACCGGCTCCAGCGTCGAGTCATGCGGCTCGATGATGATGCGGCGCTTGTTCTTGTAGTCGCGGCCGAAGCGGACCGTACCATCGATCTCGGCGATGATGGCGTGATCCTTCGGACGGCGAGCCTCGAACAGTTCGGCCACGCGCGGCAGACCGCCGGTGATGTCCTTGGTCTTGGCGCTTTCCATCGGGATACGAGCGAGCACGTCGCCCGGCTTGACCGTCGAACCCGGCTCGACCGAGAGGATTGCCTCGACCGAGAGCAGGAAGCGGGCATCGCCACCCTTCGACAGCTTGCCGACCTTGCCCTTGGCGTCCTGGACGACGATCGCCGGCTTGAGGTCCGAACCACGCGGCGTGGACCGCCAGTCGATGACCTCGCGCTTGGTGATACCGGTCGACTCATCGGCAGTCTCCTGAACGGAAATGCCATCGACCAGATCTTCGAACGCCACGCGACCCTCGATTTCGGTGAGGATCGGACGGGTGTACGGATCCCACTCGGCGATACGCTGGCCGCGCTTCACCTTGTCACCGTCGTCCACGTAGATGCGCGAACCATAGGTGACCCGGTGCGTGGCACGCTCCTTGCCGGTTTCGTCAAGGATCAGGATCGCCATGTTGCGGCCCATCACCACGAGGTTGCCATCGGAGTTGCGGACAACGCTGCGGTTGCGAACAGACACGGTGCCTTCATACGACGCCTCGAGATAGGAGGAGTCAACCACCTGGGCGGTGCCGCCCATGTGGAAGGTACGCATGGTGAGCTGCGTGCCCGGCTCGCCGATCGACTGTGCGGCGATGACGCCGACAGCCTCGCCCTGGTTGACCGGAGTACCGCGGGCAAGATCGCGACCGTAGCAGACCGCGCAGACGCCGATGCGGACTTCACAGGTCAGCGCCGAGCGGATGCGGACCGACTGTACGCCTGCCTTCTCGATCTGCTCGACATCGCGCTCGTCCATCATCGTGCCAGCCTTGACCAGCAGATCGCCGGTGACCGGATGGTTGATGTCGTCGAGTGCCGTACGACCCAGCACGCGCTGGCCGATGGACGCGACGATCTGGCCCGCATCGACGATCGGCTGCATGGTGAGGCCCTTTTCGGTGCCGCAATCCACGGAGTTGACGATGCAGTCCTGCGCCACGTCGACCAGACGACGGGTCAGGTAACCCGAGTTCGCGGTCTTCAGAGCGGTGTCAGCCAGACCCTTGCGGGCGCCGTGCGTGGAGTTGAAGTACTCCAGAACCGTCAGGCCTTCCTTGAAGTTCGAGATGATCGGCGTCTCGATGATTTCACCCGACGGCTTGGCCATCAGGCCGCGCATACCGGCGAGCTGACGCATCTGGGTGGGCGAGCCACGCGCACCCGAATGCGACATCATGTAGATCGAGTTCATCGGCTTCTGACGGCCGCTCGGATCGAACTCGACCGCCTTGATGCGGCCCATCATTTCGTCGGCGACCTTTTCCGAGCACTTGGCCCAGGCGTCGACGACCTTGTTGTACTTCTCGCCCTGGGTGATCAGGCCGTCATTGTACTGCTGCTCGTATTCCTTGGCCAAAGCCTCGGTCTCGGCAACCAGCTTCTCCTTGGTGTCCGGGATCAGCATGTCGTCCTTGCCGAACGAAATACCGGCGCGGCAGGCATGGGCGAAGCCGAGGGCCATGATACGATCGCAGAAGATGACCGTCTCTTTCTGACCGCAATGGCGGTAGACCGTGTCGATCATCTTGGAGATGTTCTTCTTGGTCATCTCCTGGTTGGCGGTCTCGAACGGCACGTTGACGTTCTTCGGCAGCAGTTCGCCGAGGATCATGCGGCCGGGCGTGGTGTCGTAGATCTTCGACACGACATTGCCTTCCGCATCAACGGTCCGGAAGCGGCCCTTGATCTTGGCGTGCAGGGTAACGGCCTTGGTCTCCAGCGCATGCTGCAGTTCGCCCATGTCGGCGAAAGCCATGCCCTCTCCCGGTTCGTTCTGGTTGACGATCGAGAGATAGTAGAGGCCCAGAACCATGTCCTGCGACGGCACGATGATCGGTGCGCCGGAGGCCGGGTGCAGGATGTTGTTGGTCGACATCATCAGCACGCGGGCTTCAAGCTGCGCTTCCAGCGACAGCGGCACGTGGACCGCCATCTGGTCACCGTCGAAGTCGGCGTTGAAGGCCGTGCAGACCAGCGGGTGAAGCTGGATCGCCTTGCCTTCGATCAGGGTGGGCTCGAACGCCTGGATGCCGAGGCGGTGAAGCGTCGGCGCGCGGTTGAGCAGCACCGGATGTTCGCGGATGACCTCGTCGAGGATATCCCAGACTTCCGGACGCTCCTTCTCGACCAGCTTCTTTGCCTGCTTGACGGTCGAGGAGTAACCCTTGGCGTCGAGGCGGGCGTAGATGAAGGGCTTGAACAGCTCCAGCGCCATCTTCTTCGGCAGGCCGCACTGATGCAGCTTCAGCTCCGGACCGGTCACGATGACCGAGCGGCCGGAATAGTCGACGCGCTTGCCGAGCAGGTTCTGGCGGAAGCGACCCTGCTTGCCCTTCAGCATGTCGGACAGCGACTTCAGCGGACGCTTGTTGGCGCCGGTGATGACGCGGCCGCGGCGACCGTTGTCGAACAGTGCGTCGACGGCTTCCTGCAGCATGCGCTTTTCGTTGCGCACGATGATGCCGGGCGCGCGCAGCTCGATGAGGCGCTTCAGACGGTTGTTACGGTTGATAACGCGGCGATAGAGATCGTTCAGGTCGGACGTCGCAAAACGGCCGCCGTCCAGCGGAACCAGCGGGCGCAGGTCCGGCGGGATGACGGGGACGACCTTCATGATCATCCATTCCGGACGATTGCCGGATTCCATGAAGTTCTCGACCACCTTGAGGCGCTTCAAGAGCTTCTTCTGCTTCAGCTCCGACGTCGTGGAAGCGAGTTCCGAACGCAGGTCGCCCGCGATCTTCTCCAGTTCCATGCCGGCGAGAAGGTCATGGATGGCCTCGGCGCCGATCATCGCGGTGAAGGAATCTTCGCCGTACTCGTCGACGGCCAGCATGTACTCCTCCTCGCTGAGAAGCTGATGCTCCTTCAGCGCGGTGAGGCCCGGCTCGGTGACGATGTAGTTCTCGAAGTAGAGGACGCGCTCGATATCCTTCAGCGTCATGTCGAGCAGCGTGCCGATGCGCGACGGAAGCGACTTCAGGAACCAGATGTGAGCGACCGGAGCGGCGAGCTCGATGTGGCCCATGCGCTCGCGGCGAACGCGCGACAGCGTGACTTCCACGCCGCACTTTTCGCAGATGACGCCCTTGTACTTCATGCGCTTGTACTTGCCGCACAGGCATTCGTAGTCCTTGATCGGACCAAAGATGCGCGCGCAGAACAGACCGTCACGCTCGGGCTTGAACGTGCGGTAGTTGATCGTCTCCGGCTTCTTGATCTCACCGAACGACCAGGACAGAATCTTGTCAGGCGACGCCAGCGAGATGCGAATGGAATCGAACACCTGCGCGGGCGCCTGCGGATTGAAGAGATTCATGACCTCTTGGTTCATGCCATTCTCCTTTTCGGGGTCCTCGAAAACCCCTTTGCATGTGACTGCGAGCCACCGCTCGCGAAACCCGGCCTGAGCCGGAAAATCTCATTCTTGGTAGACATCGGGGCGGGCGCGAATATCTCCGCGCCCGCTATATGTCTTACTCGGCCGCGTCCGGCAGGCTCTGCGGACCGTTCTCGACCTTGGTGTTCTCGAGCTCGACGTTGAGGCCCAGCGAGCGCATTTCCTTGACGAGAACGTTGAAGCTCTCGGGAATGCCCGCCTCGAAGGTGTCGTCGCCGCGGACGATCGCTTCGTAGACCTTGGTGCGGCCAGCCACGTCGTCCGACTTCACGGTCAGCATTTCCTGCAGCGTGTAGGCGGCGCCGTAGGCTTCCAGAGCCCAGACCTCCATTTCGCCGAAGCGCTGACCGCCGAACTGCGCCTTGCCGCCCAGCGGCTGCTGGGTAACGAGCGAGTACGGGCCGATCGAACGGGCGTGGATCTTGTCGTCGACCAGGTGGTGAAGCTTGAGCATGTAGATATAGCCCATGGTCACCTTGCGGTCGAACGGCTCACCCGTGCGGCCATCATACAATTGAGACTGGCCGGAAGTGTGCAGGCCAGCCTGCTCCAGCATCTCGTTGATGTTGACCTCGTGCGCACCGTCGAACACCGGGGTCGCGATGGAGACGCCGCGCTTCATCTGCTCGCCGAGGCGAACGATGGACTCGTCGTCATACTCGCGGACCGGCTCGTTGCGGTCGTTGGCCGGGATGATCTGCTCGATCGTCTGGCGCAGCGGCTTGATATCGCCACCGCCCTTATAGGCTTCGATCAGCTCGCCGATCTTCCTGCCCATGCCAGCGCAAGCCCAGCCCAGATGCGTCTCCAGGATCTGGCCGACGTTCATGCGCGAAGGCACGCCTAGCGGATTGAGCACGATATCGGCATGCGTGCCGTCCTCGAGGAACGGCATGTCCTCGACCGGAACGATGCGCGAGACCACGCCCTTGTTGCCGTGACGGCCGGCCATCTTGTCGCCCGGCTGCATCTTGCGCTTCACAGCCACGAAGACCTTGACCATCTTCATGACGCCCGGAGGCATCTCGTCGCCGCGCTGCACCTTCTCGACCTTGTCCATGAAGCGCTGCTCGAGCGCCTTCTTGGAGTCGTCGTACTGGCCGCGCAGGGCTTCCAGCTCGCTCTGGAGCTTCTCGTTCTCCACGGCGAACTGCCACCACTGCGAACGCGGATAGTCGTCCAGCGTTTCCTTGGCCAGCGTCGAGCCCTTCTTGAAGCCCTTCGGTCCGGCGATAGCCTCCTTGCCGATGAGCACATCGGACAGACGTGCGTAGACGTTGCGATCGAGGATCGCCTGTTCGTCGTCGCGGTCCTTAGCCAGACGCTCGATCTCCTCGCGCTCGATCGCCATCGCGCGCTCGTCCTTCTCCACGCCGTGGCGGTTGAAGACGCGCACTTCGACGACGGTGCCGAAGGTTCCGGGCGGCATGCGCATGGAGGTGTCACGGACGTCGGACGCCTTTTCACCGAAGATGGCGCGCAGAAGCTTCTCTTCCGGCGTCATCGGGCTTTCGCCCTTCGGCGTGATCTTACCGACCAGGATGTCGCCCGGCTGCACTTCCGCACCGATGTAGACGATGCCGGCTTCGTCGAGGTTCTTCAGCGCTTCTTCCGAAACGTTCGGAATGTCGCGGGTGATTTCCTCTGGCCCGAGCTTCGTATCGCGCGCCATGACCTCGAACTCCTCGATGTGGATCGAGGTGAAGACGTCGTCGGCGACGATGCGTTCGGACAGGAGGATCGAGTCCTCGTAGTTGTAGCCGTTCCACGGCATGAACGCGACGAGCACGTTGCGGCCGAGCGCCAGATCGCCGAGATCGGTCGAAGGACCGTCAGCGATGATGTCGCCCTTCTCGATGCGGTCGCCCACCTTGACCAGCGGACGCTGGTTGATGCAGGTCGACTGGTTCGAGCGCTGGAACTTCATCAGCCGGTAGATGTCGACGCCGGACTTGCCCGGATCGAGATCTTCGGTGGCGCGGATAACGATACGGGTCGCGTCCACCTGGTCGACGATGCCGGTGCGGCGAGCCGCGATGGCAGCGCCGGAGTCACGAGCAACGATCGGCTCCATGCCGGTACCGACGAACGGAGCCTCGGCGCGCACCAGCGGCACGGCCTGACGCTGCATGTTCGAACCCATCAGCGCGCGGTTGGCGTCGTCGTTCTCGAGGAACGGGATGAGCGCGGCTGCGACGGACACCATCTGCTTCGGCGAGACGTCCATCAGGTCGACGTTTTCGCGCGGCGCCATCATCACTTCGCCAGCGTTACGGCAGATGACGAATTCGTCGACGAAACGGCCTTCCCTGTCGAGCTCGGCGTTGGCCTGGGCAACGTAGTGCTTGGCCTCTTCCATGGCCGACAGATAGACGACCTCGTCGGTCAGCTTGCCGTCAACGATCTTGCGGTACGGGCTCTCGATGAAGCCGTACTTGTTGACGCGGGCAAAGGTGGCCAGCGAGTTGATCAGACCGATGTTCGGGCCTTCCGGCGTTTCGATCGGGCAGATACGGCCGTAATGCGTCGGGTGCACGTCGCGGACTTCGAAGCCGGCGCGCTCGCGGGTCAGACCGCCAGGTCCGAGCGCCGAGAGACGACGCTTGTGCGTGATCTCGGAGAGCGGGTTGGTCTGGTCCATGAACTGCGACAGCTGCGAGGAACCGAAGAACTCGCGCACCGCAGCAGCCGCGGGCTTGGCGTTGATCAGGTCCTGCGGCATGACCGTGTCGATCTCGATCGAGGACATACGTTCCTTGATCGCGCGCTCCATACGGAGCAGACCGACGCGGTACTGGTTCTCCATGAGCTCGCCTACCGAACGCACGCGGCGGTTGCCGAGATTGTCGATGTCGTCGATCTCGCCCTTGCCGTCACGCAGTTCGACCAGCGTCTTGACCACGGCAAGGATGTCATCCTTGCGCAGTACGCGCACGGTGTCCTCGGCGTCGAGTTCCAGACGCATGTTCATCTTGACGCGGCCGACGGCCGACAGGTCGTAGCGCTCGCTGTCGAAGAACAGCGAGTTGAACATGGCCTCGGCGGTCTCGAGCGTCGGCGGCTCACCCGGACGCATGACGCGGTAGATGTCGAACAGTGCGTCCTGGCGGCTCTCATTCTTGTCGGCAGCCAGCGTGTTGCGAATGTAAGCGCCGACATTGACGTGGTCGATGTCGAGAATCTGGATCTCGGTCTCGCCCGTGCCGAGCAGGACCTTGAGGGTCTTTTCATCGATCTCGTCGCCGGCTTCGAGGAAGATCTCACCGGTGGCGTAGTTGACGATGTCCTCGGCGAGGTAGTTGCCGAGGAGATCCTCATCCGTCGCCTTGATCGCCTTCAGGCCCTTCTCGGCCAGCTGGCGTGCCTGGCGGGCGGTGATCTTCTTGCCCTGTTCGACGACGATCTCGCCGGTGTCGGCATCAACCAGATCGTTGACGGCCTTCAGGCCGCGGAAACGGTCGACACTGAACGGGATGCGCCAATGGTCGCCGGTGCGCTTGTAGGTGATCTTGTTGTAGAAGGTCGACAGGATCTCTTCGCTGTCCATGCCGAGCGCCATCAACAGCGACGTCACCGGAATCTTGCGACGACGGTCGATGCGGGCGTGAACGACGTCCTTCGAGTCGAACTCGATGTCGAGCCAAGAACCGCGATAGGGGATGACGCGCGCGGCAAACAAGAGCTTGCCCGACGAGTGCGACTTGCCCTTGTCATGGTCGAAGAAGACGCCCGGCGAGCGGTGCATCTGCGAGACGATGACGCGCTCGGTGCCGTTGACGATGAAGGTGCCGTTCATGGTCATGAGCGGCATGTCGCCCATGTACACGTCCTGCTCCTTGATGTCCTTGATGGACTTCGAGCCGGTATCCTCATCGATATCGAACACGATCAGGCGCAGCGTCACCTTGAGCGGCGCAGCGTAGGTCAGGTCGCGCTGACGGCACTCGTCAACGTCGAACTTCGGCGCTTCGAACTCATACTTGACGAATTCCAGCATCGAAGAGCCGGAAAAGTCGGAAATCGGGAACACCGACTTGAAAACGGCCTGCAGCCTTCGTCCGGACGGCCACCCTTCGGCTCGTCCACCATCAGGAACTGATCATAAGATGCCTTCTGAACCTCGATCAGGTTCGGCATCTCCGCAACTTCCGGGATCTTTCCGAAGAACTTGCGTACGCGTCTGCGGCCATTGAAAGTCTGCGTCTGGGCCATCGTCGCTCCTTGGCTAGCTCTTGGGGCAGGCATTCGCCTCGACCTGCCTTGCAATTCTCGACCGCCTCCGCCTGGCGGTCCCTTCGGGTGCCCTTGCCTTGCGGCTCCGGGCCAGAACGGTTGAAAACCCGTTTCCTGAAAGCCGGATTTCGGCCCTCAGGAAAGAGGTTTCCAGAACGTCCCTTCAGGACCGGTGGACGGCATGTGCCGTCCACCGAAACCCTGAATTACTTCAGCTCGACCTTGGCGCCGGCTGCTTCCAGCTGGGCCTTGATCTTCTCGGCGTCGGCCTTGGCCACGCCTTCCTTGACCGGCTTCGGAGCGGCCTCGACCAGGTCCTTGGCTTCCTTGAGGCCCAGGCCGGTGATGGCGCGCACTTCCTTGATGACTTCGATCTTCTTGTCGCCCGAGGCAGCAAGAATGACGTCGAATTCGGTCTTCTCTTCAACCGGAGCAGCAGCAGCGGCACCGCCGCCAGCAGCAGCAACAGCCACCGGAGCGGCAGCCGAAACGCCCCACTTCTCTTCCAGAAGCTTCGAGAGCTCAGCCGCCTCGAGGACGGTCAGGCTCGAGAGGTCGTCAACGATCTTTGCGAGATCAGCCATTTTGATATTCCTTTATAAGGTTCGAACGTGTTGTTGTGATGAGGAACGGCCTCACGCCGCCTCGTCCTTCCGGGCATAGGCGCCAACGACGCGCGCGACCGAAGCCGCCGGCGCATTGACAATCTGAGCGATCCGGGTTGCCGGGGTGGCGATCATGCCAACCAGCTTGGCGCGCAGCTCGTCGAGCGACGGCAGCGAGGCGAGAGCCTTCACACCGTCGGCGTTGAGCGTGGTCGAACCCATCGCGCCGCCGAGAATGACCAGCTTGTCATTTCCCTTGGCGAAATCGGACGCGACCTTCGGCGCCGCAACCGGATCATCCGAATAGGCGACCAGCGTCTGTCCCTTGAACAGATCGATGATGCTTTCGGATTCCGTGCCCTGAAGAGCGATCTTGGCGAGGCGGTTCTTCGCGACTTTGACGGTGCCGCCGGCCTGACGCATCTTCGTGCGAAGATCGTTCATTTGCGCGACGGTGATACCGGCATAGTGGGCCACGACCACTGAGCCGGCGCCCTTGAAGGCGTCGTTCAGGTCCGTGACGAGTTCGCGTTTTTCCGCTCTGTCCACTGCCTATCTCCAGTAGACCGCTTTTCCCATTTGCGAGAACAGCAGTCGGGTTGCCTTTTGCCGGGCGGGCTATCCAGAAATCCAGATCTCCCGAACGGCGCTCGAGGATCCTGCCCCCTTTCGCCACACCGGACGGGTTTCCCCGGCGCGATGCGCAGACAAAAGGCAAACACGGTTCGAACCTTCCATGGAGCAGAAGCTCCGGTGTCGGGTCCTACCCCGTCTCATGCAGGCCATTCCAATTAAGGTCCGCCCTTTCGGGACTAGGCCGCCTGCAATCTCGGACAGGATGCCGGATCTCTTTCGATTTCCGGCATCCGGTCCCCACTTGCGCAGGGACCGGAATTCTTCAGACAAGCCAGCATTTCAGAAGCCGGCTTGCATCAAACTTGTCAGGCGACCGCCAAGGTCGCGACGTCCAGCTTCAGGCCAGGCCCCATCGTCGAGGTGACCGACACCTTCTTGACGTAGTTGCCCTTGGCGCCAGCAGGCTTGGCCTTGGTGACCGCATCGGTGAAAGCGCGGATGTTCTCTTCCAGCGCCTTGACGTCGAACGAGACCTTGCCAACGCCGGCATGCACGATGCCGGCCTTCTCGACGCGGAACTCGACCGCGCCGCCCTTCGACGCCTTGACCGCAGCGGCAACGTCAGCCGTAACGGTGCCGACCTTCGGGTTCGGCATCATGCCGCGCGGGCCGAGCACCTTACCCAGACGGCCGACCAGCGGCATCATGTCCGGGGTGGCGATGCAGCGATCGAAATCGATCGTGCCCTTCTGGACGATGTCGACCAGTTCCTCGGCACCAACGATGTCGGCGCCAGCAGCCTTGGCCTCTTCAGCCTTGTCGCCACGCGCGAACACGGCGACGCGGACGTTCTTGCCCGTGCCGTTCGGAAGGTTGACCACGCCGCGCACCATCTGGTCAGCGTGACGCGGATCAACGCCGAGGTTCATGGCGATCTCGACGGTCTCGTCGAACTTCACCTTCGAGCGATCCTTGAGGATCTGCAGGGCCTCACCCAGGCCATAGGCCTTGTTCGGGTCGATGCCTTCGCGGGTCTTGGCTACACGCTTTGCAATCTTTGCCATCGTCTCAGCCCACCACTTCCAGGCCCATCGAACGGGCGGAGCCTTCGACCATGCGCATTGCTGCTTCCACGTCGTTGGCGTTCAGGTCCTTCATCTTCTTCTCGGCGATCTCGCGCACCTTGTCGCGGGCGATCGTGCCAGCCTTTACCTTGCCCGGCTCCTTCGAGCCCGACTTCAGGTTGGCGGCCTTCTTCAGGAAGTAGCTCACCGGAGGCGTCTTCATGACGAAGGTGAACGACTTGTCCTGATAGTAGGTGATGACGACCGGAATGGGCGAACCCTTCTCCAATTCCTGCGTCTGCGCGTTGAACGCCTTGCAGAATTCCATGATGTTGATGCCACGCTGACCAAGCGCCGGGCCGATCGGGGGCGACGGAGTCGCAGAACCCGCGGCAACCTGGAGCTTGAGCTGGCCCGCTATTTTCTTAGCCATACTCTTTCCTGCCTTCAGTCATGCCGGCTCCCGAACTTCAGGAAAACACCGGCGGTTGCAGTCTGGTGGTTCGGCTCGTTCGGCCGGCTAAGCCGCCCTCACCTCCCACCGTTCACGGCAGCGCCAACCGCGCCGCCCTTTCGCCCTCCCTCGGGAGAGCGAAAACCGGTCAGCCCTTTTCGACCTGACCGAACTCGAGATCGACCGGCACAGCGCGCCCGAAGATCGAAACTTCCACCTTGAGGCGGGCGCGTTCCTCGTCCACTTCCTGGACGAAACCGTTGAACGACGCGAAAGGCCCGTCCGAAACCCGCACCTGCTCGCCGATCTCGAAGGTGACCGACGGCTTCGGCCGCTCCACACCCTCCTGCACCTGATGCAGGATGCGCTCGGCTTCCTTTTCGGTGATGAACATCGGCTTTGCCGTATGCTTGTCCTCACCGAGGAAACCGGTCACGCGCGGCGTGTTCTTCACCAGCGAAATCACCGCATCGTTCAGGTCAGCCTTCATCAGCACATAGCCCGGGAAGAACTTGCGCTCTGCATCGACCTTCTTGCCGCGACGAACCTCGACCACCTTCTCGGTCGGAACCACGATCTGCTCGATGCGCTCCGACAGGCCCTTCTGCTTGGCCTTGTTTTCGATGTCTTCAGCGACCTTCTTCTCGAAGTTCGAATAAGCGTGAACGATGTACCACCGCGCAGTCATCTATCAATTATCCCCGTCGTGGTGGTCTTACTTGCCGATGCCGAGGATCATCTCGACCGCCAGACCCATGATCTGGTCGGCAGCAAAGAAGAAAATCATGGCAATCGCCGCGAAGGCCAGGACCATGACCGTCGAAATCATCGTCTCCCGCCTGGAAGGCCAGGTGACCTTGGCGGTCTCCGCCCTCACCTGCTGAAGGAAGACGAAAGGATTGGTTGTCTTCGACGCCATGTCCGCTCTGCTTTCAAGACCCGTTGACCGGATCTCCTGGATGATCCCGCCGGCCGGGACGTGCCGCAGAACCGAAGATCAAGCCGAATCAGCAAGCCTTCGATCCATGCAAATCAGACGCGCAAAGCTGGCTTCCCAGCTCCACGCGCCGCGTGTCTGTCGTGTCTACATAAAACCGATTCTTGTTCCACGCAAGTGGCAAGCTTCCGCTTTATGGCCAAACGCCGCATCGGAACCATCCAGTCGTTCCGTCCCGGCTATGGGCGCCCTTATGCCCGAAAAATGCTCATATGGCAAGACTTGCGGCCATTTCAAGGCCAGAGCTTTCAAGGAATTCGGGAAACTGGCAGGGGCAGCAGGGCTCGAACCCGCGACCTGCGGTTTTGGAGACCGCCGCTCTACCAACTGAGCTATACCCCTAAGGTCGCGACGCATCATCTGCGCGGCAGGCGCTTCCTAGAAGCTTCCGTGCCGTCTGTAAAGAGCAGCTTTTGTGCAAATCACACCGCAAGCCGGCTCGATCACAAAAGCCTGCGAAACAGCCCCGGGTACGCCGTGACCAGACCATGCTCGTCGAATGCGACCTCGCGACGGAAGTCGCTATCCAGCGATTCATAAAGATAGAGCCTGCCCTCCTCCAGGCAGGTATAGCGCTGGGGGTCCGGAAAGACCTCGAGCGTCGGCGCGTAGACGTAGGCGGTGCGGATTTCCGCGCTTGCGCCCTTGGCCAGACGAAGCCGCTTCACCGGGAGTGTGTTGGTGAACGGGCTGACCGACAGGTCCGGCTCCAATGCGCCGTCCAGCGCCGGCACAGGCCGGCCGTTCATCGTCCAGTGCCCGGCACCGTCGGCTTCAAGCACCAACTCGTCCTTGCGGCCGACCAAAGCGACTTCCACGCGGCGGGTCAGCCAGTCCGTGCCAATCTCGATCCTGTAGTGGACCGCGAAAGGATGCGGATCAGATGAGATCGCAACCGCATCAACGGAGAGCCCGTCGCGCCCGGCATTCAGCACCAGGTGCTGAGTGCCGCTGCCTTCCCACTCCTGCCATCGCGCAACGATTGTCGTATCCATCGGCCGACCCGTTCCTTTACTGCCGGCCACTATGCCTCAGCCGGCTGGTGGTTTGTAGGGCCCGCCCGGCACGCCCCAGCCCCATTGCGGCATCGGCTCTTCCTCCGGATCGCAGGTCGCGCCCAGATTCGAGTTCATCTTCGCCAGCCGTGTGCCCCATTCGATATAGGCTGCGAAGGCCGAGCGGAATTCCGGATCGTCCGGCAGACCCGCCTCGTCTGCCGAATCCATCAGAAGACTGATCCAGCGGCGGCGCTGCTCCTCGGTCAGATGTTTGTCGAGGTGATGCATCACCATCTCTCGATGTCCGCCATGCTTCTCGGAATAGGTCTTCGGTCCACCGAAGACTTCGCCGATGAAGGCCGCTACGTGAGCGGGATGGTGCGGCGACATGTTCCGGAACACCGGCCCGACCACAGGGTCTTTCGCCACCTTGTCATAGAAGATCGACGTCAGGCGGATGAGCCGGTCGGCTCCGCCGGCCCAATCGTAGAGCGTGGGTACATCCGCGGTCATGCCGTCGTCTCCCTTGCTGACATGAAGGGACACAATGTCCCGAAACGCAGCCCAGGATGCAAGCTGACCGGACGGGCAGATTTGGCCTCAAGCCCGTCGAAGCATTTCCTCCTCGCAAAACAAAAAGGGCGGTCCGAAGACCGCCCTTTCGTCATTCACCCAAACCGCCGATTACTCGACGATGGAAGCGACGATGCCGGCGCCGACGGTACGGCCGCCTTCGCGGATAGCGAAGCGCAGCTTCTCTTCCATGGCGATCGGCACGATAAGCTCGACGTCAACGGTGATGTTGTCGCCAGGCATCACCATCTCGGTGCCGGCAGGCAGCGAGACGATGCCCGTCACGTCCGTCGTGCGGAAGTAGAACTGCGGACGGTAGTTCGTGAAGAACGGCGTATGACGGCCACCCTCTTCCTTCGTCAGGATGTAGGCTTCTGCCTTGAACTTCTTGTGCGGCTTCACCGAACCCGGCTTGGCCAGAACCTGGCCGCGCTCGACGCCTTCACGGTCAACGCCACGCAGCAGCGCGCCGATGTTGTCGCCAGCCTGGCCCTGGTCCAGCAGCTTGCGGAACATCTCGACGCCCGTGCAGGTCGTCTTCGTGGTCGGACGGATGCCGACGATTTCCAGTTCCTCGCCGACCTTCACGATGCCGCGCTCGACGCGACCCGTCACAACCGTGCCGCGGCCCGAGATCGAGAACACGTCTTCGATCGGCATCAGGAACGGCTTGTCGATCGGACGCTCCGGCGTCGGGATGTAGGCGTCAACCTCTTCCATCAGCTTGCGGATCGCAGTCTCGCCGATCTCCTTGTTGGAGTCTTCCAGAGCAGCAAGCGCCGAGCCCTTGATGATCGGAATGTCGTCGCCTGGGAACTCGTACTTCGACAGAAGCTCGCGAACTTCCAGCTCGACCAGCTCGAGAAGCTCGGCGTCGTCGACCTGGTCGACCTTGTTCAGGAACACCACGATCGCAGGAACGCCAACCTGACGCGCAAGCAGGATGTGCTCGCGGGTCTGCGGCATCGGGCCGTCAGCGGCCGAAACAACCAGGATCGCGCCGTCCATCTGAGCGGCACCCGTGATCATGTTCTTCACATAGTCGGCGTGGCCGGGGCAGTCGACGTGCGCATAGTGACGGTTCGGCGTCTCGTACTCGACGTGCGCCGTCGAGATCGTGATGCCGCGCGCCTTCTCTTCAGGAGCCGCGTCGATCTGATCGTAAGGCTTGTATTCGCCAAAGTACTTCGTGATCGCTGCCGTCAGCGACGTCTTGCCATGGTCAACGTGACCAATCGTGCCAATGTTCACATGAGGCTTCGTACGCTCGAATTTACCTTTTGCCATAGTCTCTTTCCTTGGACGGCCTGGACCTACGTTCAGTCGGATGCGCGGCGATTAGCGACAAAGGCCGCAAAACACAAGCCTCTTGTAGCTGGCGTCGAAACCGCACGCATCGACTGCGCGGGATCAGTGCTGTGGATTTGACCGAATGTAGGAATTCAAACCTAGTTCGCAAGGGCACTCCTGCGAGGTGCTCCGTTCACGGCCGGTCCACGATCTCGTGACGGCGCGCGATCATGTCGTGATTGGAAGCCGGCCAAGCACCGGCACATATCCGTCATGCCCGCCGATGGTGCTTCCAGAAACCAGCCACGGGTTTGAAATCAAGGAGTTTTCGTCCATGAACAAGATCGTTCTCACCGCAGCCGCCCTGCTGGTTGCCGCTTCCGGCAGCGCCTTCGCCGCCAACGGAACCTATGTGAAGAAGGCAAACCGCCACGTCGTCGAACAGGTCGATCAGACACCCACGGCTTCGATATCAGCGCCGATTGCGACACCCCGCGTCTCGCCGACCGACCAGGATCCCTTTACCATGCCTGACCCCGGCTACGGCCAGGGTATCTGGGGACAGTAAGCGCTCCCGCAATCGAACAGCAGATCAAGAAAGGGCCGCGCGACTGTCGTCCGCGGCCCTTCCATATTTTAATTTTACGGGTTCGAAGCGTTAGGCCCGTCGACCACTGATCGCGTGATAGCCCCACAGAACCACGACCGCACCGATCACGGCGACGATCAAGCTGTAGATATTGAGCCCGGTGACACCGGTAGCGCCAAAGGCGCTGAAGATCACACCACCGACAATCGCCCCGACGATGCCGAGCACGATATCCATCAGGAAGCCCTGACCACTCTTATTAACGATCTTGCTGCCGATGAAGCCGGCGATGACACCGAGGATAATCCAGCTGATGATTCCCATTGCGCTGCTCCGTTTGCCCCCAGGCGGGCAGAGATTTCCATAGGGCGCGCCAAAGCTCAAGCTCGTCTTGAAATTGTCGTGTAGAGGGGCAATTGTCAGGGTGGGCCGGACTGAGTGGGCCAGGACTGTTCACAATGGAGATCCACGATGGGACTGTTCGACAACGCCGTTCCAGGCGGCAACATCACCAAACCCCTGATGATCGCGCTGGGCGCCCTGCTGGTGGGCAAAATGCTCGGTGGTGGCGGTTCGGCACAGCAGCCTGCGCCTGAACCCGCGGCACCCGACAACGCCGGTGCCGATGGCGGCCTGCTCGGCGGTCTTGGCGGTCTGCTCGACAAGCTGAAGGATGCCGGCCACGGTCAGGTTGCCGATTCCTGGGTTGGCACCGGTCAAAACCAGTCGATCGACGCCGGCACGCTCGGAAAGGCACTTGGCCCACAGGTAATCCGTGAGATCGCTGCTCGGACCGGTCTCGATGAACAGGAGCTGCTGAAACAATTGTCCAATGCTCTGCCGGGGGTTGTCGACAAGCTGACGCCCAACGGTCAGGTGCCTTCGCGCAACCAGCTCGAATCACTGTTTGGCAACTGAGTTTCATACTTTTGCCGAATGAAGACGGGCGCCTCGGCGCCCGTTTTTGTTTGAACGACAGCCCCGCTTGCCGGCTGACGCATTCCGGAGAGACCTGCGGTTTCCGCCGCCGCAAAGGAACTTAATCGATTCCATCACGCATCTGCGCGATCACGTCTCCAATTGTGACGAGACCGACCATTTCCTTGCCCCTTTTGGACAGCCAAAAAGGCGCCATCATCAAGGAGACGGACTTCCATGACCGACCTTCGTTTCAACAATCCCGTTTCGATCTTCATGGGCCTCGGCTTCCCACGTGACGTGGACAATGCGCTCGAAGCCTATGACGTGTTGCTTGAATGGAACGGCACCCGCGACGACGACCATGCTGCGGCAATCGCTTCCTGCCGTGACGCCATCGCCCGCGTGCTACCTGCGGCAAAGGCTCGCGACGCGTTCGAACGTTTTGCGCACAACAAGGGTATCTTGACCGAAGAGGCACTCGACCGCGCCGCGCTCACCGTGGCGCAGGAATGGGGACGGCTCAGCGCCTAGCCTGCGTCGCTCATCAGCTTTTGAATCAACACGCGAAACGCCGCCACTCTCCCAGGGCGGCGTTTTCTTTATGGTCAGCGGCGAGCAAAAAACTCCAACAGCCTTTGTAACGCGTTGTCAGGCAACGTTATTTCTTGGATTGCACAATTTCGGAACGAACCGTCCGCCTCCGCCGTTTCGGCTGTGTATCTCGATCAAAGGAGTGTGGAATGGTCGCTACATCCAAACAGACGCACACCAACGGAACAGACATCCAGGCGGCACTCGAAGGGCAACTCGCGGAATTGCGCCGTGAGGTCGCAAAGCTCAACAAATCGCTGGCCGCGCGCGGAGCTGAGGTCTTCGACGAGGCCGTCGATCACGCCGATGACGCCTACCGGACCGCATCGGCAACCGCGGCAAGAGCCATGCGCCATCTGCGCAGCCAGGCACAATCCGTTTCGGAAACGGCAAGGGAGAACCCGCGTGCCACGACCGCGGTCGTGGCGGTGGTCGGCGCTTTGGCGCTGCTTGCCGGCATGGCCCTGGCCAGATCCCACAGCGGCAGGGACAGCTACTGGTAGGCCGGTCCGACGGCTTGAACCGACCCCAGCAAACCTTGTGAGGAAATTGCCATGGCTTCTTCCATGTTGATCAGCATCCTGATCACCTTCCTGGTGATCGTGCTCGTGCTTTATCTCGTGCAGCGGCTGCCGCTCGACGGCCGCATCCGGCAAATCGTGCAGATCATCGTGATTCTGATCGGCATCGTGTCGCTGCTCAAATACCTGGCGGTGTTCTAACCAGCCCGCGCCGACGCCTCCACGCATGGAGGCGCCCCACTCGCAACAGGATAAAGGCCGCGCGTCGCGCGGCCTTTATTTGTCTCGATGACAGAATTGACTGGAGCGGGTGAAGGGAATCGAACCCTCGTATTCAGCTTGGAAGGCTGCTGCTCTACCATTGAGCTACACCCGCTTTGCGTCCGCATCCATAGAGGAGATGACGGCGATCCGGAAGCCCGTTCCACAAGAAATTTGGCCGACTGAACAAGGCAGCGGCCTTGCAGCCATTCGACACTGTTCTCTTGGAGAAGAAGTGGTGGGAGAAGTAGGACTCGAACCTACGAAGGCGTAGCCAGCGGATTTACAGTCCGCCCCCTTTGCCGCTCGGGACATTCTCCCTTAACCGTGACCTGTCCCTGTTACGGGATCGGCCGGCCGGAAACCGGGTGCCTTATGGCGGTTGAGGTTCGGCCTGTCAACCACGGCTGGCAACCACCAGGATGATTTTCTTCATCTCGGGCGGCAGCCGCTCCGACCAAACTCCGCAAACCTGTCGCGGCTAAGAGGAAAGTCGCGAAATGCGGCTCGCCTGACGAAGCTTCGGGCGATTGCCAAGCCCTGTTTCAAAGCCGGAACAAGGGGACCTCGACGCGATTCCGCAATCCCCGGAAAGAAAAACCGACATACCGGTTTACTTTTGGACACGGCCGCGACATCTCCGCTAAAACTGCGCGTGCGCAAAGCCGGAGCCACCTGATGAGCAACGACACCAAGAAGGGAACGCCGAAGGACAGCCACTACGCGCGGCTGCGGCGTGCGCATCGCGAGGAAAAGACCGGCGGGGCTCCGGCCTTCCGGCCGCGCCCGAAAGTTGCGCCAGGCGAAGGCCCGGCAAACGGGCTGGTGCGGCTCTATGGACTGCATACGGTGCGTGCGGCGCTCGACAATCCCGCCCGCCGCATCCGCTCCATGCTGGTCACACGCAACGCGCTGGAGCGGCTCGACATCTCCGACATCACCGCTCTGCCTTTCACGGCCGAACTGGTCGAACCACGTGACATCGACAAGCTGACCGGATCGGACGCCGTACATCAGGGTGTCCTGATCGAGGCCGAGCCGCTGAAGCCAAAGCGGCTCGATGCACTCGGCGACAGCAATCTGGTGCTGGTTCTCGACCAGGTCACCGATCCGCACAATGTCGGCGCCATCCTGCGTTCGGCCGTCGCTTTCGGTGCCGGGGCGCTGATCACCACCGCGCGTCACAGCCCGCAGGAAAGCGGCGTTCTGGCAAAATCGGCATCCGGCGCGCTCGAGCATATCGACCACATCGAAGTGAAGAACCTCGCCGAGGCACTCGGCGAACTGCATGAGGCGGGTTTCCAGACGATCGGCCTCGATTCGGATGGACCGGCAGAGCTCGAGAAAACCTTCTCGGGCGACAGGATCGCCCTGGTGCTGGGTGCGGAAGGCAAGGGACTGCGCCAGAAGACCCGAGAGACGGTAACGGCACTGGCCAAGTTAGACATGCCAGGGGCCATCCGCTCGCTCAACGTCTCCAACGCCGCCGCAGTAGCGCTCTACGCGGTGCGACGCTTCCTCGGCTGAGTTGTTTCCCCAAAAAGAATGCCCTCGCGTTGGGGTCGAGGGCAAGGGCTTGCGCCTGAACATGAGACCCTGATCGAAGCGGAACATCGCCGAACCGGGTCATGATGGGTCGATCCACCTCGCCGCCAGAGCGTTTTCACGAAACGCGGAAATGCTCTGACGACGAAGCGGATCTGGTGGCGGTCCGCCGCTCCCAGCTGACCGCGATCGGGAACCCGCCCTCCCGGAGCCGCCGGGCGTCATCCTCCTCCGAGGACACTTCGTGCCGAAAGACGCTTCGAACGCAGGCTTTAGAAATGGGCCGATCCTGAGGAATGGGCCCGAGCAGAGGTTCCCTTGAGATCACGCCACCGGATGCCCGGCCATCAGCTCCAGCGCCTTGACCACACCCGAATGATCGTCCCTGGCACCGCCATTGGCCGCGCACGCGTTGAAGAGCTGCTGCGTGGTCGAGGTGTTGGGCAAGGCGACGCCCAGCGACTTGGCACCTTCCAGCGCCAGGTTCAGATCTTTCTGGTGCAGCTCGATGCGGAAACCCGGCGCGAAGCTGCGCTTGATCATGCGCTCGCCATGGACCTCCAGGATGCGTGAATTGGCAAGCCCCCCCATCAATGCCTGTCGCACCTTCGCCGGATCGGCACCCGCCTTCGACGCAAACACCAGCGCCTCGGCGACGGCCTCGATGGTAAGCGCGACGATGATCTGGTTGGCCACCTTCGCGGTCTGGCCGGAACCGTTCGGGCCGACAAGGGTGATGTTCTTGCCGAGCTTGTCGAAGATCGGCCTCGCGCGATCGAACGAAGCCTCCTCGCCGCCGACCATGATGGCGAGCGAAGCAGCCTTTGCGCCGACCTCGCCGCCCGAAACCGGAGCGTCGAGATAGTCCGCGCCCGTTGTCTTGACCTTGGCGGCGAACTCCTTGGTGAAGATCGGTGAGATCGAGCTCATGTCGATGACCAGCTTGCCGGTTGACAGGCCCTCGGCGACGCCCTTGCCGCCGAACAGGACTTCCTCGACCTGCGGGGTGTCCGGAACCATCAGGATGATGATGTCGGCCGCACGCGCCACCGCATCATTACCGGTCACCACCTTGATGCCCTTGGCGGAAAGCTCCGGCGCGGGCTTTGCGAAATGGTCGGTGGTCACGACCTCATAGCCGGCGTCGAGCAGATGTCCCGCCATCGGCGTGCCCATGATGCCCAGGCCGATGAAACCGATCTTTTCCATTGTCATTGTCCTTTTCGAAGTCAATCGTCCTCCCGCCAGCCGGCTCCGCCGCTGGACGAGGTAGAAGTTTCCAGAGGGTGCGGTCAGGCTGCGGCGCTGCCCTTGCCGGTCAGAGCCTGGAACCAGCCCAGCCCGGCCTCGGTGCCGGCCTTCGGCTTGTATTCAGCGCCGATCCAGCCCGCATAGCCGATGCGGTCGATGTGCTCGTACAGGAATCGATAGTTGATCTCGCCCGTCCCCGGCTCGTTGCGTCCGGGATTGTCCGCAAGCTGGATATGCGCGATGCGGCTGAGATTGGCCTCGATCGTGCGGGCGAGATCCCCCTCCATGACCTGCATGTGATAGATGTCGTACTGCAGATAGAGATTCTTCGAGCCGACCCGCTCGATGATCTCGAGCGCCTGCCTGGTGTTGGTCAGGAAGAAGCCCGGAATGTCGCGGGTGTTGATCGGTTCGATCAAGAGCTTGATACCCGCCTGCTCCAGTTTTTCGGCGGCGAAGCCGAGATTCTCGATGAAGACATTTTCCAATGCCTGGGTCGACACGCCGGCCGGCGTGATACCGGCAAGGCAGTTGAGCTGGTCGCAACCAAGGGCATGGGCATAGGTGATAGCCTTGGCAACACCCTGCCGGAACTCGTGGATACGGTCCGGCAGCACGGCGATACCACGTTCGCCCTTGCCCCAGTCACCGACCGGAAGGTTGAACAGGACCTGTGTCAGGCCGTTCTTCTTCAATCTGGCGGCGACCGCCTCGGGCGTGTGATCGTAAGGACCGATATATTCGACCCCCTTGAAGCCGGCGCGGGCCGCGGCGTCGAAACGATCGAGAAATTCATGCTCGTTGAAGAGCATCGAAAGATTGGCTGAAAACCGTGGCATAGCGGAACTTTCTTGGAAATTGAGTCAACGACTTCAGGAACAGATTCAATCGAGCAGCACGATCGCCGTGGGAGCGTCTTCGTTCTTCTCGGCCAGTTCCTCGAACTCGGTGATGTTGTTGATCTCGGTGCCCATGGAGATGTTGGTGACACGCTCCAGGATGAATTCCAGAACGACCGGAACCTGATGCTCCTTCATCAGCCGTTCCGCCTCCTTGAAGGCACCTGCGAACTCTTCCGGCTTGCGGACGCGAACCGCCTTGCAGCCCATCGCCTCGGCGACCGCGACATGGTCGACGCCGTAACCCGCCTCCGGGTCATCCTTCCTGTTCTGGTTTTCGAAGGCAAGGCTGACTTCGTAGTCCATCTGGAAGCCCCGCTGCGCCTGGCGGATCAGGCCGAGATACGCATTGTTCACGACGACGTGGATGTAGGGCAGCTTGTGCTGGGCGCCGACCGCCAGTTCCTCGATCATGAACTGGAAATCATAGTCACCCGACAGCGCAACGATGAAGGCCTCCGGATTGGCGGCGCGAACACCCAGCGCTGCCGGCAGCGTCCAGCCGAGCGGGCCGGCCTGGCCGCAATTGATCCAGTTGCGCGGCTTGTAGACATGCAGGAACTGCGCGCCGGCGATCTGGCTGAGACCGATCGTAGTGACATAGGTGGTGTCGCGTGGGAACGCCTTGTTCATCTCCTCGTAGACGCGCTGCGGCTTAAGCGGCACCTGCTCGAAATGGGTCTTGCGCTTCAGGGTCTTCTTGCGTTCCTGGCATTGCTTGGCCCAGCCCGACCAGTCGCGCAGCTTGCCGGCCGTCTTCCATTCGGTGGCGACGTCGAGCAGTGCCTTCAGCGCGGCACCGGCATCGGAGACAAGGCCAAGATCCGGCGCGAAGACACGGCCGATCTGGGTTGGTTCGATGTCGACATGGATGAACTTCTTGCCTTTGGTGTAGACATCGACCGACCCTGTGTGGCGGTTGGCCCAGCGGTTGCCGATGCCGAACACGAAGTCGGCTTCCAGCATGGTCGCGTTGCCATAGCGGTGCGACGTCTGCAGGCCACACATCCCGGCCATCAGGGCGTGATCGTCGGGGATGGTGCCCCAGCCCATCAGGGTCGGAACAACCGGAACACCGGTGATCTCGGCAAATTCGATGAGCAGATCAGAAGCGTCGGCGTTGATGATGCCGCCACCGGCTACGATCAACGGCTTCTCGGCCTGGTTCAGCATGGTCAGAGCTTTTTCGGCCTGGGCGCGGGTCAACGCTGGCTTGGCCAGCGGAAGCGGCTCATAGGCGTCGATATCGAACTCGATTTCGGCCAGCTGCACGTCAATCGGCAGGTCGACCAGGACCGGGCCCGGGCGGCCCGAACGCATCAGATAGAAGGCTTTCTGCAGCGTCATCGGAACCAGGTAGGGCTCCATGACCGTCACCGCCCACTTGGCGACCGGGCCAGCGATGGCTGCGATGTCGACGGCCTGGAAGTCTTCCTTGGTGAGACGGGCACGCGGCGCCTGGCCGGTGATGCACAGGATCGGGATCGAGTCGGCCGCGGCCGAATAGAGGCCGGTGATCATGTCGGTGCCAGCCGGACCGGAGGTGCCTATGCACAGGCCTATGTTGCCGGCCTTGGCGCGGGTGTAACCCTCAGCCATGTGGGAGGCGCCCTCGACGTGGCGGGCCAGGACGTGACCGATGGTGCCCCGCGCCTTCAGCGCCGAATAGAATGGGTTGATGGCAGCGCCCGGCACACCAAAGCCGCACTTGATCCCCTCTTTCTCGAGAACGAGAACCGCCGCATCGACTGCGCGCATCCTGGCCATATCTGAGCCCTCCAAAACGGTGATGTTCGAATGGCTGGACTCTGCCAGCGCCTCGCGTATTTTTCAATTTTTCCAAAATAATTTTTCATTTTTTAAATTTGCCAAATTCGCTTTGAATTTAAACGCAATTTTGTTTTCCAAATAAACTCACCAGCCTATTTCAGAAAAATTTTTTATTGCCGTTTGGCCGATTTGGGTGACAATGCAGCTATGGAACAGACGGAAAAACGCCAGCGCGGGCGCCCACGCGCATTCAACGCCCCCGCAGACGCCGCGCAGGTCCAATCGCTGGATCGTGCACTCCGCATCCTTGCCATTGTCGCGGAGGGCAGCGGCCTGTCGCTCTCGGAGGTCGCCAACGCCTCCGGAATTGCCGCCTCGACCGCTTACCGGATGCTGACGACACTCGAAACGCACGGCATGGTCGAGTTCGACAAGACCGATCAACTCTGGTCGATCGGCGTGGAAACCTACCGCATGGGCGCCGCATTTCTGCGCCGGCGCAAGCTGGTCGACCGTGCGCGCGTGGTTATGCAGGAATTGATGGAAAGGACTGGCGAAACCGCCAATCTCGGCCTGGCCGAAGACGACTGCGTTGTCTTTGTCAGCCAGGTCGAGACACATCAGGCGATCCGCGCCTTCTTCCGGCCGGGTACGCGCAGCCCGTTTCATGCCTCCGGCATCGGCAAGGCGGTGCTGGCCTATCTCGATGGCGATCGTGTTGCCGCCATAAGCCGCAAGACCGGACTCGAAGCCTTTACCGCGAAAACCTTGTCCACCCTGCCCGCGCTGGCGCTCGATCTGAAGGATATTCGCGAAAGAGGCTGGTCCGTCGACGACGAGGAACGGAACCTTGGCATGCGCTGCATTGCCGCCGCGATTTTCAACGAGTTCGGAGAACCGATCGGTGGCGTTTCAGTATCGGGACCAACGGCGAGGGTGACGCCCGAACGCCTGGCAGAGATCGGGCCGCTGGTGCGGAATGCGGCGGTGGAGATCACCAAGATGATCGGTGGCAGCACCAAACGCTGACCTTGCGATCAGCCCATGCCGGTGACGTGGCGGAGCCAGAACGCCAATACGATAAAGCCGATGGCGAAGCTCACGCCAGTCCAGTCGACATTGGCGCCTTTGAGGGCACGCAGCACTTTCACCGCCAGAATCCAGACGGCGAATACGATCAAACCGACAATGACGATTCGGATCATGGACAAACCCCATCAACGACGCCTGCTGACAGGCATCTCCGATGGATATAAGGATGAAACCAGCCAATTTCATGCTCAACCTGGGATCAGGCGAGCGTCGCAGCGCGCAAGTTGCCGACAATTGTCTTTACTGGCGCAGCAAATGTGCTAACCGGTGCGCCGTGCTTCTCCAACCTTGGAACTGAAATCGGGTTCGGAGGACACAAGTACCGATTGGCCACCAAGTTGCGGTGTCCTGGAGCCGGCGTAGCACAGCGGTAGTGCAGCGGTTTTGTAAACCGAAGGTCGGGAGTTCGATCCTCTCCGCCGGCACCATTCAATCCAGCGTGCAGTTCAAATATACAGCCCGGGCTTGTCCCCTTCCCGCCTTTCAGATCCTGATCAACGCTTGCTCAGGCACGGCATCAGCACGCCCGTGCATTTTGATGACACGACCGGCTGGTTCATCTGGTCGGAGGCCCGGACCACGATGGAAAACATCACGGCGAACGAACCGAGCATCAGGAAAAGGATCATCAGGCGTGACATCGACAATGGGAAGCTCTCGACTTGGCCCCCGCCCACCGATTGCTGCCCCAAGCATGGCCAAAGCAAATTTCAGAAAAATTAAGACGGATTTTAACCATGTTGGCGCAAGCAGGCACGGCGCAATGATTCGCCCGTTGCGAATGGCAGTGATCTCGCCTCGCTTGCCACCACGCTCTTTGCAGGCACCGGTTGACCATGCTACGCCGCGCGGGTCGATGCCGAGGATCGCCCGCCGGGAGCCATGACGAATACCGCAAGCCGCCTCGCCTTTGTTTCCTCAGAAACCGCCGACGCCCGGGCTGCGCTGGAGCGGCTGAGTGCCCGCTATGGCCAGGTGCCGGTCGATGAAGCCGACACCATCGTCGCCCTCGGGGGTGACGGTTTCCTGCTGCAGACGCTGCGCGACACGATGAGCAGTGGCAAGCGTGTCTACGGCATGAACCGGGGCACGATTGGCTTCCTGATGAACGAGTTCCGTGAAAAGGGCCTGACCGAGCGCATTGCCAAGGCGGTGCCTGAAACCATCCGACCGCTGGAAATGTCGGCGACCAACGCCGAAGGCGAAACCGTCGAAGCACTTGCGATCAACGAGGTCGCCCTGTGGCGCCAATCTTACCAGACAGCCAAGATCCGCATCACCGTCGACGACCATGTCCGCCTCGAGGAATTGAGCTGCGACGGCGTCATGATCGCGACGCCGGCAGGCTCCACCGCCTATAACCTTTCCGCCCACGGGCCGATCCTGCCGCTCGACGCGCCGCTGCTGGCGCTGACGCCGGTGAGCCCGTTCAGGCCACGCCGCTGGCGTGGCGCGCTGCTTTCCAATCGGGCGACCGTGCGGTTCGACATACTGGAGGCCGAAAAGCGGCCGGTGAACGCCGCCGCCGACCACACCGAAGTGAAGGCCGTGACGTCGGTGACAGTGCGGGAATCCTTGACGGCAACAGCCACGGTGCTGTTCGACCCCAATCATTCCTGGGACGAACGCATTCTTGCAGAACAGTTCCGATATTGAGTCCCAATCCGGGTTGAACGAACCATATCGGACACTACCTTAGGCCAATCACCGCGTGATTGCTGGCTTTCAAGCCCGTTTGTGTTGACAAAACGTGGACTTGCGCCTATCGGCGTTCACGATATTGCAGGCGCGAGGCGTCTGCCGCGACGGAAGCCGCCGCGCTCCCATACAAGCCAAAGACAGTAAAACTTGTCCTCAGACACCCAGACCGCTCAAGAAGCGTTGCTTTTCTCCGACCTCGGCCTCTCGCCCAAGGTTCTCTCGGCCGTCACCGATGCCGGGTACACGCAGCCGACGCCGATCCAGGCCGGCGCGATCCCGCACGCGTTGCAGGGCAAGGATGTCTTAGGCATCGCCCAGACCGGAACAGGCAAGACGGCATCTTTCGTGCTGCCGATGCTGACACGGCTGGAAAAGGGGCGGGCCCGCGCACGCATGCCGCGCACGCTGATCCTGGAGCCGACCCGCGAGCTGGCGGCGCAGGTCGAAGAGAATTTCGTCAAATACGGCAAGAACCATCGCCTCACCGTGGCGCTGCTCATCGGTGGTGTCTCCTTCGAGGACCAGGAAAAGAAGCTGGAACGCGGTGCCGACGTGCTGATCGCGACCCCAGGTCGCCTGCTCGATCACTTCGAGCGCGGCAAACTGCTGCTGACCGGCGTCGAAATCCTCGTCATCGACGAGGCCGACCGCATGCTCGATATGGGCTTCATTCCCGACATCGAGCGCATCTGCAAGCTCATCCCCTTCACCCGGCAGACGCTGTTCTTCTCGGCGACCATGCCGCCCGAGATCACCAAGCTGACCGAGCAGTTCCTGCATGCCCCGGTACGCATCGAGGTCGCCAAGGCTGCGACCACCGCTTCGACGGTAACACAGCGCCTGGTCAAGGCCGGCTCGAAACCGTGGGACAAACGCGCTGTCCTGCGCGACCTGATCCACGCCGAAGAAGAAGGGCTGAAGAACGCCATCATCTTCTGCAACCGCAAGGTCGAGGTCTCGGAACTGTTCCGCTCGCTGCTGAAGCATGACTTCAACGCTGGCGCATTGCATGGCGACATGGACCAGCGCGCGCGCATGACCATGTTGTCCAACTTCCGTGACGGCAAGCTGAAATTGCTGGTGGCGTCGGACGTCGCCGCCCGCGGGCTGGACATTCCAGACGTCAGCCATGTCTTCAACTACGACGTACCAATCCATGCCGAAGACTATGTCCATCGTATCGGCCGCACCGGCCGTGCGGGGCGCTCCGGCAAGTCGTTCACCATCGCCACCAAGGGCGACACCAAATATGTCGACGCGATCGAGAAGCTGATCGGCAAACGGATCGAATGGTTCGACGGCGACCTATCCACGCTGGTTGTCAGCGAGGACGCTGATGAAGCGCCACGCCGCGGTCGCGGCGACAAGCGCCGTGGCGGCCGCAAGGATAGCGACGACCGTCGCAGCAAGGGCAAGCGCGGCGACAGGCACGCCGCAAACGAAAATGGCGAGGCAACACCGGCTCCCGCTGAAGCGGCCCCTCCTGCGGGCGACGACCGCAAGCAGCGTAAGGAGGCGATCCGCGCCGACAATGCCGATCGCAGGGATGCCGATCGCAAGGACCAGCGCCCGCATCGCGAACAGCGCCATTCCCGCCATCGCGAGGAAGAAGACGACAAGACAATCGGCTTCGGCGATGACGTGCCCGCCTTCATGAAGATCGTCGCCAAGGTCTGAATACAGCAGGCCGGATCCCGACCGACGTTGGACCGAATTTTCTACAGATATCCAAATGAAAACGGCCCCGAGCGGGGCCGTTTTCATATCTGCATAAACCGGTCTCAGGTGAGCGGCGAAAGCTGAATCTCGACGCGGCGGTTCTGCGCGCGGCCTTCGGCGGTGTTGTTGGGAGCAACCGGCCGGGTCTTGCCGAAGCCGGTAACCGCGAAACGCCGTGAATCGACGCCCTGCGACGACAGGTAGTTCGCCACCGAGAGCGCGCGGCGCTGCGACAGGTCGAAATTGTGCTGGTCCGAACCGGTCGAGTCGGTGTGGCCGAACACGTCGACGGTGGTCTGATTGTACTTCTTCAGGACCAGCGCAACGGAGTTCAGCACCGAGTAGAAACTCGCCTTCACGGAATCCTGATCGGTGGCGAAGGTGATGTCGGACGGCATGTTGAGAACGATCTGGTTGCCCACGCGGGTAACGCTGACGCCGGTGCCCTGCAGCTGCTGGCGCAGCGCATTTTCATTTTGGTCCATCACCGAACCGATGGCTCCGCCGGCCAGTGCGCCGATACCCGCACCGATCAGCGCGTTGCGGCGATCGTTGCCACCGGCAAGCGTGCCAAGTGCGGCACCAGCCAGGCCACCGAGAACGGCGCCGCCCGCGGTGTTGGAAACCTTCTGCTCACCCGTGTAGGGATCGGTCGTGCAGGCACTGGCCAACACCGCCGTAGCCACCACGCTGAGCACAATTTTCTTCATGGGATATCCCTCTCCAAACTACGGCCGCGACTCGGCGCGCGGGCAAGTCCTTAGCCGCCCTTCTAGCACGAATTGCGGCAGAAACCGGAGCATGAAATGGCGGAGCGCGGGGTTTTTCCGCGCGCCTTCAAGATCATTGCGTCAGGCAAGGGAAACGCCCGTCGCGGCTACCACAGGTTCCTGCCGTCGATGACCACCACCTCGACGGTGTCGAGCTCGAAATCGTCGAACAGGCGGGAATTGATGCTGATCTTGGGGTTGTCGAAATCCGGCTCGCCGGTCGACCAGTCCGGGGTCTCGGTGAAGGTGCCGCAGCCACAAATTGCGCAGAATCCGTGCTTGATGGTCTTCGAGCCCCAACGGTAGAAGCTCACATTTTCAGGAGGGCTGGTCAGCTTGAACTTGTCGGGCGTGTAGTAGGCCCAGAGCGAGCCACGCTTCGAACAGAAGGAGCAGGTGCACTGCGTCACCGTCTGCGGCGCTTCCGATACCTCGAACGTCGTAGCCTTGCAGTGACAGCTTCCCTTGATGATCATTTTTCCTCTCCATGCCACGCGCGCCTGAAGCGCAACACACCACAGAGAGAGCCTCCTGACAACTTAAAGCAATTCCGGAAAAGTGCGTAGCGGTTTTCCGTTCGGAATTGCGTAAAAACAAATAGTTAGAGCGTTTCCGCGAAAACGGAAACGCTCTAAAGTCGGCCAGGGCCCTTGAGATGAGGCAGATGCCTCTAGTCGATATCCGCGACCGGCTGCCCGACGCCGCCTTCGATGCGTTGCGACAACGAAGCTTCCATGAAATCGTCGAGGTCGCCATCGAGCACGTCCGATGGGCTTGTCGACTCCACTCCGGTGCGCAGGTCCTTCACGAGCTGGTAGGGCTGCAAAACATAGGAGCGGATCTGGTGCCCCCAGCCGATGTCGGTCTTGGCCGCTTCGGTTGCGCTGGCTGCCGCCTCACGCTTCTTCAGCTCTTCTTCGTAGAGGCGTGAGCGAAGCATCTCCCATGCCTTGGCACGGTTCTGATGCTGTGAACGGCCGGCCTGGCAGGCAACAGCGATACCGGTCGGAATGTGCGTGATACGCACGGCCGAGTCGGTGGTGTTGACGTGCTGACCACCTGCGCCCGACGAGCGGTAGGTGTCGATGCGCACGTCGGATTCATTGACCTCGATCTGGATGTTGTCGTCGATCACCGGGTAGACCCAGATCGACGAAAATGAGGTGTGGCGACGCGCATTGGAATCGTAGGGCGAGATGCGCACAAGACGATGCACGCCCGACTCCGTCTTCAGCCAGCCATATGCGTTATGCCCCTTGATCAGCACCGTCGCCGACTTGATGCCGGCTTCTTCGCCATCGTGGACTTCCAGCACTTCGACCTTGAATTTGCGACGCTCGGCCCAGCGCGTGTACATGCGCAGCAGCATGTTCGCCCAGTCCTGGCTCTCGGTGCCACCGGCACCGGCATGGACTTCCAGATAGGTATCGTTGGAGTCGGCCTCGCCTGAAAGCATGGTCTCGACCTGGCGCGCCCTGACCTCACCGGCCAGCGAGCGGATCGCAGTCTCGGCCTCCTGGATGACGCTCTCGTCGCCCTCTTCTTCACCGAGTTCGATAAGGCCGATATTGTCCTCGAGTGCCTGGGTGACGCCTTTGACCGTGCCGATGCCCTCTTCCAGGCCCTGCCGCTCGCGCATCAGCTTCTGCGCTTCCTGCGGGTCATTCCAGAGGCTGGCGTCCTCGGCACGGACGTTCAGGTATTCAAGCCGTTTTAGCGCTTGATCCCAGTCAAAGATGCCTCCTCAGCAGGGTTATCGCCTGCCTGATTTCGTCGACAATGTTCTGCGTTTCCGCGCGCATGATCTCTTTTTCTTTTCCGGTTTGCGAAGTGACGACCGTCGCCACTCAGGGCCAACTGGGTTTCAAAGGACACCTGCTCGCCGATGCCGGCTCAAGATGCCATGAATCCCAACAAGCAAGTCGGCGCGATACATAGGCATCACCCTGCCGCCTGTAAAGCAAAATGGGCCGGCATGGAGCCGGCCCATCAGTGACTGTCGCGTCGTCAGTAAAGGCCGCCGCCGCCCGACTGGATCGCCTGCGATGCCTGCGGCGAAATCCCCGTGCCAGGACCGTTCGAGCCATCCGAGCCCATGCCGATGACCCAGTAGCTGTCAGCCGGACCCGTGCCGGGCTTGAAGGCTTCCATGATCGTGTTGGGGTCGCCCTCGTTGGCACGCATGCCGGTCTTGCGGTTGATCGCGACCAGCGACATGCCTTCCGGTACCTTGAATTCGATCTTCGGCTGACCGACCAGCGCCTCGCGCATCATGTCCTTGAAGATCGGCGCGGCGAGACCACCACCGGTGATGCCCTTGCCGAGCGGCTTGGGCTGGTCATAACCGAGATAGAGACCGACCAGCAGGTTCGGCGTGAAGCCGATGAACCAGGCGTCCTTCTCGTCGTTGGTCGTGCCGGTCTTGCCGGCCATCGGGTAGCCGAGTTCGGCAACGGTGGCGCCGGTACCGCGCTTGATAACGCCCTCCATCATGGACGTGATCTGGTAGGCCGTCATCGGGTCCAGCACCTGCTCGGAATTGTCGGTCAGTTCGGGCTCGGGCTGGTTCTTCCATTCGGTGGCGTTGCAGTTCTCGCAGGTGCGCTCGTCCTGACGAAACACCGTCTTGCCGTAACGATCCTGGATGCGGTCGATGACCGACGGCTTGATCGACTTGCCGCCATTGGCCATGATCGCATAAGCCGAAACCATGCGCATCACCGTGGTTTCACCGGAGCCCAACGCCATCGGCAGATATGGCGCCAGCTTGTCATAGACGCCGAAACGTTCCGCATATTCCGCAACCAGCTTCATGCCCATGTCATTGGCCAGACGAACGGTCATCAGGTTACGCGAACGCTCGATGCCGTTGCGCAGGGTCGACGGGCCGGCGGAATTGCCATCATAGTTCTTCGGCGTCCAGGTGGTGTTGCCGGACTGGATGGTGATCGGACCGTCCATGATGACGGAGGCTGGCGTATAGCCGTTGTCCAGTGCCGCCGCATAAACGATCGGCTTGAACGATGAGCCGGGCTGGCGCATCGCCTGGGTGGCACGATTGAACTCGGAAGCGGCGTAGGAGAAGCCGCCGACCATGGCAAGGACGCGGCCGGTGTGGGGATCCATGGCGACGAGACCGCCCTCGACCTGCGGCACCTGGCGCAGCAGATAATCGGAGCCGCTGTCACCCTTCCTCTGAACGAAGATGACATCACCGGCCTTCAGGACTTCCGCCGGGGACTTCGCCTTCAGCGTCTTGTCGCCCTGCTTGTAGCGCATCGCCCACGCCATGTCCTCACGCGATACCGTACCTTCGACCCGCTCCTTGACGAGGTCACCGGAGGCCTCGCGGTCGGGCTGCACGCCGATCGACAGGCCCTCGCCGGAGCTGTCGAGCACGACGGCGAGCGTCCATTCCGGCACGTCGCTCAAGGCCTTGACCGCGCCCAGTCCGGGACCCCAGTCACCGGACACGTCGATATGCGTGATCGGGCCACGGTAGCCGCGCAACGTATCGAATTTCATCAGGCCGTTCTGCATCGCCTTGCGGGCGAACAGCTGCAGCTTGGGATCGAGTGTGGTTCGGACGGAGAGGCCACCTTCGTAGAGTGCGTTCTCGCCATAGCGGGAGATGATCTGGCGGCGGACTTCCTCGGTGAAATATTCACCGGCGAAAAGGTAGGTGCCGTTGCGGCGCGGCTTGACGCCGAGCGGCTCGGCCTTGGCCTTGGCGCCCTCCTCCTTGGTGACGTAACCGTTCTCGACCATCTGGTCGATGACCCAGTTGCGGCGCTCGATGGCACGCTCGGTATGCCGGAACGGGTGGTAGTTGGACGGGCCACGCGGAAGTGCAGCGAGATAGGCAGCCTCGGCCACCGTCAGCTCGTTGACCGACTTGTCGAAATAGGTCAGCGCTGCACCCGCAACGCCATATGCGTTCAGGCCAAAGAAGATCTCGTTGAGATAGAGTTCAAGGATACGATCCTTGGAATAGGCCTGCTCGATGCGGAAGGCGAGGATCGCTTCCTTGATCTTGCGGTCCATCGTCTGGTCGGCGGTGAGCAGGAAGTTCTTCGCCACCTGCTGCGTGATGGTCGAGGCACCGACCGGGCGGCGCGAGCCCCAGTTCTGCACGTTGACGATGATGGCGCGACCAAGACCGGTGATGTCGATGCCGGGATGCGAATAGAAATTCTTGTCCTCAGCCGACAGGAAAGCGGCCTTGACACGATCCGGCACGGCCTGGATCGGCAGGTAGAGACGACGCTCACGGGCATATTCGGCCATCAGCGCGCCATCGGAAGCGTGGATGCGGGTGGTGACAGGTGGCTCGTATTTGGCCAGGACCTCGTAGTCAGGCAGCTCCTTGGCCAGATTGCCGACATAGATCGCGACAACCGCGGCGGCCAGCAGAGCCAGCATCGTGCCGATGCCGAAAAAATAGCCGATAAGACGAATCATGCCCACTCCAGTCCGTGGCCCAGGATTTCCCTAGCGCATGGTCCCGGGAATCGGAATCGATTTCCCGGGCGCTCCTGCGCCGCTTTCATACGCTACGGCAATCCTTGCGTCCTGCCCTTGCATGAGACGCCATAAACGATACTGCCTGCCACGCAAGGCTCGGGAACCACCCGGCCGTTCGCCACCCATTGTCGCGGCGATGTGGGTAAATTGCGGCAATCGCAAATTTCCTGGCCAATCGGCCGGAATATTAACACCCGGTGTTGTCCGGGCGCAACGCTGCCAAAGGCCAACAGCACCCTGCTCCAATGCTGGCAGGCTTATCCGCCTGCATTCACCCGCGACGCAGCAAACGCCGACACCGCCTTGCTGATGCTGTCAGCCGCCTTGCCCCGCCATTCCGGATTGGTGAGCTGCGCCTCGTCCTTGGCATTGGACAGATAGCCCAATTCGACCAGAACCGACGGCACGTCCGGCGCCTTAAGCACGCGGAAGCCGGCGAAGCGATGCGGATTGTTGATCAGCCCGACACTGTTGCCGAGCTCGCCGACCAGTGTCTGGGCAAAGCTCATCGAGAAGGAATGGGTCTCGCGGCGGATCAGATCGATCAGGATATCGGTAACTTCCTGGCTGTCCTCCTTGATCTCCATGCCGGCGAACTGGTCGGACAGATTTTCCCGATCCGCCAGGGCCTGTGCTTCCGGATCGGAGGCCTTGTCGGAGACGGTGTAGACCGTGGCGCCACGGATGCCCTTCAGACGAATGGTGTCGGCATGGATTGAGATAAACAGATTGGCGCCACGCTGCCGCGCGATACGCACCCGGTCGTCCAGCCGCAGGAAGGTGTCGTCGTCGCGGGTGAGCGAGATGTCATACTTCCCTTCTGCGGAAAGCTTGTCTCGCAGCTCCTTGGCAAAGGCCAGCGTGACATTTTTTTCGACCGTGCCGTTCAGCCCCTCGGCGCCACCATCGACGCCGCCATGGCCGGGATCGATGACGATGGTGAATTTATGGGAGGCTGGAGCCGGCTTGGCCAAACGCTCACGTTTGTCGGGAGAAACGGTCGAAGCTGTGGTCACCGCCTGGTCGGCAAGTGCCGCATCGAACTCGCGATCCGAAACGGCCGAAATATCGACTGCCATACGGTAACCGGAACCATCTTCGTTCTTGAGCACATCCAGCTTGTCGACGCGGAAAGGCCCTTTGCTGATCAGGATCAGCCGCGAAGCCCCCGCCTCGATCTGGCCATAACGCACGCTCTTGATCAGCCCACGGGCCTTGAGATCCTTGGCGCTGAAGGCCAGCTTGGAGTTGGGCACATCGATGACCAGCCGGTGCGGACCGCGCAGCAGGAACCAGCGCGGATTTGGCTCACGATCGAAATCGACGACGATACGCATCTTGGTGGCGTCGCCGGCCATCTTGTAGCCGGTCGCCGCGAGAGGAACCTCGGCTGCGCGCGCGATCGCCGGAAGGATCATGCTGGCAAACACGACGAACAGGGCGCAGCACAATACGCCGACCCAACCGCCGAGCCTCTTGTTCGTGATTGCTTTCAGCCCCATCTCAGTTCCAGTCGCTGCCGATTCATCGAACCAGCCCGGTTGTTCGATCGAAGACGCGCTTAAGCGGTAAACTCGATTAACGATTGGTATCCAGAGAAGGTTAACCAAGCCTTTTCAAGAGCGATTTCGTTGAGGGAACGGCCCTTTGCCGGCATGGAAATCGGGGTTGCCTTCCTACGCGTCAAATCATAAAAGCGATGGTGGGTCACTGCAATCCAGGGACAACCTTTCCCCTCAGCTTTCTGCTGGGTCAAGGTGAGAGGCAGGTCATCGCCAAAGCGGCGGGAATGCAGGTGATCGCGACGATTTTCGCAGGTGCTCGCCCGAGGCGGGGGAAGTGCCTGCGGCAGGAAAACGGCAAGGGTTGCACCGCGCCGGCTCGACAGGAGCAAAACAAGCTGGTCCGGGTTTCCGGGCTTAGGTTCAAAAAGGTCCGTTCGGTTTTGACGGTTTCAGGTACTGCATTGGAAAGGTCCGCATTCAACCGCGCCAACATGGCTGCGGGCGGCACCGCCATGCCCCTGAAGCGGCCCACTGCGGACGCACAAATATCCGGCACTCACGCACAAACAGCATCACGGCAGCGGGCATTGTCCCGTCGGTCGCGGCTGGCGGCTGCCGGGAGGAAACATAATAATGCCCAACAAGATGCTAATCGACGCCTCCCACCCGGAGGAAACACGCGTAGTCGTCGTTCGCGGTAACCGCATCGAAGAATTCGACTTCGAATCGCAAGACAAGAAGCAGCTCAAAGGAAACATCTACCTTGCCCGCGTCACGCGGGTTGAGCCGTCGCTGCAGGCAGCGTTCGTGGAATATGGCGGCAACCGCCATGGTTTCCTGGCTTTCAGCGAAATTCATCCCGATTACTACCAGATACCTGTTGCTGATCGTCAGGCGCTGTTGCGCGCCGAGGCTCAGGAACATGAGGACGAGGAAGACGAGGAAAACGGCGAGAATGGCGATGATCGCCAGGAGCGCAATCGCGGACGGCGTGGCCGTCGTCGCGGACGCAATCGCGACCGTGGCGAGCGCAAGCGTGATGCTGCGGCCAGCGAAAACGATGAAACGAGCGATGAGGCCGTAGCGGCCGACGAAAATGCCGATGATGTCGAAACCGTCGAGCCGAACGACAGCGGCGATGCCGACGAAGGCGCCAAAGGCGGTTCGATTGCTGCCAGCGTCGAAGTCGATGTGATTTCGGAAGAAGTGGACGTTGCGCAGGAAAGCCGTGAAGAACAGCCGCACGCCCCCGAGGACAATCATGGCGACGAAGTCGCGCCTGCCGCGGACGCCGACCGTGGCACGCTGGAAGAAGTCCCCTCCTCCCATTCCGACGACCACGAGATCGAGTCAGTCGGCGCCGAGGACGCGCTTGAGGAGATCCGCGATCGTCGCAGGCCGGTACGCAAGCAGTACAAGATCCAGGAAGTCATCAAGCGTCGCCAGATCCTGCTGGTTCAGGTCGTCAAGGAAGAACGCGGCAACAAGGGCGCCGCTCTGACCACCTACCTGTCGCTGGCCGGACGTTATTCCGTCCTGATGCCGAACACCGCCCGCGGTGGCGGCATCTCGCGCAAGATCACCAACGCCCAGGACCGCAAGCGTCTCAAGGAAGTGGTCGCCGACCTCGAAGTGCCGCAGGGCATGGGTGTGATCCTGCGCACCGCCGGCGAAAGCCGAACCAAGGCCGAAATCAAGCGTGACTACGAATACCTCATGCGGTTGTGGGAGAACGTCCGCAATTTGACGCTCAAGTCCACCGCGCCCGCGCTGGTCTATGAGGAAGGATCGCTGATCAAGCGCTCGGTGCGCGATCTCTACAACAAGGAGATCGACGAGATCCTTGTTGCAGGCGAAGACGGGTATCGCGAGGCGAAGGACTTCATGCGCATGCTGATGCCCAGCCATGCCAAGATGGTCCAGCCCTACCGCGACACCTCGCCGATCTTCGCGCGCAACGGCATCGAGGCGCAGCTCGACAAGATGCTGCAGCCGCAGGTGACGCTGAAGAGCGGCGGCTACCTGATCATCAACCAGACAGAGGCCTTGGTTTCGATCGACGTCAACTCGGGCCGCTCGACGCGTGAGCACTCGATCGAAGACACCGCACTGCAGACCAATCTCGAAGCCGCTGAAGAAGTGGCCCGACAGTTGCGACTGCGTGACCTTGCCGGCCTGATCGTCATCGACTTCATCGACATGGAGGAGAACCGGAACAACCGGGCTGTCGAGAAGAAGCTCAAGGATTGCCTGAAGAACGATCGTGCGCGCATCCAGGTCGGCCGCATTTCGCATTTCGGCCTGATGGAGATGAGCCGCCAGCGTATTCGCGCCAGCGTGCTGGAATCGACCATGAAGCCTTGCCCGCATTGTGGCGGCACCGGCCATGTTCGCTCCGATTCCTCCGTCGCGCTGCTTGTCGTGCGTGCCATCGAGGAGTTCCTGCTCAAGGATTCGCGCAGCCACATCACCGTGCGCACCCCGGCAGCGACCGCGCTTTACGTGCTCAACCACAAGCGCTCCACACTGGTCGAGCTGGAAACACGCTTCGGCCTGACGATTACCGTCGAGGCAGATGAGACTGTCGGTTCGCAGCACTACACGATCGCGCGTGGTGCGATCGCAGAGAAGCCGGAAGGCTTCGTCGAGATGAAGCCGCAGCCGATCCCGGTCGAACCCGAAGAGCCGGAAGACGAGATCATCGTCGAGGACGAGGAAGAGGCCGGAGAAGATCAGCCTCGCCAGGAACAGCAGCAGGCACGCGAGGGCGACAGCCAGCGCGACCGCAAGCGTCGTCGGCGCAGGCGCCGTCGCGGCGGCCGCGATCGCGATCAGGCGGCCACGGAAGCAGGCAACGATGAAGATACTGCCGCAGACGACGAGGACGCCAGCGAAGAGAGTGATGCCGCTGTCGTTGAAGCCGCCGCAGAGGTCGAGACGATCGTTGTCGCGGAAGAGAACGACGACGAACCGGCCAAGAAGCGGCGACGCGGCAAGCGTGGCGGCAAGCGCAGCCGCAAGGAAGACGGCGAGACTGCCGACGATGCGGCAGAGGCTGCCACGGCCGACAGCGAAACCGTGACCGCAGAGGTCGTCGCCGAAGCTGCGGTGGTCGAGCCGGAACCCGCGCCTGCCGTGGAAGAAGCTCCGGCCGAAAAGCCGAAAAAGCCGCGCCGTACGGCAAAGTCGAAGAAGGCCGAAGCTGCCGCAGCCGAGGCAGCAGTCGTGGAGGTCACGACCGAGACGGCCGCAGACATCGTCGTCGAGCCGGCTCCGTCCGAAGCCAAGGATGCTCCCGCCGGCAAGAAACCACGCGCGTCGCGTCGCAAGGTCGCAAGCGCGGAGACGCCGGCCGCACCTGTCGTTTCTTCCACCACCGCAGCAGAAGCTGAAGAAGCAGTTGAAGAAAAGCCGAAGCGTGGCGGCTGGTGGCAGCGCAAGGGTTTCTTCTGAGCCGACTGCCCGGCCTCGGCGGAGAAACCGCCAGAGCGTAGCTCGAACAAGAAAAGCGGCGGCACCAGGTGCCGCCGCTTTCTTCAACTTGGACGCGTTTAGTGGTGGCGGATATGCCGTTCCGCCGAAACCTCACCTTCGCTGAACGCCTGTACGAACGGCATGAGCTGCCACACGGCCGAAAGGCCGATGATGACAGAAACCAGCCGGGCGAGCGGGGTGCCGGTGCCTCCGGACAGCATTCCGAGGACATCGTAACCCGCAACGCCCATGACCAGCCAGTTCAGGCCGCCAATGATGATCAGGACGAGGGTTACAAGGTTCATGGCGCGCATCGGTGCCTCCATGAGTTGTTGCCTGACGCTAAAACGCGCTCGGTCGCTGCTGGTTCCGACAGTCGCGAAATCGTGATGGACGTCAGCCAGTCATTGCCCTTGCCTATTTTAGCCAGCGCTCTATCCGGGCAACGGCTTCCACCATCTCGTCATGGCTGCCTGCGTAGGAGAAGCGCATATAGCGATGCCCCTGCAGCGGATCGAAGTCGCGACCGGGCGTGGCAGCGACATGCGCTTCGACCAACATCTTGCCTGCGAATGCCATGCTGTCATTGGTCAGACGCGAGACATCGCAGAAGGCATAGAACGCGCCATCCATGGGAGCGGCAAGTGCAAAGCCCAATTCCGGCAGGCGTTTCATCAGCAATTCGCGGTTCCAGGCGTAACGCGCCTTCACAGCTTCGAGTTCCTCGGTCGCCTTGAAGGCCTCCATGGCCGCCACCTGCGAAAGCTCCGGCGCAGAAATGTAGAGACTCTGCGCGATGCGCTCGACAGGTCTCACCAGTTTTTCCGGCAACACCATCCAGCCGATACGCCAGCCGGTCATGCAGTAATATTTGGAGAAGGAGTTGATCACCGCGACGTCCGGACCGAAGGCCAGCGCGGTGGTATCGGGTGCAGCATAGGCCAGCCGATGGTAGATTTCATCGGAGATCACCGCGATTCCGAGCTGGTCCGCCGTTTCGACCAACGCCTTCAACGCCTCGACAGGGATGACCGCACCGGTAGGATTGGCCGGACTGGCAAACAGCACGCCCTTCAACGTTTTTTTGGCGTGCGCACTGGCGAGATGTTCGGCGTGGAGATACGCGGCGCCTTCCAGTTCGATCTCGACCACCTCGATGCCGAGCGCCGCCATGATGTTGCGATAGGCAGGGTAGCCTGGTGCAGCGATGGCAACACGATCGCCACCGTCGAACATGGCGAGAAACGCCAGATTGAAGGCGGCGGAAGAGCCCGTGGTGACAGCGACGCGTTCCGGCGCGACGTCGATCTGATAATGTTCGCGGTAGTGGCCGGCGATGGCACGACGCAAGCCGGCCAGGCCAAGCGCGTCAGTGTAGCCGATACGGCCGCTCTTCAAGGCAGCGGCAGCTGCCTCGCGCACAACGGCGGGCGCCGGATCGGATGGTTGGCCGACGGCCATGGAAATCACCGGTACGCCTTCGGCCTTCAGTTTATTGGCGCCAGCCAGGACATCCATGGCGTGGAACGGCTCGACGTCTCCGCGCCGTGACAACGAAACAACCATTTTTGGGCAAAACTCCTGTTAACGAGGCCCCGCCATCCGCGTCCGGCTGCCGGACGGTGCCGCACAAATGCCCGATTGATGGGGATCACAAGTTCAGCAAGTTTTCGCGCGCCGGCTTTTCATCGTCAACCGCCTCGTCTACCAGTGTACGCATCATGTTGAGCCTCTCACGTCCCGGACAGACGATCACAAGGACCGTGCGCACCCTGGCGACATTGGCGCTTGGCGCGGCCGTCGCCGTCTCCGGTACCATGAATGCTTTCGCGCAGAACGTGCCGGTCGTGCGGGATGCCGAGATCGAGGCGCTGGTGCGCGACTATGCCAGGCCGATCTTCAAGGCAGCGGGCCTTTCCAACGCCGGCATCCAGATCGTGCTGGTCAACGATCCCTCCTTCAACGCCTTTGTCGCCGGTCGCCGCGTCTTCATCAACACCGGCACGTTGATGCAGGCCGAAACGCCAAACGAGGTGATCGGGGTTCTGGCACACGAAACCGGGCACATTGCCGGTGGCCACCAGCAACGGCTGCGCGAACAGCTTGAGCGTGCAAAGACGATGGCAATCGTCGCCGGCCTGCTCGGTGCCGGTGCGCTGGTGGCAGGCGCGGCCAGCAACAGCAAGGGCCTTGCAGGTGCCGGCATGGGGCTCGCCACCGGCGGCACCGAGTTGGCGCAACGTTCGCTGCTTGCTTATCAGCGCGGTGAGGAAATGACGGCCGACCGCTCAGCCATCACCTACCTCAACGCCACCGGACAATCCGGTGCCGGCATGCTGAAAACCTTCCAGCGTTTCCAGAGCGCACTGTCACTCTCGGGCGCACGCGTCGATCCCTACCGCGTCAGCCACCCGATGCCGCAGGAGCGTATCTCGAACCTGCAGGAACTGGTGAGCAGGAGCCCTTACCTTGATGCCAAGGATCCGCCCGCCCTGCAGCAGCGCCACAACATGATGCGGGTCAAGATCGCCGCCTTCACGCAAGGTCAGGCGGCCACATCGCGATTGCTGCGCAAGAATCCTGATCCGGTTGCCGTGCAGTATGGCGAAGCGATTTCGAACTACCTGAACGGCAATCCGAGTTCCGCGCTGGCCAAGACTGACGCGATGATCAAGTCTCAGCCCAGGAATGCTTACCTTCAGGAGTTGCGTGGCGACATCCTGATGAAAGCCAACAAGCCCAAGGAAGCGGCTTCTGCCTACGCCAAGGCTGTCAGCCTCGATCCGGCGAAATCGGGACTTCTTTCCGTGTCCTATGGGCAGGCGTTGCTTGCACAGGGCACACCGGACTCATTGAAACAGGCCGTCACCCAGCTCTCCAACGGCCTGAGCGCGACCGCGAGAATGCTGGCGGCTACCGTTTCCTGGCGCAGGCCTATGGCGAACTCGGCGATGTCGGCAAGGCCGAGTTGGCGACGGCCGAAGGTTACTATTACCAGGGCGCTACCAAGGACGCCAAGATCTTCGCCATGCGCGCGCAGAAGCTGTTGAAGCCGGGCGAACCGGCCTGGGTGCGTGCGCAGGACATCATCGGTGCCAAAGCGCCAACCAAGAAATCGAACTGAAGACGGCACGGGCGGCAGGACGGGATCCCGCCGCAGCGTCTGAAAGGCAAAGGAAGACGACCATGAACAAGGCCTATCTGCTCAGCACCGCCGGAGCGGCCATTGCCCTCGCCGCCTTTACCTTCGGCTTCACTGCTGGCGACATCCGTCCGGCATCTGCCGACACCAAGCTCGATCGCGCCCAGGTCGAGGAGATCGTCCGCAACTATCTCCTGAAGAATCCCGAAATCCTGCTCGAAGTGCAGGATGCGCTGGAGACCAAGCAGAAGGAGGAGCAGAAGCTCGCTGCTTCGGGCGTCATCAAGGAAAACAAGGACGAGATCTTCAACGCCTCCTACGACACCGTCGTCGGCAATCCCAAGGGCAAGATCACGATCGTCGAGTTCTACGACTACAATTGCGGCTTCTGCAAACGCGCCATGGGCGATATGGAGAATCTCACCAAAGCCAATCCCGATCTGCGCTTCGTGCTTAAGGAGTTCCCGATCCTCGGGCCGGATTCCCAGAAGGCCCATGTCGTCTCGCAGGCCTTCCAGAAGCTGATGCCGGAGAAGGCGGGAGAATTCCATCTCGAACTCCTCGGCGGCCAGACCCGAGCGACCGAAGAGACCGCCATCAAGATCGCGCTGGAACTCGGCGCAGACGAGGCAAAGCTGCGCGAGGCGATGAAGGATCCGGCGATCATGGAGCGTTTCGCCAAGACCTACGACCTCGCCAACAAGCTCGCCATCACGGGTACTCCCTCCTACGTCATCGGCAACGAGGTGGTGTTTGGCGCCCTTGGCGCAGATGTTCTGACCGAGAAGATCAAGGCTGCGAAGCCCACACTCTGAGCTGCGCGGGACTGAAAACCCGGACTTGGCCAGCCCCAGTCCGGTCAAACCGGCGTTGTGGACAGGCCAAGATCACACTTGCGCTCTTTTCGCGGCCGGTTATGCCCATTATAGAGGTCCGGCGCGCCGGCGATATTCGGCGCGAGGGTAAAGGTAGCCATTTTTGAAAACGGTTTTCGTCCTCAACGGTCCCAACCTCAACATGCTCGGCAAGCGCGAGCCGTCGATCTATGGCGACCAGACGCTGGACGACATCGCTGCTGATTGCGTGAAAGCAGGCAAGGACCTGGGCCTGACCATCGATTTCCGCCAGTCGAACCATGAGGGCCATCTGGTCGATTGGATCCAGGAAGCAGGCGAAGCTGCCGCAGGGGTCGTCATCAATGCCGGCGCCTACACCCATACCTCGATCGCCATCCACGACGCCATCCGGGGTGTTGCCCCGCTGCCGGTGGTGGAAGTGCATCTTTCCAACATCCACGCGCGCGAGCCGTTCCGGCATGTATCCCGGATAGCACCGCACGCCGTGGGAATGATCTGCGGCTTCGGGCCGCTTGGCTATACGCTGGCGCTGCAAGCGCTCGCCGCCCGCATCTGAAATGGGCGGACAACAAGAAGGGTCGGACATGACGACGAAAAAAACCGGTGTTGATCAGCAGCTGATCCGCGATCTCGCGGGCATTCTGAACGACACCAACCTCACTGAAATCGAAGTCGAGCTCGGCGATCTTAAGCTGCGCGTGTCGCGTCATGCGCCGACCGTGCACGCAGTCGCAGCACCAGCTCCGGTCATCGCAGCCGCCCCTGTCGCCGCTGCGGCAGCCCCGGCTGCACCAAGCGCCGCGGAAGCAGCCAAGAATGCCGTGCCGTCGCCGATGGTTGGCACCGCCTACCTTGCGCCCTCGCCCGATGCCAAGCAGTTCGTCGAAATCGGCCAGAAGGTGAAGGAAGGCCAGACGCTGCTGATCATCGAAGCCATGAAGACGATGAACCAGATCCCCTCGCCGCGCGCCGGCACGGTGACGGCGATCCTGGTCGAAGACGCGCAGCCGGTCGAATACGGAATGCCGCTCGTCGTGATCGAATAAGGCACGAGGACGGACGGAATGTTCCAGAAGATCCTCATCGCCAATCGCGGCGAAATCGCGCTCCGGGTGCTGCGCGCCTGCAAGGAACTCGGCATCAAGACTGTCGTGGTGCACTCCACCGCCGACGCGGATGCAATGCATGTTCGCCTTGCGGACGAAAGCGTTTGCATCGGCCCGCCGCCCTCGCGCGACAGCTACCTCAACATCCACCAGATCGTTGCCGCCTGCGAGATCACGGGCGCCGATGCCGTGCACCCGGGCTACGGCTTCCTGTCGGAGAACGCAAAGTTCGCCGACATCCTTGCTGCCCACAACATCACCTTCATTGGTCCCTCGGGCGACCATATCCGCATCATGGGCGACAAGATCGAAGCCAAGCGTACCGCCAAGCGCCTGGGCATTCCGGTCGTTCCCGGCTCGGATGGCGCAGTCTCCGAGGAGAAGGAAGCCAAACGCGTCGCCGCAGAGATCGGCTATCCGGTGATCATCAAGGCCTCAGCCGGCGGCGGCGGTCGCGGCATGAAGGTGGCGCGCACCGAGGCAGACCTGGAGGTCGCGCTCGCCACCGCCCGTTCGGAAGCCGGCGCAGCCTTCGGCGATGATGCCGTCTACATCGAGAAGTATCTGGAAAAGCCGCGCCACATTGAATTGCAGGTGTTCGGCGACGGCGCAGGCCGGGGCGTGCATTTTGGCGAGCGTGACTGTTCGCTGCAACGTCGCCACCAGAAGGTGTGGGAAGAAGCGAACTCTCCTGCCCTGAACGAGGAAGAACGAGCCCGCATCGGTGGCATCTGCGCCAACGCTGTGGCCGATCTTGGCTATTCGGGTGCCGGCACCATCGAGTTTCTTTACGAGAACGGCGAATTCTACTTCATCGAGATGAACACCCGCCTGCAGGTGGAGCATCCGGTGACGGAGGCAATCACTGGCATCGATCTGGTGCATGAGCAGATAAGGGTTGCTTCGGGCGGCGGGCTTTCGGTGCGCCAGGAAGATATCAAGTTCAACGGCCATGCCATTGAATGCCGTATCAATGCCGAGGATCCGCGCACGTTTACGCCTTCGCCGGGCACCATCACGCATTTCCACACGCCCGGTGGTCTTGGCATCCGCGTCGATTCCGGCGTCTATTCCGGCTATCGCATCCCGCCCTACTACGACAGCTTGATCGGCAAGCTGATCGTGCATGGCCGCAACCGCGTCGAGTGCATGATGCGACTGCGCCGTGCGCTTGATGAATTCGTTGTCGACGGCATCAAGACCACTCTGCCATTGTTCCGCGACCTCGTCGGCAACTCCGACATCGCCAATGGCGACTATGACATCCACTGGCTGGAAAAATATCTGGCCAAGCCGGAGTGACAGGCAATGCGTCCTTCGAGGCTTGCCCCCGAGGGACGCATCGATGGATGCGGCCAGATGAATCCCGCTCTATCTCTTTGTTTTGGCGCATGATCTGTATTCGGAAAGCCTGCAACTTTTCGAGATCATGCTCGAGCACAACGCTGAAATGACCCGCCCTTTCGCGCCCGGCTATCGCATCCCGACCGACCTTCTGCTCAAGGCCTATGCCTCGGGTGTCTTCCCGATGGCAGAAAGTGCCGATGATCCCGAAGTTTTCTGGGTACGACCGGAAAAGCGCGGCATCATCCCATTGGATGGCTTCCATGTTCCGAAGAGCCTTGCCAAGACGATCCGCAAAGCCCCCTTCGACATCCGGTTCGACCATGACATCGCAGCGACCATCGACGGCTGCGCCGAACAGCGGGAAGAGCGCCAGTCAACCTGGATCAACGCACCGATACGCGAAGCCTATCTGCAACTGGCCCGCATGAGCCATTGCCACTCGGTCGAAGCCTGGCGCGACGATCACCTCGTCGGCGGGCTCTATGGCGTGTCGCTCGGCCGCGTCTTCTTCGGTGAAAGCATGTTTTCGCGGGAGACCGACGCCTCCAAGATCTGCCTCGTCCATCTGGTCGAGCGGCTCAGGGAGCGTGGCTTTGCCCTGCTCGACACCCAGTTCACCACCGAACATCTGAAACGCTTCGGAGCCGTGGACGTACCGCGCGGGCGTTATGAAAAGATGCTGGCAGCGGCCCTGAAAGGCGAAGCCGAGTTCAGCCCGCAGGCAGATTGAGATTGCCGGCCGGTCAGTTGGTGGGCTGCTTGCTGTTGACCTTGGCGGGCGCGCCGCTGGACGAAGGCTTGGCTGCAACAGGCGCAGGCACGTCGGACTTCTGTTTGCAGCCCTTCAGCCACACATCATAGACCGCGTGTTCGACTGCGTTGATACCGGGGCTTTCGGCGAACATCCAGCCGGTGAAGATACGACGTATCTTGCGGTCGAGCGTGATCTCGTCGACCTCGACGAAGGAATCCGTCTTCGGCGCCTCGGCACCGGGACGCGAATAACACACGCGCGGTGTCACCTGCAGTGCACCGAACTGCACCGTCTCGTCGATATAGACGTCGAAATTGATGATGCGGCCGGTGATCTTGTCGATGCCGGAAAACTCGGCGACCGGATTGGCAACGCGTTCAACCTTCACCTCAGGAGCCGGCTTGTTCTGGGCAGGCTGTTTCTGGCCAGGCTGCTCGCTCTGAGCCGGTTGCTGAGGAACTGGTTCCTGAGCCGGTTGCTCCTGGACAGGCTGTCCCTGGTTGGCGTCCGGCTGGATCTCGAATGGTATCTGGGCAGGCGTTTCGCCGGCGGGCGGATCCCACGGCATCTGCTGTGCATTCGCATGAAGTGGGCAAGCAACCGCCAGCATTGTTGCCAAGGCGCCGGTCGAAAGGCGGCTGAAAGATATCATACGGACGACCCGTCTTTGGGCAGGTGATTCTCAACGCCCAAAGGTAGAGCGTTCCGGCGAAGCGAACCAGCTAAACGGCAAATGTGGCGAGAACCCGAACCGTGTCGTTTCAGGAGCCCGGCGTCCAGGCATCATAATCGCCGGTCACCTGCGGACGGTGCTGGCTGCCCAGGATCGAGCCCTTCGGGCGGTACGCCGCGGCAGTACCGGTCAGGTTGGGCTCGTGCGGCTTCTGCCATTCCCGCGGCTTGTATGTCTCGTTGACCGGAGCAACATCGACGCGGTGGTGAATCCAGCCGTGCCAGCCGGGAGGAATGGCCGAGGCTTCCGACTTGTCGGCATAGATTACCCAACGGCGGGTCTGTCCATCGGAGTTGATGCCGCCCTCGTAATAGATATTGCCGAATTCGTCCTGACCGACCTTCTTGCCATGACGCCAGGTGTGGAAACGCGTTCCCAGCGTCTGGCCGTTCCACCAGGTGAAAAACTGCGTCAGAAAGCCTGCCATGCTGGTCCTCGCGGGCGTTTGCCGTTGCCTGCTTATGGCGCCCTGTCGGGCGGAAGGCAAGGGTTTAGATCGTCGCGACAAGGTGGAGTTCCTGCACTCCTCATCTGGAGACGGGAAAAGCGCCGCTTCATTTCGCAATTGCTCAAATTCATCTCGCACTTGCAAAATAATTAGCCGCTCCGTATCCCTAATGACGCTCGGACAAGCGGGCTCTCGGACAGGTCCGGCCTGTCCGTCGAGGGAGGAAAAAGATGGCTTCCGATGCGACTGCGGCTGCACCCCGCATCACGCCTGCAGAGCTGTCGGCCCGCAAGGGCGGCACGCCGATCGTCTGTCTGACCGCGTACACCTATCCCATTGCCCGCCTGCTTGATCCACACGTCGATCTGCTGCTGGTCGGCGACAGCGTCGCGATGGTCCTGCATGGCCACAAGACAACACTCGGCGCAACCATGGAGATGATGATCCTGCATGGCCAGGCAGTCATGCGCGGCACGCGCCGTGCCTGCGTCGTGCTCGACATGCCTGCCGGAAGCTATGAAAATTCGCCTGCCGTCGCCCTCGCCTCGGCCCGTCGCCTGGTCGATGAAACCGGCTGCGATGCGGTCAAGCTGGAAGGTGGAGTCGACGTGGCGGAGCAGATCGCTGCCATTGCAGGCGCGGGCATTGCCGTCATGGGTCATATCGGGCTGCAGCCGCAATCGGTCGAAAAGGACGGCGGCTACAAAATCAAGGGCGGCACCGATGCCGCCATCGCCGCACTGCTGGCGGATGCCAAAGCTGTCGAACACGCCGGTGCCTTTTCGATGGTCATCGAGGGCACGATGGAGCCGGTGGCGGCCGAGATCACGCGCCAATCGGCGATCCCCACCATCGGCATCGGCGCCAGCGTGGCCTGCGACGGCCAGATTCTCGTCGTCGATGACGCGATCGGCCTGACCGTCGACCGCGTGCCGAAATTCGTCAAGGAATATGCCAGCTTGCGCGATACGGTGGGGAACGCTGCCGCCCGTTACGCCTCGGAAGTGCATGCACGCACGTTTCCTGGCCCCGAACATGTCTTTCGATCGAAGGGCGAAAAAGAATCATGAAACGTCCGCAAGTTGTTGAAACCGTTTCCGATCTGCGCACCGTCGTACGAGAGTGGCGCCGGCAGGGTCTGAGTGTTGCCATGGTGCCGACCATGGGCGCCCTGCATGACGGCCATGTCTCCCTGACACGCATCGCACTCGAGCGAGCCGACCGCTGCGTTGTGTCGATCTTCATCAACCCGACGCAGTTCGCACCGACCGAGGACCTCGACAAATATCCGCGCCAGCTCGCCGCTGATCTCGACCGACTGGCAGAAGCCGGCGTGCAGCTTGCCTTTACGCCGACAGCCGCGGAAATGTATCCGCACGGCTTCGACGCCAAGGTGGTCATCGGCGGCCCGTCGGCTGGACTGGAAACCGATTTCCGACCGACATTTTTCGAAGGTGTAGCCACGGTCGTTGCCAAGCTTTTCCTGCAGACCCTGCCCGACTGCGCGGTCTTCGGCGAGAAAGACTATCAGCAGCTCTGTGTGGTGAAGAAGCTCTGTCGAGATCTCGACATTCCGATCGAGATCATTGGAGCACCGACGGTCCGTGACGGGGAAGGCCTCGCCATGTCCTCGCGCAATGCCTATCTCACGCCGACCGAACTCGCCGTGGCACGACAGCTCAACAGGATCCTGCGCCATGCTGCGCAAGCGCTGCAATCCGGGGCTGGCGAACAGGAAACACTGGAGAAAGCCCGCCAGAAAATCCTCGCCGCCGGCTTCGGCGCCGTCGACTATGTCGAGGCTCGCGAAAGCGATACGCTCGCCCCCTGGCAACGCGACCGCGACGGTCGCATCCTGGTGGCCGCGCGGCTTGGCGCTACGCGGTTGATCGACAATGTCGAGATTGTCGGGATCTAGAGCATTCAGTCTCTCTGCGGGAAGCGGCTAACCCAGCCGTTTCTCGAACACCAGTGCCGGGATACCCGATCCGGCAGCGCCACAATCGCTGCTCTGGCCAGCCTCAGTGAAACCATTGGCCGTGTAGAAGCGGATGGCCGGCGCATTGGCCCCCTCCACTTCCAGCCGCAATGTGTGGGCTTCGGGAAAGCTGTCTTCGATCTCTTCCAGCAACATGCTGCCTATGCCCTTGTGCTGGAACGCCGGCAACACATAAAGCTGGCGCAACTTGACCACCTTGGGATCATCGGTGGCGGCTGCAAAGGCCACGCCGGCGATGGTCTCGCCATCGTCGGCGACCAGAAACTCGGAGTTTGGCTGCGTCAGGCGAGCCTTGAGCGAGGCTGGCGTGTGCCACTGGCTCGTGATCTCGTTCACCCGCTCCACGCCGTAGATGGCATCGTAGGTGGCATGCCACGTCTCAGTGAGCAGCGCCTTTATCGCTTCAAGGTCACGCTCGCTCGCCGTACGCACGAACATGGCAGCTATTCCGTGATGCCGAGCTTGGCTTTGACGAGATCGTTCACCGCTTGCGGATTGGCCTTGCCGCCGGTCGCCTTCATCACCTGTCCAACGAACCAGCCGGCCATCGTCGGCTTGGCCCTGGCCTGCTCGACCTTGTCCGGATTGGCTGCGATCACATCGTCCACCGCCTTTTCGATGGCGCCGGTGTCAGTGACCTGTTTCATGCCGCGCGTCTCGACGAGTTCCTTGGGATCGCCGCCCTCGTTCCAGACGATCTCGAACAGGTCCTTTGCGATCTTGCCGGAGATGGTGCCTTCCCTGATCAGGTCGACGATGCTGCCGAGCTGGGCCGGCGAAACCGGTGTCTCCTCAATGGCCTTGCCGGACTTGTTCAAGGCGCCGAGCAGGTCGTTGATGACCCAGTTCGCCACCGTCTTGCCGTCGCGCCCCGCCGTCACCTGCTCGAAGTAATCGGCGATGGCCTTTTCCGAGACGAGGATCGAGGCGTCGTAGGCGGACAGGCCGAGCTTTTCGACCAGACGCGTCTTCTTGTCGTCCGGCAGTTCCGGCAGATGCCTGGCGAGGTCGTCGACATATGCCTGGTCGAACTCCAGCGGCAAAAGATCCGGATCGGGGAAGTACCGGTAATCATGCGCTTCTTCCTTGGAGCGCATGGAGCGCGTCTCACCCTTCACCGGGTCGTACAGGCGGGTTTCCTGATCGATCGTGCCGCCATCTTCGAGGATGGCGATCTGCCGGCGCGCCTCATATTCGATGGCCTGGCCGATGAAGCGGATCGAGTTCATGTTCTTGATCTCGCAGCGCGTCCCGAAACCTTCGCCAGGCCGGCGCACCGAAACGTTGACGTCGGCGCGCAAGGAACCCTCGTCCATGTTGCCGTCGCAGGTGCCGAGATAGCGCACGATGGTGCGCAGCTTGGTGATGTATGCCTTGGCCTCGTCGGAAGAGCGAATGTCGGGCTTCGAGACGATCTCCATAAGCGCCACGCCGGAGCGGTTGAGATCGACATAGGACATCGTCGGATGCTGGTCGTGCATCGACTTGCCGGCGTCCTGCTCCAGGTGCAGGCGTTCGATGCCGACCTCGATGTCCTCGAACTCACCCTTCTTGTCAGGACCGACCGAAACGATCACCGTGCCCTCGCCGACGATCGGCTGCTTGAACTGGGAGATCTGGTAGCCCTGCGGCAGATCCGGATAGAAATAGTTCTTCCGGTCGAAAACCGACTTGTGGTTGATCTGGGCCTTCAGGCCTAGCCCGGTACGGATGGCCTGACGCACGCACTCCTCGTTGATCACGGGCAGCATGCCGGGCATGGCGGCATCGACCAGCGACACATTGGCATTGGGGGCTGCACCGAAAGCAGTCGATGCACCGGAGAACAGCTTGGCCTCCGAGGTCACCTGCGCATGGACTTCCATGCCGATGATGACTTCCCAGTCGCCGGTGGCGCCGGGAATCAATCGCTTGGGGTCGGGCGTGCGGGTGTCGATGAGGGTCATGGAGGCCTGCATTCAGGAAGCGTGAAATCGTTGATTTGGGCTAGCGCAACCGGCGGCGCGAGGCAAGCCACCGCAAACGTCGCGCCCCTCGCCTCCTTTTAGGAAAAACTTTGCGCGCCGTCATCTCGCAAGTGCGAAGGCGAGGTTTGTTCTGCCCTGCAATGCAGAATCTTTAAGACGAAATTCCTGTCGTCGCCACTGAGCTGGCAAAGCGGTCCTTTGAACCGAAGGCCGGCTTTGTGGACGATATGGGCAGGCTTCGCATTCCGCGCCGCCAACCCTTTCGCCTCCCAAGGCTATTTTTGACCGAGGACTGTTATGACCACCGCCTTTAGAAGCCCGATTACCCGCCGCGCCGGTCTTGCCGCATTGCTGGCTTCGGCTGTTGCGCTTGTCAGCCTTGCCGCTCCGTCGTCCGCCTATGCGGAAGACAAGAAATCCGTGAAGGTCGGCATCATTTCCGGCGAAGATGAAGACGTCTGGCGCGTCGTTACCGCTGAAGCCGCCAAGACGGGCCTGACCATCGAAACCGTGGTCTTCAACGACTACACCCAGCCCAATGAGGCATTGGAGCGTGGCGAGATCGACGCCAACGCATTCCAGCACCAGCCTTATCTCGACAATCAGGTAAAGACCCAAGGTTATCACATCGTGCCGGTCGGCTATACCGGCGTCTGGCCAATCGGCCTTTATTCGAAAAAGCACGCCAAGGTGGCTGACCTGAAAAAGGGCGCAGTCGTCGGCGTGCCGAACGATCCCTCGAATGAAGGCCGCGCGCTTCGCGTGCTGCAGAACGAAAAGCTGATCAAGCTGAAGGACGGCACCGGTATCCTGGCCACCACCGCCGACATTGCCGAGAATCCGAGCGGCATCGAGATCAAGGAACTCGACGCCGGCATCGTCGGCCGCTCGGTGGAAGACCTCGACGCAGCTGTCGTCAACACCGACTGGGCGCTGAAAAGCGGGCTGACGCCGGAAAACCGCATCGCCCAGGAGCCGGTAGCCGACAACCCGTACCGCAACTTCATCGCCGTCAAGCAGGGCAATGAGAACGAGCCCTGGGTGAAGGCGCTGGTCGCGGCCTACCAGAACCCGACGGTGAAGGCAGAATTCGACCGCGTCTACAAGGGCACCGGCATCAGCGCTTACTGAGGCCGATGCAACCCTATCTGGAACGGCGAGCAGCTCGCGGCCTTTCGGCCAGCGGGCTGCTCGGTTTGGAGCCGTTCGATGCGCAGCCGCAAGAGGCTGCGGGGAAAGGACAACCCGTGAATCAGCACGTCTTGGCGGAGATCCCGCATTTGGCCGACACAGTGGACGATGATATCGCCAGCCGGCCGGTCGAACCGGCTCGTGGCCACAGCGAGGAGATCGTGCGTCTTGTCGATCTGAAGCGTCGCTTCGGAGAAACGCCGGCACTGGAGGGCGTGACGCTGACCGTGCGTCAGGGTGAGATTCTCGGCATCATCGGCCGCAGCGGCGCGGGCAAATCGACACTGATCCGATGCCTGAACGGACTGGAGCGACCGGATTCGGGCGAAGTCCGCATTGAAGGCCGCGAGATCAGCCGGCTTGGCGAGAAGGAACTGCAGCCGCTGAGACGGCGTATCGGCATGATCTTCCAGCACTTCAACCTGCTGTCGGCCAAGACAGTCGAGGACAATGTCGCGCTGCCACTCAAGATAGAGGGCCGACCCAAGGCCGAGCGCCGGGCGCGAGCGGCAGAACTGCTCGAGCTGGTCGGCCTTTCCGCAAAGGCCAAGGCTTATCCGTCGTCGCTGTCCGGTGGCCAGAAGCAGCGCGTCGGCATTGCCCGCGCGCTTGCTGCCGGACCGGCGCTGTTGTTGTCGGATGAAGCCACGTCGGCGCTCGATCCGGAAACGACACGATCGATCCTGGCGTTGCTCAAGGATATCAACCAGCGTTTCGGCCTCACCATCCTGCTGATCACCCACGAAATGGAGGTGATCCGCTCCATTGCCGACCGCGTCGCGGTGATCGACGCCGGGCGAATCGTCGAAGAGGGCCCGGTGTGGTCGGTCTTCGCCGATCCGCAGTCCGAAATCACGAAAAGCCTGCTTGGCAGCATCCGTCCGCAACTGCCGGCCGAGATCGCCGAAAAACTCTCGTCCGTTCCGGGCAAGGAGGCGATCCTGCGCGTGGACGTCGCCGGGGATGCGGCCAGGCGTCCACTGCTTTCAGAACTGGCGGCTGCCGTTCCCGGCCGTTTCCACCTGATCCATGGCGGCGTCGACCATGTCCAGGGCGAACCGATCGGCAGCCTCTTCCTCGGCGTCGTCACCAAAGATGGACAGGTCGCCAAAACGCTCGATTTTCTGACTGCCCGCGACGCCCGGGCCAAGGTGCTTGGTTATGTCTGAAGTCATGCTCCAACTTCTGCTGCGGTCACTTTGGGAGACCATCCTGATGACCGCGGCATCAGGCTTGATCTCGCTCGTCGCCGGCTTGCCTTTGGGGCTTGCGCTGATCGCGACGGAGCGCGGCGGCATCGCCGAAAACCTTTGGGTGAACCGCATCCTCGCCGCCATCATCAACGGTTTCCGTTCGGTGCCCTTCATCATTCTGCTTGTTGCGTTGATCCCGGTGACGAGACTGATCGTCGGCACTTCGATCGGCACCTGGGCGGCAATCGTGCCGCTGTCGATCGCTGCGACGCCCTATTACGCCCGCATCGCCGAAGTCTCGCTGCGCGAAGTCGACCGTGGCCTCATCGAAGCGGCACGCGCCATGGGCGGCAACCGCTGGACGATCATCCGTGAAGTGCTGGTGCCCGAGGCCCTGCCCGGCATCGTCGCCGGTTTCACCGTGACGCTGGTGACGCTGGTTGGTGCGTCTGCCATGGCTGGCGCGATCGGCGCCGGCGGGCTCGGCGACCTCGCCATCCGCTATGGTTACCAGCGTTTCGAGACCACCGTGATGATTGTCGTGGTGGCGGTGCTGATCGTGCTCGTGTGCGGCATACAGTGGCTGGGTGACCGGCTGGTCGCACGGCTGGATCACCGCTGAACGGCATCGATGCCGGCTGGTATTCCATGACAGCTTCGCCTATATGGCGCGCATCCCATGGAGTGTGGATGTTTATTTCGTCTGAGTCCCGCTAGGGCCCCGACCTTCTCCTGAAGGCGGGGCGAGAGAACCTGAAATCCCGTGCCGCGTTCGCGTGGCTGCGGTTTTTTGTTTTGGCCGCTTCGGCCAGGTTTTCCCGGGACCATTCCAGAATGAACATTTCGCGCTTGGAACAGCGCGTCCTGCACCTGCTCGCGCAGGGCGGACGTATTGAAATCGAAAAAGACGACAGCCAGAAGATCGAAGCCGTGCACTGCCTGACCCGCGACGGTTGGCGGTATCCGGATTTCGACATTTCGCTCTTCAAGAAACTGAAGCGAAGGAAAGCGGTCGCTTCCAACAATGGCGGCCCCTATCGCATCACGCGTGAAGGGCTGAGGCTGGTACGTCCACAGCTCGACAACCGTTGAGCTGTGACTGACTACTCAAAAGAAAACACCTCCCCATGCCGTCACCGGCATGGGGAGGTGTCGATACCCTCGCTCGGAAGAGGTGATCAAGCCGTGGCGATATAGGCCTTGATCTGCTCTGCCTCGCGCTCGACCGTTTCAATGCGCCGCTTGACCACGTCGCCGATCGAGATGATGCCATCGAGCAACCCGTCCTTCTCCACCGGCAGGTGGCGGAAGCGGCCATTCGTCATGATTTCCATGACTTCGTTGACCGTGTGGCTCGCGTTGCAAATCTTGACCTTCGGCGTCATGACGGCGCGCACCTGAAGGTCAAGCGCGGCGGCGCCTTCCTTGGCGATCACACGCACCACGTCGCGCTCCGAGAGAATTCCGACGATCTTGCGATCTCCGTTGGTGATGACCAGCGCACCAATCCGCCGATCGGCGAGCAATCCGACCGCCTCGGTCAGCGTCGCGTTGGGGCCAAGTGTGACCACGGCGTGGCCCTTCGCCTCAAGAATTGCCTTAACAGTCATGGCGTCCTCCTCTGCAACCCTCCGTCAGCCCCAGGCGGACGGATATTGACGTCAAGCAGGGATATGGTGCGCCGTGACGGGCCGCATTTCAAGTATTCCGATCAGCGACCATACACTTGCCTGCGGTCGAAGAAACGCAGTCCCAGGAAGCCGGCGAGGAAGCCACCGATATGAGCCTCCCATGCGATCTGGCTGTCTTCCCCCGGCACGAAGCCGACCACGCCGGTGACGATGTTGATGATCATCCACACAGCCAGGAAGCTCAGCGTGGCACGCGAGCGGAACACCGCGCGAAAAGGCAGCAGCGGTCCGGCGAATGCGCCTTTGCCGGACGAGCGATCAACATGGAACGCGAAGCGAGCGGCCGCGCCCATCATGCCGGAAATCGAACCAGATGCACCGATCAATGGCGCCTGCGTCTGCGGATGGATGGCAAAAAAGAAGAAGGCCGCAGCGACGCCGGTGACCGCGAAGAACAACGCGAAACGCAAAGCGCCGATGCGGCTTGCCAGTGGCGAGCCGAAGGCTGCAAGCCAGATCATGTTCACGATAAGATGAGCCCAGCCACCATGCAGGAAGGTGTAGGTGAATGGACTGGAGAAAGCATAGAAATCCACGTCGTACTGACCGGAGTAACGGACCGGAATGAACGCCGCACGAATGAGCAGTTCAATGTCCTGCTGCGGTGTCAGCACATAAAGACGCAACAGATGAACCGCAGCACAGACGAGGATGACCGCTAGAACGATGGCAGGCAGATTGAAGATCGGCTCGCGCGGCGCAATCTCGTCGTCCGCGGCTGTCCCCGTCTCTCTCGCCTCGTTCATCGTGTCATTCCCGGTTCATGGCCGTCCTGGTGAACTGGCATGTAAGCCAAGGCGCCGCATTACACAAACGGGTCGCGTCAGAAACGAATCAAAGTCCGGGAAACAAGAAAAAAGCCGCCCAGGGTTTCCCCTGGACGGCCGGTCGAGCCCCCATGCTCCCCTGAAAGCCTTTTGACTGGACTGTCGCCGCCCGAACCGGACAACGACGAAAACTGGAGTGATTTCAATCTCGCACGGACAAGTTTGAACGGCAATCTAAACCGTTCGTTAACCTTAATGACCCGGGCCGGTTAACAAATGGCATCCAGACTGGCACGCATCCTGCTCCGCGTCCCATGTAGGCCATCGGAAAACGCCCAGCTGTTCCCCGATGGCACATCTGATGGACGGATGGCGCGGAGCATATCGACTATGAACCTGAACGGATCGATCGCACTGTTCCAATATTGGAACCGGCTGCGCCGCGGCCGCCCGGCCCCCCGGCGAACCGAGGTAGAGCCCGCCGATATCAAGACACTGCTGGCCGACACCTTCATCCTGGAGAGGGATACGCGTGGCGAAGCCGTCTTTCGGCTGGCCGGCACGAGGTTGTGCGCCACCTATGGCCGCGAGCTGAAGGGTTTCTCCTTCCCTTCGCTCTGGCTGGAAAAGGACCAACGGTTGGTGTCTCGCCTGATGCAGGGCGTGTTCGAGCAGAATTCGGCGATCCTGATCAGCTATGAAGGCAGAAGCCGTGGCGGCCACGTCTGCCGATTCGAACTTCTGGCATTGCCGCTCGATGGTGGCGCTGAGCACCCGCGCTGTCTGGGCGTGGTCAGTACCGCCGAAAAACCATTCTGGCTGGGAGCCGACCCAATCGCCGAAGCGACGATCGAATCGATTCGCGTGATCGAGCCGGACAAGGAAATGGCTGCCCTGACGAGCCGGGCGGCGATTGCCGCCCCGTCTCTGGCGCCGACGGAACTCGGATATGCCAAACCGACCGGAACATACGGCGGCGCCAGGCGCGTGCGCCACCTGGTCGTGCTCGAAGGTGGGCGGGAAGACGAGTAAATGCTCTAAGCTGACGTTAACATTTTCAGCTTTTTTAACTTCTCATCATGTAGCGTTCCGCTGAAATTCCTCGCAACGGCGCAGGAATGCCAACGAGGTAACGAGCGGTGATGAGGTCAGCGGCGATCGACCAGGCGCCGGCGGCGGCTGAAAGACGCAACTTTCAGCGCGTTCGCGTGAAGATCTATGGCCGCTTCATGCTCGAGGATCGCACCGAGCATCCTTGCCAGGTCATCGACATGTCGCCCGGCAACGTGGCTCTTCGCGCCGACCGTGTCGGTGATCCCGGCGAGAAGGTGATCGCATATCTGGATCATATCGGCCGCATCGAAGGTGTGGTGACACGCCGCCTGCAGGACGGTTTCGCCATGACGGTGGTGGCCTCCGAGCGCAAACGCGACAAGCTGGCCGCGCAGCTCACCTGGCTCGCCAACAAGCACGAACTCGATCTGCCGGAAGATCGCCGCCATGAACGCGTCGCACCACGCAATCCAATGAGCGTGCTGCAGCTTTCGGACGGACGACAGTATCAGTGCCGCATCATCGATCTGTCGCTGTCGGGCGCGGCCATCGAAATCGACGTCAAGCCGGCCAAGGGCGTTCAGGTGGTGCTGGGCACCATGCGAGGCCAAGTCGTACGCCATTTCGAAGAAGGCATCGCTATCGAGTTCGCGGTCGTACAACGTCCGGAAACGCTCGATTCCGAGTTCAATCGGCCGCGGACCTAGAGCGTTTCCGTTTTTCACGGAAACGCGGAAATGCTCTAAGCTTTTGTTTTAGCCGCATTTTTGTAACGCCAAGTGATTCCACTTGGCTACAAAATGCTCTAGCCGCCTGCCCAAAGCCTGGTGCGTTGGTCGGCACCACGCAGTTACGTCGACGCTTGATCAGAAAATCGTCTCCAGCGGCTGCGGCATGGCGATCGCATAACCCTGTGCCTGGTCTATGCCCATGGCCTTGACCAGTTCGAGTGTTTTCTTGTCCTCGACCTGCTCGGCAACGGTTATCGCACCCAGGCGGTGACCAACGGCATTGATCGATTCCACGATGGCACGGTCAAGGTCGTTTTCAGTGACTTGCCGGATGAAGCTGCCGTCGATTTTCAGACCATTGACCGGAAACTGCCTCAGATAGCTGAACGAGCTCAGACCTGTGCCGAAATCATCCAGGATCACGCCGCAGCCAGCCGTGCGCGCCTTGGACAGGAACTGCTTGGCTGCCGACAGATTGTTCATCACGGCGGTTTCGGTGATTTCGAAATGCAGCCGCCTCGGCGACAGGCCGGACCGCTCCAGTTCTTCCTGCAGGAAAGGCCACAGGAATGGGTCGTTGAGTGAATTGGCCGACAGGTTGATGGCGAAAGACAGATGTTCGGCTGACGCCAGGCGTTCCCCAAAGTCGCGGAAGGTGGTGCGGATGACCCAGCGGTCGATGTTGCCCATCAGGTCATAGTGCTCGGATGCCGGAATAAAGGCCGAAGGCTCGACGATGCCGCCATCGTCTCCAAGCATCCTGAGCAGGATTTCATAATGCGAATAACCGTTTGAGCGACCGTTGAGGTCGCTTACCTTCTGGGCAAACAGTCGAAACCGGTTGGCTTCGATCGCGTTGCGAATGCCTGCGGCCACCTGAACCTGGCGATGGTTGCGATGTGCCTCACTGCCTGCGCCGCCGTAGACCGACACCTGGTTGCGGCCCGCAGTCTTGGCCGTGTAGCAGGCGATGTCCGCCTGGCTCATCAGTTCATCGATACGCAATCCCTCAGGACCGACGAGGGTCAGGCCGACGCTGGCCCCGATCCGGTAGGTTCGCTCATCCCAGACGAATTCGAGGGCCGCGAGTTGACGCAGAAGCAGCAGCGCAAGCTTCTCACCATCGGACGCGCCGCATTCATACAGCAGCAGGCCGAACTCGTCTCCTCCCAGACGGGCGACGATGTCGTCTTCGCGGCATACCCGGCGCATCACATTTGCGACTTCCCGCAGCAATGCATCGCCGGCGGCATGGCCGGCTGTGTCATTGACCAGCTTGAAGCGATCGAGGTCGATGAAGCACATGACGTGCTGCTGGCCGCGTGAACGAACCTGCTCGCTGGCAATTCTCAACTCCCGCTCAAAAGCAGTGCGATTGGGCAAGCCGGTCAGGCTGTCATGACTGGCCGAGTGTTCCAGTGCCTGCTGCAGCGTGCGGGCTTTGGTGACGTCCTGAAACACCAGCACGGCACCAATGATCTCGCCGGAAGCCGTGCGCACCGGCGCAGCGGAATCGCGGACACTGCGACGTTCGCCGTCGCGCCCGATCAGGGTCGCCGCGTCGCTGAGATAGAAAGGTTGTAGTCGGGCGAGACAGGTTTCGACCGGGTCGGGGATCGGATCGCCGGTCTGCTCGTCGACGATGCGGAAAACGTCGCGCAAAGGCATGCCCGCCGCCTCACTCGCCAGCCAGCCGGTCATCTGTTCGGCGACCGGGTTCATGAAAGTGATGCGCGCTTGCGCGTCGGTTGAAATCACCGAGTCGCCGATCGAATGCAGCGTGATGCGCAGCCGTTCCTTTTCCTCGAACACGGCCTGGGTCAGGTCGATGTGATCGGTGATGTCCCAATTCATGCCGACCGCACGCAAGGGAGCACCGCTTTCGTCCCGCGATAATTTGGCGAGCGACCGGATATGACGCATCACGCCCGAATGCTGACGCCGGATGCGCACATCCATGGAAAAAATCGACGTTTCCTGGACCCCGAGTTCATAGCGACGCAGTACCTCAGGCACGTCGTCGGGGTGGATGAACGTCAACCAGTGATCTAGGGTGCCGTCGAAATCCTCCGGCGACAACTCGTACAGCTCGTACATGCGCTCGTCCCAGGTGAACTTCCCCGTCGCGAAATCGAGCTCGAAAATACCAGCCTCGGACGCCTCGACGGCAAGTTGCAGACGCTGGTTCAGCGCCACGACCGCCTGCTCTGCCTCCTTGCGCGCGGTGATGTCGGTGTGAGTGCCGATACAGCGGAGCGGCTTGCCCGCCTCATCCCTTTCGATCACCTTGCCGCGGTCGTAGATCCAGCACCATGTACCGTCCTTCGCCAGCATGCGGTGCTCGAGGACAAAGTCGGTGGTTTCGCCGCTGAGATGTCTTTCGATGATCTCCATGCAACGCGGCAAATCCTCCGGGTGAACATGATCCGACCAATCGCTGACAGCGTTGCCGATATCGTCTTCCTCGTAGCCCAGCATGCTTTTCCAGCGCGGGGAGTAGAAAACGTGGCCGGTCTCCAGATTCCAGTCCCAGATGCCGTCGCCAGCACCATCGACGGCGAATTGCCAGCGCATTTCGCTCCTGCGCAGCGCCGCTTCCGCAGCCTTGGCCTCGGTAATGTCACGCGAAATGCCGACGATGCCGACGATCTCGCCCTTTTCGTCCAGACGAGGTGCCTTGGTCGACGAATAGGTTCGCATGACGCCATCGACCAGCACGGTCTCCTCGACCGTGAATGGCTTCCCGGTCTCCATCACGTGCCTGTCGTGAACAACGACGGTCTCTGCCGTGGCCCTCGGAAACACCTGGTGGTCAAAGCGGCCCAGAATATCGGCGCTCGAGCGACCTGCCAGTTGCTCGACGGATTTGTTGGTGAGCAGGTAGCGGCCCTCGGCGTCCTTGGCGTAGATCAGGTCCGGTGTGCCGCGCATCACGGCCTCCAGGAGAGCCAGTGCATCGTGCAACTGCTTGGAGCGCTCGATCTGCTCGGTGATGTCCCAGCAGACACCGACAAAACGCCGGACCACGCCCTCCGGTCCGCGGATTGCCTTGGTTGCAACGCGAATATGATGAACCTCGCCCGACGCGGGATGAACCGCCCTGTATTCGATCGACGTGAAGGTGTCGCGTGATTCCGCGAAGTGGCGGGTTCGCTCGCGCACGCGCGCAATGTCTTCCGGATGGAGCAGCTTGAAGAAGCCTTCCCGCGATCCGTCATAGGTTCCCGGCGTCACGCCGTGCAGCGCAAAGGCGCGCGCGTCCCATCTGCGCACACCGGTCGAATAGTCCATGTCGAAGGTGCCTATATGACCCGCTTCGAGAGCAAGCTGCAGGTGATCGGTGACACTGGAGAGCTGGTCCAGCGTCTCGCTGAGTTCAGTCGCCCGCTCCACATCGCCGGTAATGTCCCAGCAGGCACCGATACCGCGGCGCACCAAACCATCCTCGTCGCGCAGGAGACGAACCGAAACCCGGATGTGGCGATAGGCGCCCGGCACCTCCAGCTTGACGCGATAGTCCGTCTGATAGCTTTCCTGCTCCGCCAAAGCTGCATTCCGAACCTGCTCTACCTTGATCACATCATCAGGGTGGAGCAGGCGATTGAAGCCCTCGACGGTGCCATCAAAGGTTTTATCGCTGACCGCATGCAATTCATGCGTGCGCGCATCCCAGTGCCGAAAGCCTGATGGGAAATCGACGTGGAAGATACCGATACCGCCGGTTTCCAACGCGATGTCGAGACGCTCGGAAGCATCTGCGAGCTGCTCTTCGATCTCCTTTTGATGCGAAATATCGGTGATGGCCCCAACCAGGCGCAGGGATCGCCCCTCCGGTGTGCGCTTGACGACCTTGCCGCGCGCACGAATCCAGACCCAGTGTCCGTCCTCGTGCAGAAGCCTGTAGGTTTCATCATGGGAGGCCCGACGTCCCAGGACGACATCCCGGACCGACTCGCGGACACGGTCACGATCATCCGGGTGGGTCCGTGCAAGCCACTCGGATTCATCGACCTCAAGCTCTCCGGCCTCCTGACCGACCATCGTCCTGATCTGGGGGGAAACCCACATACGACGACCGAGAATGTCGGTGTCCCACACCGCTTGATCCGCCCCCGAAAGCGCATGGCTCCAGCGCCATTCGTTTTCCACCGAACGTTGTTCTGCCTGCTTCTGGACTTCGATGTCGGTGATTTGGAGCACAAAGCGGAATGCGGTGTCGCCTGCGCTCTCTTCCAGAGGAGAGATGCTGATCAGTCCGTGGCGAAGATCCCCGTCGGCACGCTTGTATCGGCATTCAGCATTTACGACAGACAGCAGCGGTTCGGCGAAGGGACCGCGATCGCCGGCCTGAAAGACATCCGCCAACGACAGGCCGATGCAATTCTCCGGCTCCAGGTCGAGCAACGCACCAAAAGCACGATTTGCAAAGAGACACTGCCCGCCATTGCCAAGCAACGCCATCGGGGTAGCAGCTCGATCGATGATGCCGCGCAGCAGACTGACATCATCGGGAAGAACCGGTGACTGGCGATGGCTCAACCTTTGCTTGGCGTCCTCGTCCATTTACCGACTCTTGGCTGCCCCTCTAACAACTTCAAGTGGCAAGACTTGTTCTGGCGAGTCAGGATTGCGCTTTGTCTGTTGAAAGGCAAGCCCCTCGAAGCCGCCACATCATGCGCTTCGGCTACGATCCAACGCCTGCGACATCACAACCGAGAGCAGCAGGCAATGGAGCAAACTTCAGCCGCAGCTGCGTTCCAATTCTGAACGGAGCGCCGGGAACCATGGTTAACAAATTCCAACGAAAATCGTAACTATTTTATACTTATTGTATTTGAAATAGTTTTCAAATCGTTCTGCCTTTTATTCAATATCTACTTCGCCACTTTGCGTCAAATAAATCCGACCGTGGCATTGTCATCTCAAACGGGGAGACGACAACATGGACGGATTGGGACGCAAGCTGCTGGTCGCGGTGGCTTTGCTGGTCGGCGCGGTGGGGACCGCAAAGGCTGGCGGCGACTATATGCCGACCGGCGCTCGCACGACGCAGCCCGTCGGCCACTATGAGCTTTGCCAGCGGCTGCCGGACGAATGCAATCAGCGTACGGCAAAAGGCGCACCGATCGAGTTGTCGCGCAAGCTTTGGGCGACAATGATCTCGGTCAACAACGATGTGAACACCAAGGTGAAGCCAGTCACCGACCTCGAAGCCTATGGCATCGAGGAATACTGGGCTTATCCGGACAAGGGCTATGGCGACTGCGAGGACTATGCACTGGAGAAGCGTCGCCAGCTGATGAGAGCCGGCGTCCCGGCCGGAGATCTGCTGATCACGGTGGCTCGTCAGCCGAACGGTGATGGTCACGCCGTTCTCACCGTCCGCACCTCGATGGGCGATTTCGTGCTCGACAACCTGCAGCCGAAGGTCCTGCTGTGGAGCCAGACGCCCTACACCTACCTCAAGCGCCAGTCCGAGACGAACTCCGGTATCTGGGTAACGATCACTGATGGTCGTGCTGACGCGGTCGCCAGCGTCCGCTGAATTCGTGTGCAGGCCGGAAACCCGGCCTGACTCGTCAAGGACATCACGGAAACCCGGTCGAGTCCCCACCCTCCCCGTCCCCGACGACCGGGTCAAGGAGCCGGCCCAGTCCCCGGGCCGGCTCCACCTTTTTTTGCGAGGCGGCGGCCCGATCGGCTCCGGCAGCTATCTCGAGACGGGCACTTCCAAGGCCGCGCCTGACTCACGATCCCTTCTGAAATCGGCTTGGACTTCAGGCGTCATGCAACGGTCAACCCAGCCTTGAAGCGCTTGCCATTGGCAACGTAGTGCGCAGCCGAGTTGCGTAGGCCGGCAATCGCACCTTCGTCCAGGGTACGCACGACACGTGCCGGCGAACCGACGATCAGCGAGTTATCCGGAAAGACCTTGCCTTCAGTGACGAGCGCGCCCGCGCCGACCAGGCAATTGTTGCCGATCCTGGCGCCATTCAGCACGATGGCACCCATGCCAATCAGGCTGTTGTCGCCGATGCTGCAGCCATGCAGCATGGCTCGGTGGCCGATGGTGCAGCCTGCGCCAATGGTCAGTGGAAAGCCGATATCGGTGTGCATGACGGTATGTTCCTGCACATTGGTGTCATCACCGATAAGGATCGGCTCGTTGTCACCGCGAATGACGACGCCGAACCAGATGCCGGCGTTGCGGCCCAACGTGATGTCGCCGATCAATGTCGCGTCAGGTGCGATCCAGTTGCTGTCCGCGTCGATGAGGCGCGGCGCTTTTCCATCCAGTGCATAAATCGGCATCTTTCCCTCAGGGCGAAGAAAACTCAGGTCACGCAAACAGTAGAGGACCGCCGGCAAGCGTGACAAGCGCGGCCGGGCCTTTACTGTCCGTTTACCATAGTTCCTCACAGTCGGTCTGATCGTCAGCCTGTCGGAATCGCATGCGTGCGACGCAAGGAACAGGTCACAACCTTCGGGATCGAGATGAGCAAATCCGCAACGGAAACGCCCGAATTCACGGTTGTCGACTCCGGTGTGATGGTGAAGGTGTTTTACGCTCTCGCCGTCGTCGCATTGCTCTCGGCTGGCATCAGTGCGGCCGGAAAGTGGCTTGGTCATTCCATCGCCATGGGCGGCTATTCCGACGATACGAAAGTGCGCGGGATCATCATCGGCAACAATGTGCTGGCCGTGCCTGCCAATTTCATCCGTTTCGACAAGGCGCGCCGCGATGGCAGCACCGACCGGCTCGACGTTTATCTGCGCTATCCCAAGATGGACGGTTACTCCGCCGCGGCAAGAGACGATTTCAACAATGCGTCCGGCAGGCGCACCATCCTGTTTTTGACGTTTGAAGAACAGGCGATGTCACGTGACATGAGCGGTCGCTACGCACCGATCTACTCTTCGCTGATCGCACGGCCCGGCGTGCCCGGCCCGGCCGGCACCATGATTTACGATTTCAGCGAAAAGTCCGGCTATCTCAATGAGAAACTGGTCGTGGCTGAGCGCCCCGGACAAGAGCCGTTCGTCGCCCGTTGTCTTGCCGGGCCGAGTGCCGATCAATCACTCGCCCCCTGCGAGCGCGATGTGCTCGTTGGCGATAGGCTGAGCCTCACTTACCGCTTTCCGAAGGAGTTCCTGGCCCAGTGGCCAGCGCTGGACGCCGCGGTCCTGGCCTTTGCATCGCGCACCCTGAAGACCGGTACTGCGCTGAAGAAGTGACAGGCGCCGCCATTCAAGGACGTCGGAACATCCCTTTGCGCGTCTGAATGACCGCGCTGCAGGACGGCGCCTGCGTTGTGTCAGCCGAGATCGATGTCGAGGATCGCCATCGAGAAATTGTAGTCGCCCTCTTCCTCATCCTTGTAGACGAGACCCAGGAACTCGTCGCCGATGTAGAGTTCGGCCGAATCCTCCTTGCGGGGGCGCGCCTTCACTTCGAGCTTCGGATTCTGGAAGACACGCTTGAAATAGGCGTCCAGCTTTCTGATTTCGTCGGGTTTCAACGGCTTTCTCCGCTAGGAAATGGCTGCCCGGCACCATCCGGCGCTCACGGCGTCCCGCGCTTCTGGCACGGTAAGGATGGCGATGTAAAGGCAGTGACGCCTATTGGTGACTGGCTCCGCCGCACAATGAAGCGGCTCGGCAATATGTCGCGAAATTCGAAAGAACCATCACCTGGCTCAGATGTCGAAGGAGACGACATGCTCCATCGTCTGCGACGGCAGCAGCTGGTCCATCTGGCGAGACGGCTGGTCGCAGCCGGTTTCACCAACGACGCGTGCCGGCACGCCCGCAACCGTCTTGTTGTGCGGCACCGCCGAGAGCACGACGGAACCGGCCGCCACCTTGGAGCAATGGCCGATCTCGATGTTGCCGAGGATCTTGGCGCCGGCGCCAATCAGCACGCCATGACGAATCTTCGGGTGACGGTCGCCGCCGGCCTTGCCGGTGCCGCCAAGGGTGACGCCATGCAGGATCGAGACATCGTCCTCGATGACCGCCGTTTCACCGACGACAAAGCCGGTGGCATGGTCGAGGAAGATGCCCTTGCCGATCCGGGCGGCCGGGTTGATGTCGGTCTGAAACACGGAAGACGATCTGCTCTGCAGATAGAGAGCGAAATCCCGACGGCCATGGTTCCAAAGCCAGTGCGCCAGGCGGTGCGTCTGGATCGCATGGAAGCCCTTGAAGTAGAGGACCGGCATCAGATAGCGATCGCAGGCCGGATCGCGGTCGAAATAGGCCTGGATGTCGGTGCGTACCACATCGGACCAGTCGGACTGGTCGTCCAGCATCGCCTTGAAGGTCTGGCGGATCAGGTCAGCACCAACATCCTGATGGGCGAGCCGTTCGGCGAGACGATGGATCACCGCCTCTTCCAGCGTCTCCTGGTTCAGGATGGTGGCATAGAGGAACGCCGCCAGCAGCGGATCGCGATTGACCGCCTCGGTCGCCTCGTCGCGAATGGACCGCCAGATCGGGTCCACCGGCTGCAAAAGGCTGGAGCGGGCGATGCTGATGCTGTTCATGGACAGTCTCCGCTGGCGGCTTGTCTTATCCGGCCGGTCCTATAAGCCATATCATAGCACGGGTGAACTCAATTTTCCTTAGTGCTTGTTCAAATGGTTTTGGCTGGCTGGAATTCAACCGGGCATGGAAAACGAACCCTTGATCGTCAAGGTCACCGATAATGTGGCCTCGATCCTCATCAATCGGCCGCAGAAAAAGAACGCCATCACCTTCGCCATGTGGCAGGCTCTCTCCTCCAGATTTGAGGCCCTGTCGACAGACCCGTCTGTGCGCGCCATCACATTGAGCGGCACAGGGTCCGATTTTTCAGCCGGCGCCGATATCGCCGAGTTCGATACACTGCGCGGCGGTGACAATGCGCGCCACTATGAGGCCGCCAATTCCGCGGCCTTCGCATCCATCCGCAATGCCCGGGTACCGGTAATCGCCGCGCTGCAAGGCATATGCTTTGGCGGTGGCTTCGGTCTTGCCGCCGCGGCGGACCTGAGGCTCGCAACACCCGACGCGCTGTTTGCCGTGCCTGCGGCCAAACTCGGCCTTGCCTACCCGCAGGACGCCATGCGCGATATCGTCGGCGCAGCAGGACCGCAAATGGCACGCTATCTCACCTTCACCGGCAATCGCATCGATGCCGAAACCGCGCTCAAGGCCGGTTTCCTGCTCGACATCGTTGCGACTGGGGAATTGGAGCGGCGCGTCGCCGAGATCGCGGCCACCATCGCTGCCAATGCCCCGCTTTCGGTGCGTGCCTCGAAACTGGCAATCCATGCAGAATTGAGCGGCAATGCGACCGACATCGAGCTTGCTCGAGCGGCTGGCGATAGGACCTTCACCAGTGCCGACTATGCCGAAGGCCGGGCTGCCTTCCAAACCCGCCGCAAAGCGGAGTTCATCGGCCTATGAGTACATCCCTGATTGCGCAGGAATTGAAGGCGGAACTGTCTGCACTCTATGCTGCTGAAGATCGCCATTATCACGGCATGGCCCACATCAAGGCGTTGCTGGGCCTGCTCGAAGAATACCGATCCTCCTTCTCCGACCCTGAGGCGATCGAGGCGGTGATCTGGTTCCACGATGCGATTTATGACAGCCGCGCCAAGGACAACGAGGCGCGCAGCGCTGACCTCGCGCGCGACAAACTGGCTGGGATCACCGGTGCGGAACGGCTCGACCGCATTGCCCTGACGATCGAGGCCACTGCAACGCACACGGTTCCGCGGATCGAACCGGAAACAGCAAGGCGCGACGCTGCGCTTCTGCTCGACATGGACCTGTCGATCCTGGGCACGGCACCCGAAACGTTCGATGCCTATGAAGCAGCGGTGCGGCGCGAATATGCCTGGGTCGAAGAACCACTGTGGGTCGCCGGACGCGGCAACGTGTTGAAAACCTTTCTCGAGCGCGAGCACATTTTCCACACCGAGATCTTCCGCAGCCGCTTCGAAAGGCAGGCGCGGGAAAATCTCCGACGTTCGATCGACGCACTCGAGGCGCAATCAGGCAATTAGTCGGGAAAACTCTCCATCCGCCGTTCGCGAATGGCAAAACCGGCGCGCAGATAGACGGACAGCGCCTTTGGGTGATCGTTGGTATCGGTGTGCAACCACACACGCTGCGGCTTTTGCGACCAGATTGCGCGTAACGAGCTGTCCAGCAGATAGGGCCCCAATCCCCTGCCCTGAAAGGCGGCGGCCAAGCCGAAATGGGCGAGTTCGACGACCGGCTCGCCGACACCGTTGAATTCACAGAAGCCTGCGGCAACACCATCCACCCGCAGGACATTCAGCCATGTGGACGGGCTGGCCAGCAGGATCGCCAGTTGTTCCCCCGGCATGCGCAACCGCTGATCCCAATCCAGTGATGCACCGACCGCGCGATACAGGTCCAGGTAGTCGGCGGGTGAAAGGTTTTCGCGTTCCAGGCGAGCCAACCTGCCCGGACTGGCCAACGCCGTGCCTGATGGCGATGCCGTCATATCCAGATAGGTAACAAGAAGCTCGACCATTGCGAGTTCAGAGCGGATGTTGCGTGTAGAACTCCAGAACCCGCTTCTTGAAGGTGCGGTCTCCCACTGACAGCATGTGATCGCGTCCTTCGATGTGGAAAGCAACGGCATTGGGCATCAATGCCGCCAGATCGTCGGCCGAACCCGCAATGTCATCGGTCGTGCCGACGGCCACCAGTGTCGGTTGCGCAATGCGCGAAACCTCGTCTTCGGAAAGCAGTTCACGCGAGGTCACGATGCAGGCGGCAAGCGCCTGGCGGTCGCTCCTGGTCTGGTCGGCAAAGCCGCGGAACATCTTGCCGCGAGCATGCGTGATCGCAGAGGCATCGGGCGCTATCAACGCTTCTGCGATGGGATCCCAGTCGCCAACGCCGTCGACCATACCGATGCCCAGGCCACCCAGTACCAGCGTAGCGACCTTGTCGGGATCGGAGAGCGCCAGGAAGGCGGAAACACGCGCCCCCATGGAATACCCCATCACATGCGCCCGTTCGATGCCGAGATGGTCGAGCAATGCGGCGGCATCGGAGGCCATCTTGTCCGGCGTATAGTCGGCGCCCTCATAACTCTTGGTGGAAGCACCATGACCGCGATGATCGAAAGCGATGGCGCGGTAGCCTGCCTCGTTCAGCGTCTTGAACCAGCCTGGCGCGACCCAGTTCACGTAGTGGCTGGAGGCAAAACCGTGGATCATCAGCACGGGATCGCCGCTGCCCGTAGCCGGCTGGCGGTCGAGAAAAGCGAGATCGAAGCCGTCATGGCTGAAAAACTGCATTGCGTGAAACTACCTTCAGTTGACGCCCGAGACTGCGTTGACGGCCGGATGTTTCACCAGATCGCCTTCCTTGATGTTTTCGCGCGCGGCGGTTCCGGCTTTCAATTCCAACACGAAACGCACCGGCTCATTGGGCGCGATGACGGCTTCCGACTGCGGCTCGCCCTGCCGGATCGCCTTGATGCGGCCGTCCTGCCCGATGAAGAGCAGATCGAGCGGCATCGGCGTGTTCTTCATCCAGAAGCCGACACCCTGAGTCTGGGGAAACACGAACAGCATGCCGCGATCATCGGGCATGGTCTGGCGGAACATCAGCCCCGCTTCACGCTCGCCATCGTCGTCGGCGATCTCGATCTGGAAAGGCCGGTCGCCCTTGGCTGTGACGGTCACCAGCGGCGCCGGGTCGACGGGCAACAGCATCGCCTGTCCTTCCGCCGCAATCGTCTGGCCGACGGTAAGCGACGTGATGACAACGACCGCCGCAGCCGAAAGACGCCAACTTTGCCCTGCCCAAAATCGAACCATCGTAGATTCCGCCTCGCTCACAGTCACGGCCGCACCCTAGACGCCCCGCGTGCAGGCGCAAGCGCCTTGCAACGTTGCATCCTGTTAAACCTGACAATGAGTCAACAAGATCGATGACAACGGCCGCATCAAACAGCCTTGCAGGACGCATCTGACGCCCCCCAATATGACCGGCGCGTCGCTGGTGATCGACGGGGGCAAGACAGCGCATGCCGGATAACAAAAAAGGCCGCGTAAACGCGGCCTCGACCATGTAAGAACCCGACGCTCAGTGAGCGACCGGCAGCGTTCCCATATCCGGGTGGATTTCCGCTGCCATCAGCCCCTTGTCGCCACGGCCATAGCGCACCAGGACGACCTGGCCGGGCCTGAGTTCCGTCACGCCATAGCGACGCAGCGTTTCCATATGCACGAAGATGTCCTCGGTACCCTCGCCCCGGCTCAGGAAACCGAAACCCTTGGTGCGGTTGAACCACTTGACGAGCGCGCGTTCCAGTCCGCTTTCCGGCGTCACCGTGACGTGCGTGCGCTGCTCCTGCAGTTCGGCAGGATGGACCGCCGTGGAGGTGTCCATCGAGAGAACGCGAAACGCCTGCAGGCCGCGATCGCCTTGCTTGACAAGGCAGACAACCCGAGCACCTTCGAGCGCAGTCTGGAAACCATCACGCCGCAGACATGTCACGTGGAGCAGAATATCGCCGGAGGCACCTTCGTCCGGGAGAATAAAGCCGTATCCCTTGGCAACGTCGAACCATTTGATCGCGCCGGAAACTTCCAGCAGATCCGCGGATTCGCCGATCTCGTCATGTCCAGCGGTATCGCCAAGAAGCGCATCCCGACCGGTCAGAGAGGCTTTTTCCCCCATCAGAATGCCCCCTTTCTCCGAAACTGCAGCTACTGATTCTTTACGTGAGATTAACACTTCGGCTTCCGGGGTGTGCAAGACCTGACGTGCCTTTTTTCACCGGCTCATTCAGAGTTATATTCAACCAGGCTCATAAAGACTGTTTGCTGGCTGCCGTAACGTTGCTTTTCGGCGTTGCGGCATCCTGCGACCACCCCTATGGTGCGCGCGATCCCAAGCTTGGAGACGAATATGCGCTATCTGCACACGATGGTCCGTGTGACCAATGTCGACGAATCCCTGGATTTTTACTGCAACAAGCTGGGCCTCAAGGAAGTCCGCCGCATCGAAAACGAACAGGGCCGCTTCACGCTGATCTTCCTGGCCGCCTCCGAGGACGAGAAAAGCGGCGTCGAAGCGCGCGCGCCGCTCGTCGAGTTGACCTACAACTGGGATCCCGAAGATTACAAAGGCGGACGTAATTTCGGCCACCTCGCCTACGAAGTCGATGACATCTACGCGACATGCCAGCGCCTGCAGGACCAGGGCGTGACGATCAACCGTCCGCCGCGCGACGGCTACATGGCCTTCATCAAGTCGCCGGACGGCATATCGATCGAGCTCCTGCAGAAGGGTGCCGCCAAGGAAAAGGCCGAACCCTGGGCCTCGATGGCCAATACCGGAAGCTGGTAATCAGCAGGGCAGCGACAGGCGCGCGCCTTCTCACATTTCCAGCGGGAACGGCCTCATGAACCGGGCCCGCCTTCATCAGCCAGCGTGACGCCAGCCAGACAGCCGAACGGAGAATTCCCATGTCGACCAGCAATGCCGACGTCACCACCGAACATGCCAGCCGCTATCTGCAGCAGCTCTGCAAGCATTGGGCACATAAGTTTCCAGTCACCTTCGATCCGAACCATGGTGAAATCGAGCTGACGATCGGCAAGACCGTGATGGATGCCGAAGCGACTGCACTGCGCATCGGGCTGACGGCAAGCGATGCCACCCAGCTGGAACAGCTCGAGCGTGTCGTGGAAGACCACATCAAGCGCTTTGCCTTCCGCGAAGAACTGGTCTTCAAATGGGTGGCGGCTTAAGCGCAGATCAGCGCTGGCCGATCATTTCCGCCAGCGCAAGAACACTGCGCCAGTTGCGCATCGTGCCGGGCACTTTGAGCGTGCGCGGCAGGATTTCGGCGAATTTCGATTTGCCCAGGCCATCCGGCGCGTGCAGGTAGAGGACATCGCCCTTGACCTCGAAACGCTCCGGGCCGGTGCATTTCTCGGCGAGCCTGCCGGTCTCCTCCGATGTCGGCTCGCGTTCCAGCACCATTGCATGCAACTTCGTCGGGTCGTCCACGATCTCGGGATAAGGGTTGTCCGTCACCAGCCGCGCGAACCAGGCCGCATCCCGCACCAGAATGCGGGAATGAAAACCCCAACGCTTATCGAACGCATCTTGCAGTGTCTTCGTCAGCACGGTGACATCGGTCTGCGCCGCGCAAAACACCACATTGCCGCTCTGCACGTAGCTCGCCACGTCGGCAAAGCCGAGTTCCTCGAAAAAGGCACGCAGCTCCGCCATCTTCACGATGCGATTGCCGCCGACATTGATGCCGGAAAACAGCGCAACGAACCCGTTCATATGATGAAACCCGCCAAGGTCTCATTGTCGGTGATGTCCTGATACTGCACGCCGTGCGTGGCGAAATTGGCGGTGAGCAGATCGAAGTTACGACGGTCCTTGGTTTCGATGCCGATCAGCACCGATCCGAAATTGCGCGCCGATTTCTTCAGGTATTCAAAGCGGGCGATGTCGTCGTCCGGACCGAGCATCTCGAGGAAATCGCGCAGTGCGCCAGGCCGCTGCGGGAAGCGGATGATGAAATATTTCTTCAATCCCTCGAAACGCAGCGCCCGCTCCTTGACGTCAGGCAGGCGTTCGAAATCGAAATTGCCACCCGATACGACGGCGACGATGGTCTTGCCCCTGATCTCCTTGCGCGGAAAATCCTTGAGCGCATCGATGGCAAGTGCACCAGCGGGCTCGAGCACGACGCCTTCGACATTCAGCATCTCGATCATGGTGGCGCAGAGCCGGTTCTCCGGCACCAGCCGCACATCGTCCCGGGAATAGCCCTTCAGATGGCGGAACGGCTCGCGACCGATCTCGGCAACGGCAGCGCCATCGACAAAATTGTCGACCCTTGCAAGCTTCACACGCTTGTCGGAGGCGAGGCTTTCCCTGAGACTCGGCGCGCCGGCAGGTTCGCAGAAAACGAAACGCGGCGCCCTGCCTTCTTGAGTGAAATAGTGTGAGACGCCGGCCGAAAGCCCGCCACCACCGACCGGCAGCATGATGATATCGGGCAGCCGCGCCCCCGGCATCTGGTCGGCGATCTCATAAGCCACCGTAGCCTGCCCCTCGATGATATCCCTGTGGTCGAACGGCGGCACCATATGCGCACCGCTCTGCTCGGTGAATTCAAAGGCGGCGCGATAGCATTCGTCGAAAAAGTCGCCGACCAATCTGATCTCGACGAATTCAGCGCCGAACAACCGTGTCTTGTCGATCTTCTGCTGGGGCGTCGTCACCGGCATGAAGACGACCCCCTTGCGGCCGAAATGCCGACAGACGAAGGCGAAACCCTGCGCGTGGTTGCCGGCCGACGCGCAGACGAAGAGCTCGGCTTCGTTGCCTTCCGCCAATGCCTTGCGGAAGAAATTGAAGGCGCCCCTGATCTTGTAGGAACGCACCGGCGTCAGATCCTCGCGCTTCAAAAGCACGCGCGCGCCATATTTGCGCGACAGGTAGTCATTCTCCTGCAAAGGCGTCTCAGGAAAGATCTGCCGCACCGCCGCTGCTGCATTGGCGACCCGGTCGGTAAAACTGGTCATGAGGCAAGTCCTTGTAGAAATTACAGCAATCGTTCCTGCCGCCATTTTGGCTTTGGCGCAACACCCCGGCCTCGACAGACACCCCGCAATGTGGTTTTCGCAGCTGCCGACTTACTTTAGCCGCACTTGGCTTGTCGGGAGACTGCTTTCAAAAGACAAGAACCGGCGGGAGTCGGATTTAGCAGGGCTGGACGTATCGTGCGTTTGAAAAGGTTCCTGATCGTTGCGATGACACTTGTTGCCGCCGGCTGCGCCAGCCAGGGGCCGCAGGAAGTGCTGGGCAGCGCCATGGTGACGGCGTCGGTTTCCGACATCGTCGGCAACCATGCGATCTTCATCACCACAACCCGCAAGCGCTCCGACGACCCCAATCAGGGCTTTGACGGTGACCGTTCGTCGACACTGAACTACGCCCGCGTCAACGTCACCGTGCCGAAGGCGCACCAGGTCGGCCAGATCGAACGCAAGAGCCGCGGCAATTCCGATGATCCGTCGAAATATTTCATGGCCTCGCAGATGGTCGGCTATGACACCGAGCCGAAATTCGAAGCTGCGTTGAATGCCGATATCGCCGCCCGCGGCGGCCGTGCCATGGTGTTCGTGCACGGATATAACACCTCGTTCGACAATGCGGTCTACCGGCTGACTCAGATCGTCAACGATTCCGGCTATCCCGGCACGCCGGTACTGTTCTCCTGGGCATCCGGCGCCTCGACCACCGGTTACGTCTACGATCGCGAGAGCGCCAGCGTCGCCCGCGACCAGCTCGAGGTCACGCTGCGCACCCTGGCCCGTTCGGGCGCACGCCGCATCGACATCGTGGCGCACTCCATGGGCACATGGGTAACGATGGAAGCCTTGCGTCAGCTGGCCATCACCGGTGACCGCAACCTGAGCGGCAAGCTGGGTGACGTGGTGCTGGCCTCACCGGACATCGACGTCGACGTGTTCAAAAGCCAGATGCGTCGCTACGGCAAACCCGACAAGCCGTTCATCGTGCTTCTGTCAGACGACGATCGTGCGCTGCGGCTCTCCGGCATCCTCGCCGGCTCGCGCCCGCGTCTCGGTGACTACAGGACGCCGCTGAACTTGCCGACTACGGTGTGACCGTGGTGGACCTGTCGTCCAAGTCAGGTACGGACTCGTTCAATCACAACAAGTTCGCCGACAATCCCGAGATGGTCAAACTGCTCGGCCAGCGACTGCGCGAAGACGACGGCTACGCCAATGACCGTACCGTCACGGACCGCATCAAACAGCTGGGCATGATGTAAATCACGGCTCAAATAATCTGGACTGGGGCAGCTCCAGCCTCTATTCGAGATCGAAGGCGCCACGCTCGGGCGCGAAGGCATCAGGATCGGCTTCATGCGCTGGAAGGCATTGTTCGTCGTCGCCATCGCGCTCTCGGCCACCGGCTGCGCCGGTTCCAATACGCACGACCTGCTCAACAGGACCGCGATCGAAGCACCCGCTTCGGCGATCGCCGCCACCCACGACATCTATGTCGCAACCACGCGTGAGGCAGCGAAAACCGAGCCACGCCAGGTGTTTGCCAGCGAGCGCTCGCTGCGCACGCAATATGCGCGCATCGACGTATCAGTGCCCAAGATCCACCAGGTGGGCCAGATCGAACGGGCCAAGGGTCGTGCTGACAGCAATCCGGCCAAGCACTTCACCGCCACCCGCGCCACACTCTACGGCAACGCCAAGGAATTCGAACAGGCGGTCGGCGCCGACATCGCCCGCAGCGACGGACGCGTGCTGGTGTTCGTGCATGGCTATAACAATGGTTTTGATGACGGTGTCTACCGCCTGACCCAAATCGTGCAGGATACCAACTATCCCGGCACGCCTGTGCTGTTCTCCTGGGCTTCGTCCGGCAAGACCACCGGCTACATCTACGACAAGGAAAGCGCCAACGCCGCTCGCGACGATCTCGAGGCGACATTGCGATTGCTGGCCAAGACCAAAGCCAAGAGCATCGACATCATCGCCCATTCCATGGGCAACTGGGTGGCTATGGAGGCCTTGCGGCAACTGGCTATCACCGGAGACCGCGACCTTTCCGGCAAGCTCGGCTATGTCGTGCTCGCCTCCCCGGACATCGATGTCGACGTCTTCAAGAAGCAGATGATGCGCTACGGCAAACCAGACCGGCCCTTCACCGTGCTCCTGTCGGCAGATGACCGCGCGCTGCAGCTTTCGACTTTCATCTCCGGCGCCAAACCGCGTGTCGGCGACTACGGCAATGCTTCCGATCTCGCGCAATACGGCGTCACCGTCGTCGACCTGACCAAGACCGAGAGCGGCGACAGGCTGAACCACGCGAAGTTCGCCGACAACCCGCTCCTGGTGCAGTTGCTCGGCAAGCAGTTGCGGACCCCGGCTGCCCTTGCTGCGGCCGAGCCCGGTGGCAACCAGCCGATCGAACAGCTTGGCACCGGTCTTGGCCAGGCCGTCGGGTCCGTGGCACAGATCGTCATCACCACGCCATTCAAGGTGTTGACGGTGGTCACCGGCGGAGAATAGCGCCTGAAAGCAACGCGCACCGTGCGCCGCTCCTCCCGCATGGATGTCATTGGGATTTCATTGCCATGTCCATGGAGCTTCACTTCCTCGATGCACGCGGCGCGCTCACGCATCACCGCGACTGGCTTCGCGGCAGCTTGCTGGAGACACATGCGAAAGCAGCAGCGTTGATGGCTATCCAGCCTCTGGACGTCATCGTGCAGACCGGAAGCTGGGTCGTCCCCGAAAAGGGACATATGGGGTATGCGCCAAGACCCGGCGTCATCTTCGTGACGGTCGACCCGGACAATCCGGCATTGCAAGCCAATGCAGAGGCATCGCTTGAGCGGATGTTTGCGCATGAGCTTCATCACGCCGCCCGCTGGGACGGGCCAGGCTATGGTTCATCTCTCGGGGAAGCGCTCATCTCGGAGGGGCTTGCCGGACATTTTGCCCAGGAACTCTATGGGGAGCCGCTTGAGCCCTGGGAGTCGCTGCCGATGAACGAAGTCCGGCCCCACCTTGGTCTGGCGGAGCAAGAATGGGACAAGACGGACTACAACCACGAAGCATGGTTCTTCGGCACGGCTGACCGGCCTGGCTGGTCGGGATATGCGCTGGGGTTCCGGCTGGTGGAACGTTTCCTGTCCGAGCATCCCGACAGCCTGGCATCAAAGCTGGTCAATACGGATGCACGCGCGTTCCGCTCTCTGCTCAGCCTGCTGTAGCAAAAGACAGGTGTTCCCGCTCGGCAACGACAGCCGTCACCCAACGGAACACGCAGCGCACCGAGTTTCGACGAAGCCGTCGCGGTTCACCATGTCATTTCTGCGATAGAGAACGCTGCAGAAAGCGGAGAAGGCGTGGTGCTGAATTGACAGGATCTATTCACACGAACAGGTCTACCTTCTCGAAGGTCCTGACGTCGACCAGCCCGACATCCGAGATGCGCAGTTCCGGGATCACCACCAGTGCCAGAAGCGAGTGCTGCATGTAGGCGTTGTTCAGCGAACAGCCCATCTTGCGCATCGCTTCGGTCAGTTTCTCGGCCTTGGCGGCTACGATCTCGGCGCGCTCATCGGACATCAGGCCGGCGATCGGCATTTCGACCAGCGCCAGTTCCTTGCCCTTCGAGTAGAGCACCACACCACCTCCGACCTCGGCGAGCCGGTTGGCGGCGAGCGCCATATCCTGCTTGTTGGTGCCGACGACGATGATGTGATGGCTGTCATGCGCCACCGATGAAGCCATCGCGCAGTCCTCGACGTAACCGAAGCCCGACACGAAGGCGTTGGTGACGCCACCAGTGCCGCGATGGCGCTCGACCAGCGCGATCTGGCAAACATCGCCTGCCCGGTCGATGGCGACCAGGCCATCCTCGACCGCAAGGTCCGCCTCCAGCGCGCGGGTCGGCGCCTGGTTCTCGATGACGCCGATGACACGGGCGCGCACCTTGTTGGCGCCCTCCGGCGCCTTGATGTCGAAATCGGCAGCGGCAAGCTGCTTGCCGAGCTTCACCGTGTTCTTGGCGCTGGCGGGATAGTCATAGGCCGGAATATCGGCCTCCAGCCTGCCGTTCGCCGCCAGCCGCACGCCACGGCCATAGACCTCGTCGATGGTCATCTCGGCGAGATTGGACACGATCAGGAAATCAGCCAGCCGTCCCGGTGCGATCGAGCCGATCTCGCGCTCCAGCCGGAAATGCTGGGCGGTGTTGATCGTCACCATCTGGATCGCCGTCACCGGCTTCAGGCCCTGTTGAATGGCGTGCCTGACGACGCGGTCCATGTGGCCGTCATTCACCAGCGTGCCGGAGTGGCTGTCGTCGGTGCACAGGATGAAGTTGCGCGGATCGATCCCCTGCTCCGTCACGGCCCTGATCTGTTCGGCGACATCGTACCAGGCGGAACCGAGCCTGAGCATCGCCTTCATGCCCTGGCGCACGCGGGCGATGGCGTCCTCGGCACGCGTGCCTTCGTGGTCGTCCTCCGGTCCACCGGCGACATAGCCGTGGAACGGCAGGCCGAGGTCCGGCGAAGCATAGTGGCCGCCCACGGTCTTGCCGGCCCTGACGGTGGCTGCAATCTCGCCCGACATGACCGGATTGTTGGCCGCCACGCCGGGAAAGTTCATGACTTCGCCCAGCCCGATGATGTTCTCCCAGGTCATCGCCTCGGCGACGTCGTCGACGGTAAGCACCGCGCCAGCATTTTCCAGCCCCGGCGCGGAAGGCACGCAAGACGGCATCTGGACATGCACGTTGATCGGCATGGCCAGCGCCTCGTCATGCATCAGCCGCACCCCAGGCAAGCCAAGCACGTTGGCGATCTCGTGGGGGTCGATGAACATCGAGGTGGTGCCGTGCGGAATCACGGCCCGGCTGAATTCGGTGACGGTCACCATGCCGCTCTCGACATGCATATGCGCGTCGCACAGGCCGGGCACCAGATAACGCCCGCCAGCGTCGACCACCACGGTATCCGGCCCGATGGCGTGGGAAGCATCAGGACCGCAGTAAGCGAAACGACCACCAATCACCGCAATGTCGGTGCCGGCGATAATCTCACCGGAGTGAACATTGACCCAGCGACCATTGCGCACCACCAGGTCGGCCGGCTTGCGTCCGGTGGCGACATCGACAAGCCGTGTCGCCATCTCGGTCCAGGGTTTGGGTCGGGGGAATGTTGCTGGAATCACGTTTCGCTTCCGTCGATCGCACTGAATTTCCCACTCTGGCAAAACTGCCGGCGGGAAACCAGTTCGATGATGACAAGCTAACGGCTCATTTGAGTGCACGCCTCCGTCTCACACGACATCACGTCGAAAGGTTGCGTGAGACAGTGAGTCAGGAAATCACGCCAAAGAACTGAAGCTAAACTGCAAATTCAGTTGGCTTGCCTTTCTCCAGCACCTTCAGGCGGTCGGCAATACCCAAAGCCTTGAAGGCGTGGGCGAGTTGTTCCTGCGTTTCGGTGAAATGCTCCCAGCCCTCATTGTGTATGGCGACAATGGTCGCCTTCTCGAAGGCCGCGGCTGCTTCGATCGCATCATTGGCATCCATGGTGACATGGAAAGCACCACGCGGCTTGGCGGAGCCGGTGAACAGCACTGCCAGGCGCACGTCGAAGCGCCGGGCGACTTCCGCAACGCCTTCGAACCAGACAGTGTCGCCGGAAACATAGATGCTCGGTCCCTTCTCATCGCCGAACGAGATGACGAAGCCGATGACATCGCCACTGATCGGCTCGAAACCGTGCGGGCCGTGCCGAGCGGGAGCGGCCGTGATCACCAGCCGCTTCCCCTGCGGGGTCTGGATGTCCACGCTCTGCCAGGGTTCGAGACCTTCGGCGAGATTTCCCAGGCGCTCGGCCCCCACCTTGGTCGTCAGCACGCGGCCAGCTTTCGGCAGGAAGGCGCGACCTGCATGATCGAGATTGTCGAAATGCTGGTCGTGGCTGAGAAGAACGGCATCGATGGGCGGCAGCTGATCCGGTCCAAGCGCCGGACCGGTCAGTTTCACCAGGCGCACCCCGCCATCATAGGCCTGCGGCGTGTCGAATGCCGGATCGGTGAGGAGATTGAGACCGCCGATGTTGATCAGGGCGGTCGGACCGCCGATCAGTGTTGCGGTGAGGTTTGCAGACAAGTCATCAGGTCCGTTCGTCATGGCACGCTCCGTTGTCCTGGCATCCACAGGGATTTGGATATCGGAACTGCCGATCGATCATCCAATGCCTTTGCGGGAACAGCGGGTGTGCCGAAATGCGCCCGCGACAACTTCTCGTCTCACGGTCTACCGATCCGTTGTACAAGACGGCACGCCGGCTATACTGCTTGCGGGTCAACCGGCGATGCTGATGTTCAAGCTATCTTCCAACAGACGCTGGTTCTGGATTGCGCTTCTGGCTGCTCTGACGGCGGCGCTCGCCATCTATGGCAGCAACTTCGCGACACGTGCTTATCTCGATCAGGCGGCATCGCGAGGCAAGACCACATTGCGGCTGGCGGTTGCTGCCTTGCAAGGACAGCTCAATCGCTTCGAGCCGCTCCCGTCCCTGATCGCCGACAATGACGACATCAAGGAGTTGCTGGCGGATCCCGGCAACCCTAAGCTTCGTGCCCGGGGCGACCTTTACCTCAAACAGATCAATGCCTTGCTGCAGTCCTCCGACATCTATGTCATCGGCCCGGATGGCGTGACGATCGTGGCCAGCAATTTCGACCGGCCGATCAGCTTCGTCGGCGAGAATTTCTCCTATCGTCCCTATTTCCAGGATGCGATCGAAGGAAAGCGCGGCCGCTTCTTCGCACTCGGCACCACTTCGCTGAAGCGCGGCTACTATTTTTCGGCTCCCGTGCATGTCGGCGATGCCATCCGTGGCGTCGTGGTGTTCAAGGTCGAGGTCGACGCCATCGAGGCATCCTGGCTTGGCGGCGACGACGAGATCATCGTCACCGATCCCGAAGGCATCATCTTCATGGCAGAGCGCCCGGAATGGCTCTACACCAGCCTGCTGCCGTTGACCCCTGAGCGGCTCGCACGTACGGCCGCTTCGCGGCGTTACGCGAACGCCTCGCTGCGCGAGCTGCCGGTCACGCGCGGAAATTTCGAAAACCGACTTTCGCTGATGACCGTCAACTTCGACAGGCAGCAGAGCGAATATCTGGTGCTGTCCGAGGCCATGCCGGATGCCGGCTGGACGATCAACGTGTTGCTGGATACCCGCTCCGCACGCACCCAGGCCTTGACGACAGTGGCCGCGGCTCTGCTGACGCTGGGCCTTGCTGCCCTGGCCGGCTTTGTCCTGTTGCAGCGGCGGGCCCGGCTGACCGAGCGCATGGAGATGCAGCGTTTTGCCCGGGAAGAGCTGGAGCGTCGCGTCGAAGAGCGCACGCACGACCTTGCGCTGGTCAACACGCGCCTCGAAACCGAAGTTGCCGAGCGACGCACGACAGAACAGCAACTGCGGCAGACACAGGCCGATCTCATCCAGGCCGGCAAGCTGGCGGCGCTTGGGCAAATGTCGGCGGCGCTGTCGCATGAGTTCAATCAACCGCTGGCGGCGGTGAAAACCTATGCCGACAACGCTGCCGTCCTCATCGAGCGCAACCGTGTCACCGAGGCGCGCGACAACGTTGCGCGCATTTCGGGTCTCGCCGACCGCATGGCCTCGATCAGCCGTCACCTTCGCAACTTCGCACGCAAGCCGAACGAAAAACTCGGCGCGATCGATCTGGCGGATGTGGTGCACGATACACAGGAAATCGTTGCCTGGCGCCTCAAGGCGGCCGATGCGACGCTGCTTGTCGACCTCGGTCGCGCGCCGCTGATGGTCAAGGCAGGTTCCGTCCGACTGCAGCAGGTGCTGGTCAACATCATCACCAACGCGGCTGACGCCGTGGAAGGCCTGCCCGACAGGCGCATCGAACTGCAGGCGCGCCGCAAGGCTGGCAGAGTGCTGGTCACTGTTCGCGATCATGGCCCGGGTGTTGCCGATGCCATCGCGGAACGGATATTCGATCCGTTCTTCTCGACAAAAGGCGTCGGCAAAGGACTGGGTCTCGGACTTTCGATTTCCTACAACATCATCAAGGACTTCGGTGGAAGCCTTGCCGTCCTGAATCATCCCGAGGGTGGTGCGCTGTTCACAATCGAACTCGAAGCCATGCGCAACACGGTGCGCGAGGCGGCCGAATGAAGCCGCCTATCGTACTGCTCGTCGACGACGAGGAAGAGCCGCGCCGGGCGGCAGCCCAATCGCTCGATCTTGCCGGACTTGCGCTGCAGGAATGCGCTTCTGCGGAGCGCGCGCTCGATTTCATCACACCAGGCTTCAACGGCGTCGTGGTATCCGACATTCGCATGCCCGGAATGGACGGAATGACGCTTCTTGCCCGCATTCGCGAAATCGATGCCGACATTCCCGTCATCCTCGTCACCGGCCACGGCGACGTTCAGCTCGCCGTGCGTGCAATGCGCGAGGGCGCCTACGACTTCCTGGAAAAGCCGTATGTCGTGCAGCACCTGATCGAAATGGCGGGGCGCGCCATCGACCGGCGCAGCCTCGTGCTTGAAAATCGCCAGTTACGCGCAGCGGCCGGCAAGAACGACGACCTCGAGACCCGCCTGCCGGGCCGCACCCAGGTGATGGTCGAGCTGCGCTACAAGCTTCGGGCCATCGCAGCCACCGATGCGGACATTCTGGTGATCGGCGATACCGGCACCGGCAAGGAGGTGGCGGCACGCGCGCTGCACGACATCAGCGGCCGCGCAACCAGACCTTTCATCGCCATCAATTGCGCGGCTCTCCCAGCCACGCTGATCGAAAGCGAATTGTTTGGCCATGAGGCGGGCGCTTTCCCAGGCGCCTTGCGGCCACGCTTCGGCAAGTTCGAGCACGCCAGGGGTGGTACTGTGCTCCTCGACGAGATCGGCTCGATGCCCGTCGACCTGCAGGCAAAGCTGCTGCGCGTCATACAGGACCGTGTCATCTACCGGCTGGGCTCCAACGAACCGATCCCGCTCGACGTGCGTTTCATCGCCACCAGCAAGGTCGACCTCGATGACGAAGTCGCGGCAGGACGCTTCCGTGCCGACCTGCTCTACCACCTCAACGTGGTAACGCTGAGAATGCCGGCGCTTGTCGCCCGGCGTGAGGACGTCCCCCTGCTTTTCCTGCAGCTGGTGCGCGAAGCCGCCGGGCGCTACCGCCGCGACGATGTCGACGTGGCGCCGCATGTCATCGCAGACATCGCCGGGCGGGATTGGCCCGGCAATGTGCGCGAACTCAGGAATGCCGCGGACCGGTTCGTGCTGGGGCTGAGCCCGGACGCCGGCGCACAGACGGCCGAATCCGCCAATGCTGACCTGCGCCTGGCGGATCGCGTCGCAGAGTTCGAAAAGGACATCATCTCGGCCGCCCTTGTCGCGCATGGCGGAAGCCGCAAGCCGGTTTACGAACAGCTCGGAATCTCGCGCAAGACGCTCTACGAAAAGATGCAGCGCTATGGACTCGACAAGAAGCAGCTTGGTGCGCCGGAGCCGGCGGACTAGGCCGATGTGTGGGAAACCACCCACGCCCGAGCCTCAATGTTACGATTTCCACCCATTGTTCGGACAGTTGAGGACGAATGCCGACATTTTTGCGCATTCGGACATTGCTTAACGCAACGGAGGCTTCTCCTATCGGCCATCCGTTCCGGCGCTGGAGGAGACCTGCGCCAGAGCAATTCTAGGAAAAGTGCGTAGCGGTTTTCCGTCCGGAATTGCGTGAAACAAGGGAACGGAGCGTTTCCGTCGAAAACGGAAACGCTCTAAACGACGATTTGGGAGGATTTCATGAAGAAGCTTATCGCCTCGCTGGCGACGGCTGCGACCTTTGCCGTTCTGGCGAGCTCTGCCGTGGCACAGACCTATCCCGACAAGACGATCACCGTGATCGTGCCGTTCGCCGCCGGCGGCCCGACCGACACGGTCACCCGTCTGGTCGCCGAGTCGATGTCCAAGGACCTCGGCCAGCAGCTGATCGTGGAAAATGTTGGCGGTGCCGGTGGCACGCTAGGTGCAGCCCGCGTCGCCGAAGCCGATCCCGATGGCTACACGCTGCTCCTGCATCATATCGGCATGGCCACCAGCGCCACGCTCTACCGCAAGCTCGCCTACGACACGCTGAATGCGTTCGACTATGTCGGTCTGGTCACCGAAGTGCCGATGACGATCGTCACGCGCAAGGATTTCGAGCCCGCTGATCTCAAGGGCCTGATCGACTACGTCAAGGCCAACAAGGACAAGGTGACGCTTGCCAATGCCGGCATCGGTGCCGCCTCGCATCTTTGCGGCATGATGTTCATGAACGCCATCCAGACGCAGTTCGTGACGGTGCCGTACAAGGGCACTGGCCCGGCAATGACCGACCTGCTCGGCGGCCAGGTCGACATCATGTGCGACCAGACCACCAACACGACCAAGCAGATCCAGGGCGGCACGATCAAGGCCTACGCCGTCACCTCGCCTGCCCGTCTCGACGTGCTGCCCAACATCCCGACCACCGAGGAAGCTGGCCTGCCGGGCTTCCAGGTCGGCATCTGGCACGGCCTCTACGCGCCGAAAGGCACGCCGCCGGAAGTGCTCGACAAGCTCAGCAAGTCGCTGCAGAAGGCGCTGAAGGATGAGAACGTCATCGCCCGCTTCGCAGAACTCGGCACCAAGCCTTCGCCCGAGGCCGACGCCACGCCGGCAGCGCTCAAGGCCAAGCTGGAGAGCGAAGTCGCCCGCTGGAAGCCGGTGATCGAGGCTGCCGGCCAATACGCAGACTGACACTTCGAAAGGCCGGACGAGCATCCCTCGTCCGGCTTTCACCTTGCCGGCCGTCTTGCTCGGACTGAAGATGCATGCGGCCGCATGAAGCAAAGTCTTGCGTCAGGCCTCTGGAGGGAACCGTGAACAAGCTTTCCATCGATCCGACGAACGGCGCGTGCGGGGCGATCTTCGTCGCCGCCGGCCTGTTCTTCGGCTACCAGTCACTCGGCCAGGAGATCGGCACTGCCTTTCGCATGGGACCGGGTTATTTCCCGCTCGTCCTGTCAGGCATCCTGATCGTGCTCGGCGCCATCATCGCCATCCAGGCTACCCGCGTCGCCGGCGAACCGATCGGCGCGATCGCCTGGCGTGGCATGTTCTTCATCCTGCCGGCGCCGATCTTCTTCGGGCTCACAGTACGCGGCCTCGGTTTCGTGCCGTCGCTGTTCATCACCGCACTGATCGCAGCCTTCGCCTCGCAGCGGATGCGGCCGGGTACCGCGATCATCGTGGCGCTGGCGCTTACCATCTTCTCCACCTTCGTGTTCAGCTATGCACTCGGCTTGCCGTTCCAACGGTTCGGTCCGTGGCTGGCCTGGTTCGGAGCCTGAGCCATGGAGCTTTTCGATAATCTCGCGCTCGGGTTCGTCACGGCCTCCACGCTGTGGAACCTGATTTTCTGCCTGGTCGGCGTCCTTCTCGGCACGCTGATCGGCGTGCTGCCCGGCATTGGCGCAACCGCGACCATTGCCATGCTGTTGCCGGTCACCTTCCAGATCGGCGATCCGGTTTCGTCGCTGATCATGCTGGCAGGCATCTATTACGGCGCCCAGTACGGCGGCTCCACCACGGCCATCCTGATCAACATGCCGGGCGAGTCCTCCTCGGCCGTCACCGCCATCGACGGCTACCAGATGGCGCGCAACGGCCGCGCGGGAGCAGCACTTGCCACTGCCGCACTCGGTTCCTTCTTCGCCGGCACGGTGGCAACCTTCCTGGTCGCGCTGTTTGCACCGCCGCTGACGAAGATCGCACTGCAGTTCGGTTCAGCCGAATACTTCTCGTTGATGGTCGTCGGACTGGTGTCTTCGATCGCGCTCGCCCATGGTTCGGTGATCAAGGCACTGGCCATGGTGGTGCTCGGCCTCCTGCTCGGCCTGGTCGGCTCGGACATTTTCGAGGGTACGCCCCGCTTCACCCTCGGCATCCGCGAGTTCGCCGATGGCCTCAACTTTGTCGCGGTGGCGGTGGGTGTCTTCGGCGTAGCCGAGATACTGCGCAATCTCGAGAACGAGCATGACCGCTCGGTGATGATCCGCAAGGTGACCGGATTGATGCCGACACGGGAGGATTTCCGGCGCATGGCGGCTCCCGTGCTGCGCGGCACCGGGCTTGGTTCGGTGCTGGGCATCCTGCCCGGCGGCGGCGCCATCCTTGCCTCTTTCGCCTCCTACACGCTGGAAAAGCGTGTCGCCAGGAACCCGGAGGAATTCGGCAAGGGTGCGATCGAAGGCGTGGCAGGGCCGGAATCGGCCAACAACGCCGCGGCACAGACCTCGTTCATCCCGATGCTGACGCTGGGCATCCCCGCAAACCCGGTGATGGCGCTGATGATCGGCGCAATGATCATCCAGGGCATCGTGCCCGGACCCGACGTCGCCGCCGAACGGCCGGCGCTGTTCTGGGGGCTGATCGCCTCGATGTGGATCGGCAACCTGATGCTGATCGTGCTCAACCTGCCGTTGATCGGGCTGTGGGTAAGACTGCTCACCGTGCCGTATCAGGTGCTGTTCCCGGCGATCATGGCGTTCTCGGCGATCGGCGTCTATTCAGTGAAGTCGAGCGCGTGGGATCTCTACTCGGTCGCCTTCTTCGGCTTCGTCGGCTACGTGCTCGCCAAGCTGCGCTGCGAACCCGCTCCGCTGCTGCTCGGCTTCGTGCTCGGTCCGCTGTTCGAGGAAAACCTGCGCCGGGCCATGATCCTGTCGCGCGGCGATCCGACGATCTTCGTCACCAGGCCGATCAGCGCCATCCTGCTGCTGGCCGCCGCCCTGGTCCTGGTGGTCGTGCTGTTGCCGTCGGTGCGCAAGAAGCGCGAGGAAGTGTTCGTCGAAGAAGACGCCTGAATCCAACCCTCCATGCTGGCATTCATCAACAGCGACGGCGCTGCCGTCGCTGTTGACTTTTCTGGAGGTAAGGGAGTTGATCTCGCCTTCCCTTCTGGAGGATCGCCCCGATGTCGCGTTTGTGGACTGCCCTGACCGTTGCTGTCTTGCTGCTGTTTGCCGGCGTAGCCCATGCCGAAGAACGCTGGCAGACCTTGCCCGAGCCGGCGCCGATGCCCAAGGCCGACGAAAGCGGCTATGCGCCCGTCAACGGTATCCAGATGTACTACGCCGTTTACGGCAAGGGCGATCCGGTGCTGCTGATCCATGGCGGACTCGGCCACGCCGACATCTGGTCGAACCAGGTGACGGAGCTGGCCAAGACGCACAAGGTGATCGTTGCCGACAGCCGCGGCCACGGTCGCTCGACCCGCACGGAAGAGCCGTTCGGCTACGACCTCATGGCATCGGACTACGTTGCCCTGCTCCACCACCTCAAGATCGACAAGACGGCACTGGTCGGCTGGAGCGACGGCGGCATCATCGGCATAGACCTCGCCATGAACCACCCCGAGCGGCTGACGCGGGTGTTTGCGCAGGCCGCCAACGTCACCACGGACGGCGTCGATCCGGGCGTGCTGACCAACAAGACCTTCGCCGCCTATATCGAGCGCTCCGGCCGTGACTACAAAAAACTGTCCAGGACGCCGGACCAGTACGACGCGTTCATCGGCCAGATCAGCAAGATGTGGGAGACGCAGCCGAACTGGAACAAGGAACAGCTCTCCAGGATCACCACGTCGATCGCCATCGTTGCCGGCGACCATGACGAGGCGATCAAGCGCGAGCACACCGATGCCATGGCCAGGATGATCCCCGGCGCGACCGAAATCATCCTGCCCGATGCCAGCCACTTCGCGATGCTGCAGGCGCCCGACGAATACAACAAGGCAGTGCTCGACTTCATCGACGCCAGGTAAAGCGAAGCGCTGTCTCGCCTGGCACGCGACAGCGCCTTCATCCGCTTCTCCAATCTGATCATCAGACGCCGAAATTCGCGCCGGAAAGCCGTGAAACCGCTATTGAAATCGATTTCATTCCTGATACTGTCGCATTGTCGCACTCAGGGAGGATCAATAATGAAGAAGGCGATCGTATTAGCTTTGACGGCCACCACTGCGCTGGCCGTATCGGCATTTTCCACCTACGCAGCGGATTTCAAGATTGGCCTTTCCAACGGCTGGGTCGGTTCCGAATGGCGCACGCAGATGATCGAAGAGGCACAGGCCGCGGCTGCCGCCTGGAAGGACAAGGGCGTCAATGTCGAAGTCGTGGTGCAGAGCGCCAATGTCGACGTGCCCGGTCAGATCGCGCAGGTGCGCAATTTCATGAGCCAGGGCGTCAACGCCATCATCATCAATCCGAACAGCCCGACCGCATTCGACCCGATCTTCAAGCAGGCGAAGGACGCCGGCATCATGGTGATCGCAACCGACGCCGAAGTGTCCTCCAAGGACGCTACCTATGTCGGCATCGACCAGAAGGCGTGGGGCGCTGCCGGCGCCAAATGGCTGGCCGAGACGCTTGGTGGCAAGGGCAATGTCGTCGCCATCAACGGCGTTGCCGGTCATCCAGCCAATGAGATGCGCGTTGCCGGCTACAAGGAAGTGTTCGGTCAGTATCCCGACATCAAGATCGTCAACGAAGTGAATGCCAACTGGGATCAGGCGCAGGGCCAACAGGCCATGCAGAACCTGCTCGCCACCTATCCCGACATCACCGGGGTCTGGGTGCAGGATGGCATGGCTGCAGGCGCCTGGAAGTCGATCATCGATGCCAACAAGCAGTCGTCGATCGCCGCGACCGGCGAAATCCGTAAGGACTTCATCGACCTCTGGAAGAAGGACAAGCTGAATTCCGGGGCCTCGGTGAATCCGCCCGGCGTCATGGCCAGCGCGCTCAACGTCGCCGTGCTGATGCTGCAGGGCAAGGAACTGAAAGAACCGGCGACGGCCGGTCAGTACGGCAATGCCATGTATCTGCCGATCCCGTTCATCGACAACAAGAACCTCGATGACGCGGTTAAGGCCGTGGACGGCAAGCCCGGCTACTACTCTTTCACCAGCCAGCTTTCGATCGAAGACGCCGAAAAGCTCTTCAAATAGAAGGTCTCAGGACCTCCGCCCGGCAGCTTGTGCGCCGGGCGGACCCGGGACGATTTTTCAAGTAAGCTGATCATCCGGGGCTCTCCCCGATAGCCGAAGGAACGGCTTCGATGTCCGAACTCATTGTTCGCGGCGCGCGCAAGGCCTATGGCGCAACGGTCGCGCTGAGCCGCGGCGACCTGCATCTCAGACCTGGCGAAGTGCATGTGCTGATCGGCTCGAACGGATCGGGCAAAAGCACGCTGTGCAAGATCGTCGCCGGCAGTGTGAAGCCGGATGCCGGCGACGTGCTGCTGGACGGAAAGCCTGTCACCATCGACGGCCCTCGTGCGGCGCGGGCACTCGGCATCGGCATCTTCTACCAGGAACTCAGCCTGGCTGCCCGTCGCACGGTCGCCGAAAACATCCTGCTGCCGGCAATGCCGGTGAAGGGTGGCATCTTCGTCGACCGGGCCGAACTGGAAGAACGGACCGCCCGGATCATCGCTGAATTCCAGGACGTTGCCGGCGAAGGCTTTGCCGCCGATGTGACCGTAGACAGGCTGCGCGCCGACCAGCGTCAGCTGGTCGAGATCATGAAGGCACTCGCCAGCGAGGCCCCAATCCTCATTTTCGATGAACCGACGTCCGCGCTTGACCGCGCCCAGGTCGATCGTTTCTTCGAGATCCTGCGTCGCCTGAAACAGGAAGGCCGCGCCATGGTGTTCATCTCGCACCGCATGGACGAGATCTTCTCGATCGGCGACCGGGTCACCGTCATTCGCGACGGTGCCACCGTCGCCTCCTCCGCGATCGCCGAGACCAGCGCCGATCAGGTGATCCGCCAGATGGTGGGCGAACGCGAGGCGCTGGCGGCCGAAAGCAAGCCGCCAGTCCCGGTGGCCGCCGGCGAACCGATGCTGTCCGTAGCCAATCTCGGTGGCACCGGCTTCCGCGATGTTTCCTTCAGCGTTGGCAAGGGTGAGATCCTCGGTTTCGGCGGACTGCACGGCCAGGGCCAATCGTCTGTCCTGCGCGCCATTTTCGGCGCACTGGCCCACAACGCGGGAACGATCGAGGTCAGTAGCAAGGCCTGCGCTGCACGCACCCCGGCCGAGGCCATCCGCAACGGTATCGCCTATGTCTCCGGCGACCGCGGCCGCGACGGCACCTTGACCGGCCGGCCGATCCTGGAAAATGTCACCCCGATCCACTTCCTGCGCAACAGGCTGCATCTTGCTCGCCCGGGCGCTCTCACAACCCTTGCCGACGGCCCGCTGAAGGCACTGAAGACCAAATTCCAGGATATCGGCCAGCCGGTGAATTCGCTGTCCGGCGGCAACCAGCAAAAGGTGGTGATCGCACGCTGGCTGATCGATCGCCCCGCGATCCTGCTGCTCGACGACCCGACCAAAGGCATCGACCTTGCCGCAAAGTCGGATCTTTTCCAGCTCATCCGCTCGCTCGCCGCGGAAGGCATGGGTATCGTGCTTTATTCCTCCGAGGACGCCGAATTGCTTGCCAATGCCGATCGTATCCTGGTCTTCAATTCAGGCGTGGTGACGCGCGAACTGCAGGGCGAAGACCGAACCCGCTACAATCTTTATCACGCCGCATATGAGGCTGCCTGATGAGCAACGCAGCCACCCAGACCGGTGCCGGCGGCCTTGGTCGCCTGATCCGTCGCTATCCTTTCGTGCCGGCCCTGATCATCCTCATCCTGCTTTTGGCACTCAACGGCATCTTCGAGCCGCGCAGTCTGAGCTTCCGCTCGATGACGGGGCTCGTCTCGACCTATCTGGCGCTGATGATGCTGGCGGTGGCGCAGACCTATGTCGTCTTTTCCGGCGACATCGACCTGTCTGCCGGCAGCATCGTGTCGCTGGTCAATGTCTCGGTGATCGTGCTGATGCAGAAATGGGGCGGCGACGGTTTCGCCGTCATCGCGGCCTGCCTGGCCGGCGCACTGATCGGGCTGGCCTGCGGGCTGATCAACGGCATCGTCGTTGCCGGACTGAGACTGCAAGCGATCGTCGCCACCTTCGCAACCTCCATCTTCTTCACCGGCCTGGCGCTGACCGTGTTGCCGGTGGCCGGCACACCGGCTCCCGAAGCCTATTGGACGACCTATGGCGGCCGTTTCCTGGGCATTCCTTTCGTGTTTTATGCCGTCGCCGCAGTGGCAGTCCTGCTCGCCGTCCTGATGCGCATGCGCTTGACCACGCAGATGCTGGCGGTCGGCGACGACCAGCAGGCGGCGTTCCAGAGCGGACTGCCGGTAACTGTAATCCGCATCAAGGGTTACGTTTTCTGCGGTCTCTTCGCGGCACTCGCCGCGCTCTGCATTACCGGCGACACCGCGAGCGGTGATCCGCTGGTCGGCGGCAAGATGACGCTTTATTCAGTCGCCGCCGTGGTTCTGGGCGGCTCGGCACTGGCAGGCGGTTTCGGCACGGTGACGGGGTCCCTGATCGGCGCGCTCATCATCGGCCTCATCAACGCGCTTGTCTTCTTTGTCGGTACGCCTTCGGAATGGCAGAACTTCGTGCAGGGCCTTGCCATCCTGCTGGCCCTGATGACCGGCATCCTCGTCAGCCGCGGAGCACGGGCATGAGCACCGACGCCCTCCCCTCCAAGCCAACCGCGAACGCCGCTCTGGCTTTCCTGAAGAAACCGCTCGTGGTGGCACTCATCCTGATCGTGCTGCTGCTTGCCGTCGGCGAATGGCTGTCGCCGGGCTTCGCCTCGCCGGGGCAGATCCTGAGGTTGCTGATCGTCGCCGCCCTGCTCGGCATCGTCGCGGCCGGCCAGAACCTCGTCATCCTTGGTGGACGTGAAGGCATAGATCTGTCGGTCGGCGGCATCGTCTCGCTGGCTGCGATCCTGGCCGGCAATGTCATGAACGGCACCGATGGCGGCATCCTGCCGGCAATCCTGGTCTGCATCGTCGTCGGCGCCCTGTTCGGCCTCATCAACGGTGTCGGCGTGACGCTGCTGCGCATTCCACCGCTGGTGATGACGCTTGGCATGCTTGGCGTGCTGCAGGGTCTTCTTGTGGTGATCCGCAACGGTATCCCCTCCGGCCGCGCAGCCCCCGGTCTCTCTGATTTCGTCGTCAAACCGTTCCTGCTCGGCCTGCCCGGCATCATCTGGCTGTGGCTGCTGATCGGGCTCGCCATGGCGTTCCTGCTGCGCCGCACGGTGTTCGGCTACCGCGTCTATGCGATCGGCTCCAACGAGCAGGCAGCCTTCATGGCCGGGGTTCCGGTGAAAACAACTCGCGTCGCGCTGTTCATGCTCTCCGGGGTTTTCGCGGCCATCGCCGGCATGTGCCTGCTCGGCTATTCCGGCTCCTCCTTCGCCAATGTCGGCGAACAGTACATGCTGCCCTCGATCATCGCTGTGGTACTCGGTGGCACGCCGCTCTCAGGTGGCAAGGGCGGCTACACCGGCACGATGGCTGGCGCCGTGCTGCTGGTTCTGCTCCAGAGCATCCTGACCACGGTCCATATCGATGAGGCCGGCCGGCAGATGGTTTTCGGCGCAACGCTGGTGGCGCTGATGCTGTTCTATGGACGCGCCAAGGCGATGCGGGGCTGACCAGGATGTCGGGACCCGCCAAGATCAAGGACATCGCCGCGCGCGCCGGCGTTTCCCCCGCTACGGTCTCTCGCGCGCTTTCCGACACGGGCCTCGTGGCCGAGCCGACGTTGTCGCGCATCCGCGAAGTGGCGCAGATGCTGAACTACCGGCCCAATGTCAGCGCCCGCAACCTGCGCACCCAGAAATCCATGGCCGTGCTGATGGTGGTGCGCGACGTCGGCAACCCCTTCTATCTCGAGATCATGAAGGGCGTCGAAGCGACCGCGCGCGCCGCCGGCTATTCGGTCCTGATGGGCAACACCGAAAACAACGCCGAACGCGAGGTCGAATATTTCGACATGCTGCGCGACGGTCATGCCGACGGCATGATCCTGATCACTGGCAAATTGCCCTGGTCGCCCGAGGAAAGTCGATCACACCTCCAGGGCCTGCCGGTGGTGGTGGCGCTGGAAACGATCGAAGGCATGGGGCTGCCGCATGTGCAGATCGACAATCTCGGTGCCTCGCGCAGCGCGGTCGAACACCTGATCGGGCTCGGCCATCGTGCGATCGCCCATATCTGCGGCCCCATCCCTGAAATCATGGCGGTTCGCCGCCGTGATGGATTTCGCCAGGCCATGCAGGCGGCCAGATTGCCTATACCGGACGGCTACGAGCCCATCGGCGACTATCTGCTGCATTCGGGCGAAACACTGTGCCGCGCGCTGTTCGAGCGGCCCGACCGGCCAACCGCACTGTTTGTCGCCAACGACGAAATGGCCTTCGGTGCTATCAACGAGTTGCGCAGGCTGGGCCTCGACGTACCGGGGGACATTTCCGTGGTCGGCTTCGACGACCTGTTCCTCAGCCAGGCCTATTATCCACCGCTGACAACCGTGCGCCAGCCGCGCGCCGAGATCGGCCAGGAAGCGATGCGGCGCCTGCTGCGGGTGCTGGCCGGAGAAGAAATCGAGGCCGAAACGCTGGAGATGCCGACAATGCTGCAGATCCGCGGCTCGACCGCCCGGCCCAAATCAATCTGAAAGACAAAAACAGGAAGGACGACCATGGCACAGTTGCCGAAGGAGAGATTGCGCGTCGGATTCGTGGGCACGGGCTTCATCGCCCAGTTCCATCTGAAGTCGCTGGTCGGCGTGCGCAACATCGACGTCGTCGGCGTCTACAGCCGCAGCAACGAAAAGCGCGAACACTTCGTCAGGCTGGCGGAAGAGATCGGTCTCGGCGACTGCAGGAACCACGACAGCCTGGAAAGCCTGCTCGGCGATCCGACGCTCGACGCCGTGTGGATCCTATCGCCGAACTACACGCGCCTCGACGTCATGCGCACGCTGCACGCGGAGATCAAGGCCGGCCGATCCAGGGTGTTCGCGGTTGCATGCGAAAAGCCGCTGGCGCGCACCGTTGCCGAAGCGCGCGAAATGCTGAGGCTGGCCGAAGACGCGGGACTGAACCACGGCTATCTCGAAAACCAGGTGTTTGCGACGCCGGTCATCCGCGGCAAGGAGATCATCTGGCGGCGTGCCGCATCGACCACCGGCCGCCCCTATCTCGCCCGTGCTGCCGAAGAGCATTCCGGCCCGCACGAGGCATGGTTCTGGCAAGGCGACAAGCAGGGCGGCGGCGTGCTGTCGGACATGATGTGCCACAGCCTCGAGGTCGCGCGTCATCTGCTGACGGCGCCCGGCGCGGCACGCGGTTCGCTGAAGGTCAAATCGGTGAACGGAACCGTTGCCAACCTCAAATGGACCCGGCCGCATTACGCAGACGAGCTCGCCCGCCGCTTCGGCTCCGGTGTCGACTACCGCAACCATCCCTCTGAAGATTTTGCGCGTGGCGTGGTGGCGCTGGAGGACGAGGCCGGCAACGAACTGATGATCGAAGCCACCACGTCCTGGGCCTATGTCGGCGCCGGCCTGCGCATCCAGCTCGAACTGCTCGGCCCCGAATATGCAATGGAATTCAATTCACTCGGCACCGGTCTGAAGATATTCATGTCGCGTGCGGTGCAGGGGTCGGAAGGCGAGGACCTCGTCGAGAAGCAGAATGCCGAGCAGGGCCTGATGCCGGTGCTGGAGGATGAAGCCGGCGTCTATGGCTACACCGACGAGAACCGCCACATGACCGAGTGTTTCCGCAAAGGCGAGACCCCGCTGGAAACCTTCCACGACGGTCTTGCGGTCGTGGAAATGATGATGGGGCTCTACAAATCGGCGGAGACCGGCGAGACGGTGCGGTTCCCGGCGCCAAACCTCGAGCACTATGTGCCGCCGGTGGCACGCCGCTAAGTACAGGCGGCGAAGCGATACGGCTGAAGAGGCAGACCTCACCCGCCGCAAGGCTGATCGCGTTTAATTGCCATCCTCAAGGCAAGGTGCCTCCTGCGCCTTGCCTTTCTGATTTGTTTGTTTGACGGAATGTCCGGGAAAGGGCCTGTGGCTTGTCCCGCAAGCCAATCGACAAGCCCTGCGCGCCAAATTATCTATGAAACATGGGCGCTCCAAAAGAAGACACTCTCGCAGTCCGCATTTCCAGGACGCTGGCCGACCGCATCATCGCAGGCAAGATCGAGCCCGGCTCACGGCTCCGCCAGGATCACATCGCCGAGGAATTCGGTGCCAGCCACGTTCCCGTGCGCGAGGCCTTTCGCAGGCTGGAGGCACAGGGCCTCGCCGTCAGCGAACCGCGCCGGGGCGTACGCGTCGCCAGCTTTGACCTCGCCGAAGTGAAGGAAGTGGCGGAAATGCGCGCGGCCCTCGAAGTGCTGGCGCTCCGCCATGCCGCGCAGCATCTCACCCCGGCCATTCTCGATGCGGCCGAAGAAGCCACCAAGGCTGGCGACAATTCGCGCGATGTGCGCTCCTGGGAAGAGGCGAACCGGCGCTTCCACCGCCTTATCCTGGAGCCCTGCGCCATGCCGCGACTGATCTCGGCGATCGATGACCTGCACGCCGCCAGCGCCCGTTTTCTGTTCGCAGCCTGGCGGTCGGACTGGGAAGCGCGCACCGACCATGATCATCGCGCCATTCTTTCCGCCCTGCGCAAGGGCCAGATCGAGGCCGCCTGCACCACGCTGGCGGGCCATGTCCAGTGGATCGGCCACCGGCCCCAGAAGTCGGCCAGCGGCGGCATTCGCGACGCTTTCGCGATTGTCGGATAAAATATCTATAATCCTGTTGCGACTCGTTTCCTTTTGTGGATTCAATGTAGATATAGATCATAAATTATCTATAATTTACGAAAGGAACATCATGAGCGAGACCCTCACGCTGCGCGGCGTCAAGCCGCGCGACGCGGTGAAAACCGTTGCAACCATCATCGCGGGCGTCGCCCTGATCACGCTATGCGCCAAGCTGCGCATTCCGTTCTGGCCGGTGCCACTGACCCTGTACACGCTGGCGGTCATGGGCATCGCGGTCGCCACCGGCCCACGCATGGCGACAGCCACCTTCCTCGCCTTCCTGGCGGTTGGCGCCGCCGGAGTGCCGGTGTTCTCAGGCTCGCCGGAACGCGGTATCGGCCTCGCCTACATGATGGGACCGACGGGCGGTTACCTGCTGGGCTATCTCTTCGCCAGCTGGTTGACCGGCTGGCTGGCTGAGGGCCGGCAGATGTTCGGGCGCGTCATGGCCATGCTGGCCGGCCTCGCGGTCACCTATGCAGTCGGCCTGCCCTGGCTCGGCTTCTACATCCCCGGCAAAGATGTCATTGCTCTCGGCTTCACCCCGTTCATATTGGGCGACCTCATCAACATCGCCATGGTCGCCGTCGGTTCGGCCATGATCCCGGCACGTCTGCTGGGGAGGATCGGCCGATGAAAGCGTCCACGACGCCGGATCACTCGTCACTTGCCGAGATGGGCGATGTCCGTACCGATTGGACGCAGGCAGAAGCGGAAGCAGTCTACGCCTTGCCCCTGCCCGACCTGCTCCATCGGGCACAGAACGTTCACCGCAGCCGTTTCGACCCGACCGTGGTCGAAACGGCCAGCCTGCTCAGCGTCAAGACGGGCGGTTGTCCGGAAGATTGCGGCTACTGCTCGCAGAGCGCGCATCACCAAACCGGCGTCAAGGCAACCAAGCTGATGGCAGTGGAGCGCGTGATCGAGGAGGCAAAGCGCGCAAAAGCCGGTGGGGCGACACGATTTTGCATGGGGGCTGCCTGGCGCAGTCCGAAGGACCGCGACATGGACCGGGTTTGCGCCATGATAGAAGGCGTCAGGGCGCTGGGCATGGAAACCTGCGTGACGCTCGGCATGCTGACCAGGTCCCAGGTCGAACGGCTGAATGAATCCGGCCTCGACTACTACAACCACAACATCGACACCTCGCGGGAATATTATCCCGAGATCGCCACCACCCGCACCATCGACGACCGCCTGGAGACGCTGGCGCTGGTACGCGCGGGTGGCATCAAGGTCTGCTCCGGCGGCATTGTCGGCATGGGCGAGACCATGGCAGACCGTATCGCCATGCTGGTCATCCTGGCGACGCTGGAAACGCATCCGGAAAGCGTTCCGATCAACATGTGGAACGAGGTCGAGGGCACGCCGGTGATGCAGAAGAGCCAGCCGGTCGAACCGATCGCCTTCGTGCGTCTGGTTGCGCTGGCGCGCATTCTCATGCCGGAAAGCGTGGTGCGGCTTTCAGCCGGTCGCCATGCCATGAGCGACGAGTTGCAGGCGCTCTGCTTTCTGGCCGGTGCCAACTCGATCTTCACCGGCGACGTGCTTCTGACCACCGGCAATCCGGAGCGCAACAAGGATTTCGCGCTGCTGAAAAAGCTCGGCATGCGTGCTGCCGAAGCGCCCGTCCATGCACGCGCAGTTGATCAGCCGGGGCAAGGCAGCAGATCCCGCCCTCTGCCATCCCTGCCCTCGCTCGCGATTGGTGCGCCTTGAGCGCACGCATCGTCGTCACCGGCACCGACACCGATGTCGGCAAGACGGTTTTCGCTGCGGGGTTGACCAGGCTGCTTGGTGCTTCCTACTGGAAGCCCGTGCAGGCAGGACTCGGCGGCGAAACCGACAGCGAAACCGTAGGCCGGCTCGGCGAAATTTCGTCGGGCCGCATCCTGCCGGAGAGATGGCGTTTGAACACGCCCGCCTCCCCGCATCATGCCGCGGCGGTCGATCGGGTTGCTATCATTCCTGAAGACCTTCATCTGCCGGAAATCGGCGGACCGCTGGTCATCGAAGGCGCCGGCGGCCTGCTGGTGCCATTGACGCAGACCACCACCTTCGCCGACGTCTTCTCGCGCTGGAAGGTGCCGGTCGTGCTGTGCGCCCGCACCCGGCTCGGAACCATCAACCACACACTTCTGTCGCTGGAGGCGCTGCGGGTACGCAACGTGCCCGTTCTGGGCGTCGCCTTTATCGGTGACGCCGAACCCGAGACCCAAAGCATCATCGGCAAGCTCGGCGGAACGAGAATCCTGGGCCGCCTGCCCATGCTTGCCCCACTGACCCCGGCGATTTTGCAGCAAGCTTTCGCCGACGCCTTTCACCCTGATGATTTTCTGACCGCTCGATCAACACGGTGAGGTTGAGTGAAGATGGCTACGGAACCACAACCGTGCTGGAACGTTTCTGTGCGTTCCCTGCCGAGGCCAGCGTTCGTTTTTGGCCTCTTTCCATTTTCAGAAAGGCCTTCCGATGCACAATTTGCTTGCGTTCAAGCATGTCGTCGTCACAGCCGAAGTTGGCGACAAGCGTGAAATCTCTTCGCTTTGCGACATGATCGAGTTCCTGACCGAGTGGGCCAAGACAGGCGAGAGCAAGACCTGGGAGATCGCCATGAAGGCATGCAACGCTGCACAATCGGGCGAGCTCGATCCTCAGATCGCACGCAATGCGTTCATCGCCTTTGCCCGCCGCTCCAAGATCCTCGTCCCCGAGGACACCAAATACATCACCGTAAAGCCCAGCGTCGCCGGCTTTGGCGGATTCGCGATGTAGCGGCGCCAAGCGACGAGGTCGCTTGCTGCATTTCGGATGCTGACGTAAGAACTGAGCCAAGTGATTTGCCCGTGTTCGATGGGAATGCCGACCAGCAATGCTCGTTAAGTTCGCCTTTGATCTTATGTGTCAGGGATGTGTCAGCATCTCTCACTCGAGCATGTGGCTGCTGGCCGGCATAGCTGTCGCACTGCTCCTGCAGTGGTTGTGCATCAGCCTCGTGTTGAGCCTGTTTCGCTCTTTCCCGACGCGCGTTCGCAGGTTCCTGGACAGACGCTGACCTCGCCGCCACGGCTATGATGCGGCTGACATCGCCAAGCTTACCCGATCGCAGGATCGGACAAGTTTCGTCAGCGCCGCAAAACAGGTTGACTACTCTCTCCAAGTCATTGAAGTGACAGCCGCGCGGACGTGGCGGAACTGGTAGACGCAAGGGACTTAAAATCCCTCGATCCTCGATCGTACGGGTTCGATTCCCGTCGTCCGCACCACCCCGAAAACTAAATTTCAAACAAATAGATAGCCGGATCCATTGCTGCTGGCACGAGCCGCCGTTCAGCCCTTGGCCAAGCAAAGTTCGAGACTTGCCGAGCCGGCACGCCTCGTGTCCCTGACGCGGGACTGCTGCAAAGCTTACAAATCCGTATGATTGCGGCGACGCGGCCGTAAGCTGCCGCGTCCAATCTGTTCCCCGACGTCCTTCGAACGCTTCTTTCCGGCGGCGGCATCGAAACGGTCGCCGTGCGCAGCATCCGCTTGGCGCGCGCCACGATGATATCGGCGTTGGGAAGCGCGCTCCTCATGACACCCCCTGAAAATCCACCGCGCGTCGAGTTTTCGCGCAGAAAACACTCGATGCTCCGGCAGCGGCTGAACAACTGGGTCCGTACGGCAAAGCGCGTTGTCGTACGGCGCATTTTCCGGCAGGAAATCTCGGCCATCAACTGCGCGCTCGGTATCGAGCCGTTCTGCCACGTTCTTGGGGCCTATCCGGAGATTCCGTTCAAACCGGTGCGCCCCTACCTCGTTGCCGGTCTCAGGCCTGCGGAGCGCGCTGCCGCGGTCATCGGGCACTATGCGGCTGCATTCCGTCTCATGAAGACGGAGGCGTTCGTCCAGAGCCACATCGCAAGCAAGCGGCTGCTGACGCTGCAAGCCGCCGCGGGCGAAATCACGGTGGACCTCACCGGCCAGCAGGGACTGTATCGCGAAGCCGAATGGCGACTTCTGGTGTCATGGGACGGACGAGCCATCGTCGAGATGGGTCTTGCGATCGTCGACAGCCACCTTCTTCGACTTGAAGGAACGATGGGCCCAGTCCTGTGGATCGGTGCCATCAAGACGGTAGCGGCCGGGGCACACGGGCTCGAGGATGCCCGAGCACTGACCAGAAACCTGGCTGGCTTGCGACCCAAAAGCCTGTTGCTGCTCGTGGCACAATGCCTGGCCGCCGGCCTGAAGCTCTCAGGTGTTTTTGCCGCGTCGAACCGGGGCCACGTGTTTGCGACCGACCCCGGACTGCGCCGCCGCATCTCGGCGGATTACGATGGTTTCTGGATGGAATCGGGAGGCAAACGCGTGCAGCCGACGATCTTCCAGCTCCCACAGACCAAGATCCGGCGTTCTCTCGGCGAGTACAAACCCAACAAGCGTGCCCAGATCAGGCGACGACATCAGCTTGAGATCGAGATCGAGCAGAATGTGCATGAGGCCCTCCTGCCACTGCTGCATCAACACTAGCAGCTCGACCTTTCCGACATGGTTTCCTTTCGCGAGCGACCTTGCTAGCCTGTCGCCATGAAAGCGATCGCCCCGAGGCCTCTGGCCAGCGCGTTTCTGCTTGGCTTGCCCTTGCTGGCAGGCTGTGGCTCGATGAGATCGGTTGACCCTGCGCAATATGCGTCGATGAATTGCGCCGAACTCAACGTCGCGCTGGGCGAACTGGCAACCGGAGTGACTTCCACCGCGATCAGCCGCGCCAACATCTCGAACACCCGCATCCCCTTCTGGCTGCCCGGCGGCCAGAAGGCGGTTTCCGTACTCAAGGACCGACGAACAGCGGATATCGAACGCCTGCAGGCGCAGGAAGCAGCCATCGAAGCCAGCCGCAGGCAACGTTGCCCGCGCGAACTTTGAGCCTACGCGCTCGCGTAGCCCTTTAGGCGAGCACGCCCGGATTGAGTTTCAGATGCTGTAGCAACAGGATCGTCTTGGCGTCGATGATGCGCCCATCCAAAATCGCTGCCAGCGCGTCATCGACCGGCATCTCAAGCACCTCGATATCTTCTCCCTCGTCCGGCGCGCCTCCACCTTCGGAGATGCGGTCCGCTGGCGTGTAGCGTGCAGCGAAAAGCCATAGTCTCTCCGTAACGCTGCCGGGGCTCATGTAGGGCGTGAACACGAGCTTCACACCGTTGAGCCGATAGCCCAACTCTTCTTCCGCCTCCTTGCGGATGCAGGTTTCAGGGTCATCCTTGTCGAGCAGGCCTGCACAGACTTCGATCAGCGGCTCCTTGTGGCCGGTGACGAAGGCAGGCCAGCGGAATTGCCGCACCAGAAGCACCGTGCCGCGGTCCGGATCGAAAGGAAGTATGGCGGCACCATCGCCGCGATCGTAGGTCTGGCGCACCTGCGTCTCCCAGACGCCGTCGCGGCGGCGGTAATCGAAGGTGGTCTTTTTCAGAATGGCCCAGTCGTCGGAAAGGATTTCCTGCGAACGGATGCGGATGCGGTCGTCCATGCTTGCCTCGTCTTGGGGGATGCGGTGGGATAGCGTGCAACGGGCCGCACCGCAATGACGTCCGGTCGGCTGGGCCAACAGCCTGCATTGCGCACAATCTGGCGCACAACGCCGCCTTTGGCCTAGAGAGAAAAGACCACATCAAACTGGAGCCATCATGACAGCTGCCCTCTTCCAGCCCATTTCGCTCGATGGCCTCGAACTACCGAACCGCATCGCGGTGGCGCCGATGTGCCAGTATTCGGCTGATGACGGCTCCGCCACCGACTGGCATCTCTACCACTGGATGAACCTTGCCATGTCGGGCGCCGGCATGATCACGGTGGAAATGACAGATGTCGAGCGGCGCGGCCGCATCTCGCATGGCTGCCTCGGCCTCTATTCGGACCACAACGAAGCGGCGGCCAGGCGCGCCCTGGATGCTGCGCGCCGTGTCGCGCTGCCCGGTGCCAAGTTCGGCGTGCAGCTTGCCCATGCCGGGCGCAAGGCTTCCTGCCAGCGGCCCTGGGAGGGCGGCGGTCCACTGAAGCCGGAACAGGATCCATGGCCGGTCGTCTCGGCTTCAGCCATCGCCTACGATACCGGCTGGCAGGTGCCACACGAACTGAGCGATGAGGAAGTGCTGGGCGTCATCCAGCGCTTTGCCGAGGCGGCCAGGCGCGCCGACCGCGCCGGCTTCGACTTCATCGAACTTCACGCTGCCCATGGCTACCTGATCTTCCAGTTTCTGTCGCCGCTCTCCAACCGGCGCACCGACCGCTGGGGCGGTTCGCTTGAGAACCGCATGGGTTTTGCGGTGGAGATCGCTAAGGCCGTGAAGGCGGCAGCGCCCAGGCTGATGCTGGGCGCCAGGCTGTCGGTGAAGGAATGGGTGGATGGCGGCTTCGACGTGCCCGATGCGATCGAGGTCGCAAAGGCCTTGAAAGCCATTGGCCTGGCCTATCTGTGCTGCTCCAGCGGCGGCAATTCTCCGCTGCAGAAACTGCCCACCGGCGCCGGTTATCAGGTGCATCTCGGCGAGGCGGTGCGCAACGCGGTCGGCATCACCACACGCACGGTCGGTCTCATCACCGACCCGGAGCACGCCAATGCCGTCGTCAAGGACGGCAAGGCCGATATCGTCGCACTCGGGCGGGCTTTCCTGGCCGATCCGCGCTGGGGTTGGCGTGCCGCAGCGAGCCTCGGCGAAAAGATCCAACCCGCGCCCCAGCTTGCCCGCGCCGTCACCACCATGGAGCATTGGATCCGTGACGAGGACTAAGCCTTGGCCGCCACTTGCCGGCTAAGGCCGCGAGAGGTTGAAATCCGTCTCAAAGTGCAGGAAAGTCCAGATCAGGAGGAGCGCCGGCACCGGAGGCTTTCATGGCGAAGTTGACCTACAAGATCGTCGAGCATGATGGGGGGTGGGCCTATAAGGTCGGCGACACGTATTCGGAGACCTTTCCGAGCCACTCCGATGCGCTGCAGGCGGCCCAGATCGCTTCCTCCGAACAGCGGATTGCCGGCCAGACCGATGGCATCGAATATGAAGACGCCAACGGCAAGTGGCACTCGGAACTCGCTGACGGACGCGACAGGCCCGACACGGAAGTCCGGGACGATTCCGCGGCCTGACAGCCGAAGACGCTCAGGCTGAAACGCGCCCGCCGAAAGCACGTTCGGCAATGCGGCGGATGAAGCTGGCCACCTGCTCAGGGCCGATGAACTGCGGCATGTGACCGAGGTTGTCTGCGACCTCCAGTTCCAGCCCCTCGATCTTTTCCTTGGCCGGCGTGCCCTGCACGTCGAGCGAGATGATGGGATCGACCCCACCGAACAACAACCCGGACGGTACCTTGATCTCGTTGTATCGCTCCGAAAGGCGCGGCAAATCCATCTCGATCACCGCGAAATCGGTTGCGCTGGCATAGTAGTGGCTGGGGCGCAGCCCGATATAGCCACCATTTTCGGTCATGTAATCTTTCGGCGGCGGGTGCGGCGCAAAGATCAACTCCATCGTCTTCATGCCGTATTTGAGCCCTGCCGGCGCCGAGACCGTATGTGCGAGAATAAAACGCTTCAACGGCGAGGATACAAACAGCGCCTTGAATTCCGGCCTGAGCTCGACTTCCCTGTGTGTGAGCGCCGCCAGGAGCACGAGACCTGAAATCGCTTCCGGATGCTCGACGGCGATCGCCAGAGCCACCGAACCGCCCAGCGAATGGCCGACGATCACCGGTTTCTCGAGGCCGAGTTTTTCCATGAAAGCGCAGACGACTTCCGCCTGTTCGGGCAGGCGGCCGGTCGAACCCCGTGCGCGTGTCGAATAACCGGAACCCGGCCGGTCGAGTGCGATCAGCCGATAGCCCGGCCCAAACACCTTGAACAACGGATGCGTGAAATGATGCAGTTGCGCACCAAGCCCATGCAGGAAAACGATGGGAGGCCCCTCACCGACATCGACGTAGTGAATGCGGTTGCCCTTGATGTCGATAAACTTGCCTGCAGGCGGCATGGTGCGCTCGACCCAGGCGACGATGCGGCGTGTCCTGAAAACGAAATAGCCAACGACGGCGAGGCAAGCCAAGGCGATGGCGGCCAGCAACCAAAGAAGCACTGTCAGCAACATCAGCAGCCTCTAATCCAGAGCTCGTCGCATATCGAGGTTTCGAGATCGCTGCTGTCAAGACAGGCCGAGGCGCATCAAACGGCAAAGCCCGCATGTGCCGGGCAAAACTGTGGAAATCCGGGCTGGCGGCAGCCCGGATTTCCTGCTGGTCCGTAAAGCCCCGCCCAGGAACCAGACCACGCCGCGTCAAGGTAGTGGATAAGCGGCGACCTGGGCATACGGCAAATGACGTATTTCGGAGGGGCACTTACAAAAAACTTCGTCGAACGCTTAGCGGGGAAAGTGCGCTTCGTAACCGGCAGGATAATAACCGCCATCGTCACCGTTGCCGAACAACTGGCCCTCACCGGTTGCGTTGCGCAGGCGCTGCGAGATGTCGTCGAGGCGTGCGAGCAATTCGCGCGATCCGTTGCCTCGTGCCGCCTCGTTCCGAACCTGTGTCGCCTCTGCCTCCAATTCGCGGGCCTTCGCCACGTCGACGAATTTCAACCTGGCTGCGTTACGGGCACCCTGGCTGACACCCTCCGCCTGGTTGAAGATTGCCCGCGCCGCGACGTCAGTTGGAGCCGCGGAGCGTTCTGCCGCCAGCGCGCCGTCGGCGATTGGAACCAAAGCGACAACGGCCGCGATGAGAAAAATCCTGGAAGAAGACATGACTGTTCCTTGGATAATGAGCTGCACCGTCGTGCTCGACATGCCGCTGCCGGATCGTCAGGTTCCACCTGTCGCGATTTCCGCCGGCAGTTCCCGATCCGCGAGCATTCAATGCCGCAGGCAAACCGGTGTTCCACGCTCACACGAATATTACCGGGTGGTCCGCCAACGCCTCCCGGACAAGATGATGCCCGCCCCATCGAAACACGAACGGAGCGGGCATTCTGGACTATAGGCGCGACCTATCGCGGGAAGCTGGAGCTGTATCCGTCGGGGTAGTATCCGCCGTCACCGCCATTGCCGTTGGGCGTCGCTTCGCCGGTGGCGGCGCGAAGGCTTTGCGACACATCATCCAGGCGGGCCAGCAGAGCGCGCGAACCGTTGCCACGCGCTGCCTCGCCACTGATCTGCCGCGCCTCGGACGCAAGTTCGCGCGCCTTCGACGCGTCGATGAGATTGAGCTGTTCGGCATCGCGGATGCCCTGCCCCACCCCTTCAGCCTGATTGTAGATCGTCCGCGCCATGGCGCCGTCCGAGCTGGATACCGCGACGGCGTGAGCCGATAGACGGACATGGCGATGCTCGGCCGCCAACGCACCGTCGGCGATCGGAACCACGGCCACAACCGAGGCCAGAAGAAGAAGCCTGGAAGAGAAAGAAGACATGGGTTGTTCCTATTGCGATTGGAACAAGCGACGTCCGCTCCGCAGCCCGTTCCGCTGCTGGACCGTCTGGTTCCACCTGTCGCGATTTGTCTGCTCGCCGGAAGTTCCCGATCCGCAGGGAAGAAATGCGGCTTTGGAAGAGGTGTTCCAGGCTCACGGAAATATCATCGACCGTGATGAAACCTGGAACACGATGGATCCTGGCATCAGCGCAAAAAAGCGGGCGGCCCGTGCGAGCCGCCCGCCTGCCAGATGCCAGCCGTGAGACGCTCAGCCGAGCAGCTTGGCAGTGATTTCGGCCACGCGCTTGCCCTGGAAGCGCGCGCCTTCGAGTTCCTGTGCGGAAGGCTGGCGCGAACCATCGCCATCCGCGGTCGTGGTCATGCCGTAGGGAGCACCGCCGCGCACCACATCATTGCCCATCTGCCCCTGATAAGCATAGGAAAGCGGAACGATGATCATGCCATGATGCTGCATCACCACCTGCGCGTTGATCAGCGCGAGCTCGGCACCACCGTGCTGGGTTGCCGTCGAAACCATGACCGATCCAACCTTGTTGAGCAGAGCGCCCCTTGCCCACAGCGGGCCAGTCTGATCCAGGAAGTTTTTCATCTGGGCAGCCATTGCACCATAGCGCGTAGCGGTTCCCAGGATAATGGCGTCGTAGTTCTCCAGTTCGAGCGGATCGGCGATCGGCGCTTCCTGGTCGAGCTTGTAGTAGGCAGCCTTGGCGACACCCTCCGGCACCAGTTCAGGCACCCGCTTGATGGTCACATCGGCGCCAGCTTCCCGTGCGCCTTCGGCAGCGGCCTTGGCCATCTGCTCCATATGTCCCCAGCTCGAATAATAAAGCACCAGTACTTTTGCCATGCGGGCATCTCCATACGATTGGACTAAGGGAACGCCGTCGTTCCGTCGCGTCGCAATCTAGTGTCCGGACCGTTCACCGGAAGCCGCCAAATCTGACACGCACTGTTCACCGTTTCAGGGCCATTGCCCGCACCTGGCCGCCGCGCTATTCGACTGAGGCGATTTCGAAGAATTATTGCTGCTGCCGGTGGTGGCCAACCGTCCATCATGCGCGATCTTCGGCCAAAATCGATGCAATAATTCTTCGAAATCGCCTGAGTCCAATCCGGAGTGCACCATGCCAGACATTGTAACAGCCGCCATGATCGTCATCGGCGATGAGATCCTGTCGGGGCGCACCAAGGATAAGAACATCGGTCACCTTGCCGACATGATGACGGCGATCGGCATCGACCTGAAGGAAGTGCGCGTCGTACCGGACGACGAGGACGAGATCGTCGCCGCGGTGAATGCGCTGCGGGCCCGCTACACCTATGTCTTCACCACCGGCGGCATCGGGCCGACGCATGATGACATCACTGCGGATTCCGTCGCCAAGGCTTTTGGCGTCCCTTGCGAATATGACGCCAAGGCGCTCGCCTTGCTGGCGGAGAGCTATGAGAAGCGGGGCATCGAGTTCAATGAGGCCCGCAAGCGCATGGCGCGCATGCCGCGCGGCGCCGAGCACATCGACAACCCCGTTTCCGTCGCGCCGGGTTTCCGTATCGGCAATGTCCACGTCATGGCCGGGGTGCCGTCGATCTTCCAGGCGATGCTGGACAACGTTGTGCCGACACTGAAGACCGGAACCAAACTGCTTTCGGCCACGGTGCAGTGTCCCTATGGCGAAGGCCGCATCGGCGGGCCGCTCGGTGAGATCCAGAAGACTCATCCCGACACGATCATCGGCTCCTATCCGAAATATGCCGACGGTACGTTCTGGACCGAACTGGTCGTGCGCGCCCGTTCGCCCGAGGTTCTGGAAACAGTGCGGGCCGAAGTGGAAGCCATGGTGGCGGGCCTTGCCAAGGAAGGCTGAGTTTGCTGGCCGAGCGGGAACCTGTCCTATATCCTCGACGTTCTGGTGATATCTGAGCCAGTGCTGAAATGTCCGGGTGGACGTCAGCGGTGGACAGACAGTGCAGGAGGGTTCCATGCCGTTCAAGACCATCGTCGCCATCGTGCAGAGCGAACAGGATGCGGAGCGCGTGCTGGATGGCGCCATCGCGCTGGCCTCCCGCTTCCAGGCCCATGTCATTGGCGTCCATGCCGAAGCGCTGCCGATGCCATACACCTCGGCCACAGGCTTCCCGGACACCGAATTCATGCAGGTCTCCGCTGACCTCAACAAGGAGCGCTCGGCGAAGCTGCGGACCGTCTTCCAGAAGAAACTGCAACCTTCCGGCCTCTCCTTCGAATGGCGGGCGGAGGAGACGTTTTCAGGCGACAGTGCACTCTCCAGCCTCGCCAGCGTACGCACCGCCGACATTGTGGTCGCGGCGCAACGCGATGCCGACAGCGACACCAACGCCGATATCGGGTCACTCGTCTACGATGCGGGCCGGCCGGTGCTCGTGGTACCGCACGCCGGGCCGATTGCCGCCAGTTTCCGCCATGTGATGCTGGCCTGGAACGGCAGCCGCGAGGCAGCCCGCGCTGCCTTTGATGCCCTGCCCTTCATGATCGAAGCCGAAAAGGTCGAGTCTTCGTGGTCGATCCCGGCGAGGACAGCGACGAGGAAGGACTGGGAGGAGCCGGAATTGCTGCGGCACTGACCCGTCATGGCGTGAAGGCCAGTGTGGCGACAAGGCAGGCAAAGGGCGGCACCATCGAGGACGCCGTACAGAACCGCCTGATAGAGACCGGAGCAGACCTGATCGTCATCGGGGCCTACAGTCATTCCTGGCTGCACCGGCTGCTCTATGGCGGTGTGACAAGAACCGTGCTGCGCTCCTCGCCGGTGACGGCCTTCCTGTCCCGGTGATGCCGACGTCACAGGCTGACCCGTTATATCGAAGACCAGATCAGTTCAGTCTTGGCATCACCTTCCCACGCTGCTTTTTGAATCAGACCCACAAGGGTGCTGAATTCCTTTGATAGGCCCTGAGCGCTTGCAGTGCCGGACACACATCGACGTCAAGGTTCGGCACACCGCTGATTGCCTTTGGACATGCCGATAGGCACACTATGGGGGTGACGAAGAAGGACAACCATGACACCTACATAGCTGCCGCACCGGAGCAGCTTCGTGCCATGTTGGGTCAACTGCGTGTGCGGCTAGCGCGGGCACTACCAGACGCCGAAGAGGTCATTAAGTACGACATGCCGGGATTTCAGATCGGAGAAACGATCATCGTGGGCTATGCTGCCTTCAGCAAGCAATGTGGTCTCTACGTTGATCCAGGTGCAATTGCCGCCCATGCCGACGAGATCGCTTCCTTGAAACTCAAGGCAAGCAAAACCGGAGTTACGTTTTCGGGAAATCGCCCTGTCCCTGATAAACTGGTTGAGAAGTTGGCCACCAGTTCGCGCAGCAAAAAGGGGCTTTAGCGGCCGTCTTCGGCAATCCAAAGGGTCGGTTTGGAAACCGTTGCAAACCCGGAACTCGGGCATTTAGGCTTGGAATGCCAAGCTTACGAAAGACGCATTTTGTCGGCCATCCGGGCGTTGTCGTCGTGGATATCCTGGCACCAGCCCAATGTACAGACAGCACGCCTCTTGCCAAAGGCGCGGCTTTCCGGCTAATTCCGCCCGCATTCCTCAAATCCTGCGCGCGGCTGGCGCGCCTGCGGAGTGCGTGATGTCCCTTCCCGAAAAGGCCTTTCCAGTTTCCTGGGATCAGTTCCACCGCGACGCCCGTGCGCTCGCCTGGCGGCTGTCCGGCGTCAACGGGCAGTGGAAGGCGATCGTCTGCATCACTCGCGGCGGCCTGGTTCCTGCGGCGATCATTTCGCGCGAACTCGGCATCCGCATCATCGAGACGGTCTGCGTGGCGTCCTATCACGACTACACGTCACAAGGGCAGTTGCAGGTGCTGAAGCAGGTCGAACCCTCGCTGCTCGCCGAAGAGGGAGCAGGTATCCTGATCATCGACGACCTTACCGATACCGGCAAGACAGCCGGCATTGTTCGGGCGATGATGCCAAAGGCGCATTTCGCGACCGTTTACGCCAAGCCGAAAGGCCGCCCCCTGGTTGACACGTTCGTGACCGAAGTCAGCCAGGACACATGGATCTACTTCCCGTGGGACATGGGCTTCACCTACCAGAAGCCGATCGCCGACGACCACGCCGGCTAGACGACGCAGACATCCTTCTTTGTTCCGATGGTCCGCTGGTTCGGGTATCTCAGCTCCGAATCACGGCGGCTGCACGCACCTAAGCCGTCTGTTTCAGGCCCCGGCCAGGCGGCTACATCGCTTTTTGAACCCTGGAGTCACAGTTTTTTCCGCATTCCCGGCCTTTCCGTGGAACTTGTGTGCGTTTTTTACTTTTGTTTCGCAAAATAGCGCCCATATTTCGTGAGACGGCAAAGAAGTTTCGGTTTCTTGGCAGTGGCTTTCGAATGTTGAACGGACCTCTAGCGAACGCCAATCTGGCTGAAAGGGTTAGAAAACTTTTCGGCACGGTTCCGTTGCGCCTTCAGGTTGCTGCCCTGCCCTGGCGTCGGCACAACCGCTCCATCGAAGTGATGCTGATCACCAGCCGCGATACCGGTCGCTGGGTCCTGCCCAAGGGCTGGCCGGAAGCAAGGGAGCCGTTGTGCGAGGCTGCCGCACGCGAAGCGGGCGAGGAAGCCGGCCTGACCGGCACCGTCTCGACGCTCGAGGCCGGCCGCTACTTCTATGCGAAGGCCCTGTCGACCGGGCAACAGGTGCCTTGCGAGGTGCTGGTTTTTCCACTCAAGGTCGTCGATGTCGCCGCAAAGTGGAAGGAGCGGCACGAACGCGAGCGCAAATGGGTGACACCTGTCCAGGCCGCGCGCATGGTCAACGAGCCAGATCTTGGCCAGATCATCGCCCATTTCGGTGAGAACCCGAAACGCTTCGCGGCCTGAAGCGGTCGTGCGCGAGATCAGGCGCTCTCGCTGAATGGCGTCATGCGCTTCTGTGAACCACCGGCGGATGAACCACCCGTACCCGACCATTCGCGCAGCATCTTGAGCGCCGCCGCCTTCAGCGGCTTCCACTCCAGCTCGCCACCTTCGCGCAGCTCGTCGTCCCATTGCTGGGACAGAGCCACGTTCTCGAAACCGTTTTCCGAGTCATCCTCGTTCAACGGCCATTGCGTCTGAGTGGAGCCAGGCACAAGGATGCCGCCCATCGGGGCGGCTGCATAGTCGCAGACCGACGGGTCGCAACATTCGTCGACCAGCGCGGCAAGCAAAATGAGTGACGGCGCGACAAACAGCCCGACGACCTCGCGATCAGCGGACTTGCGGACGAAATAGGCCTTCAACTGTCACCCCAGTTGCGTGACGGCTGTTCCCTCTCAGCCATATTCCCCCGCGTTCCTTTTACGCGTACGGGTCAAACAAGCAAGCCGTTGCGCACAGAATCCTGACGCCAGCGATCATTTTGCCGGGAGCATTTTCTCCCCATTATCCACATATGTGACACACAATATGTTGGGGTCACAAAATCTACAAAAACGAACCCTTGACGCTTCGGGGCGAGTCGACTTTTATAGGTCATGTGCTCGCGTTTCGGGCGCGACCGGAAAGTTTCGAGCCCGGTCTTTTTCCCAGGAATTTGTGCGTTTTCGCCCGTTTTCCGCCTTAACCACTAGGCCGGCGGAGGCGTGGCGTTTGTCGGGCGCGAAACACCGAAAAGGAGACTTTTACGGCTGGAATAAATGACCTGTTAACACTATATTTAGTGTTTGCAGCCAATCTCAGCCCTAGATAATGTGAAGAGCCCTCCGATGAGGGAATCGAAATTTTTCAGATCAAAGAGACCCGCGCGGGTCTGTCGGCAGGCTGAAAGAGGCTTCGAAGGAAGCGGAATGCAGCAGGGTGGCAACGAGGCGCGGCGAGGAACACCGGCTGTTGCGAGGCAGCTGGAAAGCTGGGGCGTGCGCTTTTTGGAAAGGGATCGGGCAAACGCCCGCAAAAAGCGCTATATATAGATGAGAAGGAACCACGACGATGCGCATTGAGCGGCGTTTCACCAAGCCAGGACAATCGGCTTATGCGGAGATCGAATTCCGCAAGGCGCTTTCCGAGATCAAGAATCCGGATGGTTCCGTGGTGTTCCGCCTCGACAACATCGACGTGCCCGCGCAGTTCTCGCAGGTCGCGGCCGACATCCTGGCGCAGAAGTACTTCCGCAAGGCCGGCGTCCCGGCGCGCCTGAAGAAGGTCGAGGAAAACGACGTCCCCTCTTTCCTCTGGCGCTCAGTCGCTGACGAAGCCGAACTGGCCAAATTGCCTGAAAACGAGCGCTATGGTTCCGAGCGCGACGCCCGTCAGGTTTTCGACCGCCTTGCCGGCACCTGGACCTATTGGGGCTGGAAGGGCGGCTATTTCGCGTCCGAAGAAGATGCAGCCGCCTTCCGTGACGAACTCGCCTACATGCTCGCCACCCAGCGCGTGGCGCCCAATTCGCCGCAGTGGTTCAACACCGGCCTGCACTGGGCCTATGGCATCGATGGCCCGGGCCAGGGCCACTATTACGTCGACCCGTTCACCGGCAAGCTGACCAAGTCGAAGTCCGCTTACGAACATCCGCAGCCGCATGCCTGCTTCATCCAGTCGGTCGGCGACGACCTGGTCAATGAAGGCGGCATCATGGACCTGTGGGTGCGCGAGGCGCGCCTGTTCAAATATGGCTCCGGCACCGGTTCGAACTTCTCCTATCTGCGCGGCGAAGGTGAGAAGCTTTCGGGCGGCGGCAAGTCGTCCGGCCTGATGAGCTTCCTCAAGATCGGCGACCGCGCCGCCGGCGCCATCAAGTCGGGCGGCACGACGCGCCGCGCCGCCAAGATGGTCATCGTCGACGCCGACCACCCCGATATCGAGGCCTTCATCGACTGGAAGGTGAAGGAAGAGCAGAAGGTTGCCTCGCTGGTCGCCGGCTCCAAGATCGTCAAGAAGCACCTCGATGCGATCATGAAGGCCTGCGTCAACTGCGAAGGTCAGGACGACGACTGCTTCGACCCGGCCATCAACACCGCGCTGAAGCGCGAGATCAAGGCTGCCAAGAAGAACGCCGTGCCGGAGAATTACATCCAGCGCGTCATCCAGTTCGCGCGCCAGGGCTACACCGCGCTCGACTTCAAGACCTACGACACCGACTGGGATTCGGAAGCCTATCTCACCGTTTCCGGCCAGAACTCAAACAATTCGGTCTCGCTGAAGGACGACTTCCTGCGTTCCGTTGAAGCCGATGGCGACTGGCATCTCACCGCCCGCAAGGACGGCAAGGTCCTGAAGACGCTGAAGGCACGCGACCTGTGGGAAAAGATCGGCTACGCCGCCTGGGCTTCGGCCGATCCAGGCCTGCATTTCAACACCACCATGAACGACTGGCACACCTGTGCGTCGGCCGGCGCCATCCGCGCTTCTAACCCGTGCTCGGAATACATGTTCCTTGACGACACGGCCTGTAATCTCGCTTCGATCAACCTCCTGCCCTATCGCCAGGACAACGGCGCGATCGACATCGCAGCCTATGAGCACACCGCCCGCCTGTGGACCATCGTGCTCGAAATCTCGGTGATGATGGCGCAGTTCCCGTCCAAGGAAATCGCCAAGCTTTCCTATGACTACCGCACGCTCGGTCTCGGCTACGCCAACATCGGCGGCCTGCTGATGACCTCCGGCATTCCGTACGACTCGGCCGAAGGTCGCGCCATCTGCGCAGCGCTGACCGCGATCATGACCGGCGTCGCCTACGCCACCTCGGCCGAAATGGCCGCCGAACTCGGCGCTTTCCCGGACTATGACCGCAACGCCGTCAACATGCTGCGTGTCATGCGCAACCATCGCCGCGCCGCCTATGGCGACAAGGACGGCTATGAGAAGCTGGCGGTCAATCCGGTTCCGCTCGTCCATGCCGACCTGACACAGGCCGAACTCGGCCTGCACGCCAAGGCCGCCTGGGACCGCGCCATCGAGCTCGGCGAAGAGCATGGCTACCGCAACGCGCAGGCAACCGTCATTGCACCGACCGGCACGATCGGCCTGGTGATGGATTGCGACACCACCGGCATCGAGCCCGATTTCGCGCTGGTGAAATTCAAGAAGCTGGCCGGCGGCGGCTATTTCAAGATCATCAATCGCGCCGTGCCGGAAGCCCTGCGCACGCTCGGCTATTCAGAAAGCCAGATCGCCGAGATCGAGGCTTATGCCGTCGGCCATGGCAATCTCAACCAGGCACCCGGTGTCAACCCGTCGTCGCTGAAGGCCAAGGGCTTCACCGACGACAAGATCGAAGCCCTGAATGCAGCGCTGAAGAGCGCCTTCGACATCAAGTTCGTCTTCAACCAGTGGACGCTCGGCGCCGACTGGGTGAAGGAGACCTTCGGCTTCACCGACGAACAGCTCGGCGACTTCTCCTTCGAGATGCTGCCGGCGCTGGGCTTCTCCAAGAAAGAGATCGAGGCCGCCAACGTTCACGTCTGCGGTGCGATGACGCTGGAAGGCGCGCCCTTCCTGAAGGTCGAACACTATGCGGTGTTCGATTGCGCCAATCCCTGCGGCAAGATCGGCAAGCGTTACCTGTCGGTGGAAAGCCACATCCACATGATGGCTGCCGCCCAGCCGTTCATTTCGGGCGCCATTTCCAAGACCATCAACATGCCGAACGAAGCGACGGTCGAAGACGCCAAGAGCGCCTACATGCTGTCGTGGAAGCTGGCGCTGAAGGCCAACGCGCTTTACCGTGATGGCTCGAAGCTGTCGCAGCCGCTCAACGCCTCACTCATCGCCGATGACGATGAGGACGAAGACGACGTCATCGAAGCGCTGATCGCCGCACCCGCCGCCGCCAAGGCCGTGCAGGTGACCGAAAAGATCGTCGAGCGCGTTGTGGAACGCCTTTATCGCGACCGCGAGAAACTGCCGAACCGCCGCAAGGGCTATACCCAGAAGGCGATTGTCGGTGGCCACAAGGTCTACCTGCGTACCGGCGAGTTCGATGATGGTCGCCTCGGCGAGATCTTCATCGACATGCACAAGGAAGGTGCCGCCTTCCGCGCCATGATGAACAACTTCGCCATCGCCATCTCGCTGGGTCTCCAGTACGGCGTGCCGCTGGACGAATATGTCGAGGCCTTCACCTTCACCAAGTTCGAGCCGGCCGGCATGGTCGTCGGCAACGACGCCATCAAGAATGCCACCTCGATCCTCGACTATGTGTTCCGCGAACTGGCCGTTTCCTACCTGTCGCGCCACGACCTCGCCCATGTCGACCAGTCAGACCTCGACAAGACCTCGCTCGGCAAGGGCATCACCGAAGGCAAGACGACGCCCTTCTCCAAGGGCCTCTATCGCGGCGCCTCGCCGGTGAAGCTGGTGTCGAACCTCGGCGCCGAGCCGAAGGGTTTTGGCGGCACACCGGCCCCGGCCCCGGCCCGCGCAACCCCGACGGCCTTTGCAGGCTCCAACGTACTGGCCCTGAAGCCGAATGCCGAGGACGCGCTTGCCTACAAGCGCGACTATGAGGAGCGCGCGAAGGAACTGGCCGAGGACATCGCCTTCGAAGAAGTCTCGGAAGAAGAAACCGCGACTTCGGCGCTGTTCACCGATGCTGCCGCACAGGAAGTCGCCGAGGCAAAGAAGCTGGCCGCCGACCGCCGCGCCAAGTCGCTGCTGCAGGGCTACACCGGCAACAGCTGCTCGGAGTGCCAGAACTTCACGATGGTGCGCAACGGCACCTGCGAGAAGTGCGACACCTGCGGCGCCACGAGCGGGTGCAGCTGATCCGGAGCCAGACGGGCTTTACGCAAACTCCATTCTACAACTTGCCATTCCAGGCAACGCAAAAGACCCCGGCACGACAGCGCCGGGGTCTTTTGGTTTTCACAATTGAAGGCGCGAGAATGCCCTGTTGGCATTCTCTCGCAGTCGTGCCAGCTTGAAGTGGCTCATGTCGGCCGACGGTCCCGTGCCTGCAGCCAGTTCGGGTCTTCGTAGCCTTGGAGTGCCCGGTAATCCAACATGGCCGAGAGTATCGATTGTGCCCAGCATCACGTCGAAGCCGTCGAAACAGTTGCCATCTCACGTAAGGATTGCGGCATTTGCGCTGACAGCGATTCTGCTGGCTTCGGGCGATAGCCTGGCGCAGGGGGCGGACCCCGTAGCGAATTCGATTTCGTGCTCAGAGGGCAAGAACAGCTTTGAGTTCACCTTTTCGGACTGGAAAAGTGCAAAGCTGAAACGGGTCGAAGGTGGCGAAATAACCCTTTTCCCCGATCTGCAGGAAGCGAACTGGACTGCCCGTTTTGCCATCGAAGACGGGGCTCGGAGCTATCGTATTGCAAATGCACGAGGCGCTGTGTTGTCCGTGCTCGTACCTCCACCGCCAATGACCAAAACCATCGGCCGTCTGACGCTGGCTACTCCGACCGGTGGGAAAATCGACCTGCTGTGCGACCTGAGCACGCCGATGCCCTGGCATTGGTGATCGCGGTTCTGACCGGATTTAGCCCAACATCCGCAAAGTGAGCGTTGGTCAATACTTGGCGCTGGCATCGACTCAAATCTTGGAGCATGGCAGCTGGCTTACGGCCCCAAGGAATGTGAAGCGATACCCCGTCTTAACGACCGCCACCAAGGCGGTCGAACATACGCTCCATGGATATATCGAGTGAGTGACATGTCGATCGTTTGTTTGATGAGGCTAGCGTGACATCCTCGACCTCCCGCTTCTTTTGCTGGTTCGTCCTCGTCATAGCGAGCGCAAGCATAACATCCTGCGCCCGCGGCCCCGGGAGTGCGGTTCTGCATCCGGTTGCGTCCACGGCCAAGGCCGGCTCTCCCGTCAATGTCCTTGTTGCCACCACACGCAAGCGTTCGGAGACAGACAAGCGCGATTTCACCAATGAGCGTAACTATGGTTTGGCCTATGGATCCTATACGATTTCAGTGCCGGCCAGGCATGTTGCCAACGAGATAGAGTGGCCCAGTCAGGTGCCGGGAAATCCCGCGACCGACTTTGTCGCGCTCAGATCAGCCCCTCTCGACGAGGCAAGCTTCAACCGAAATGTCGTTCAAGACGCCAATGGCACCGGCGAAGTCACCGTCTTCGTTCATGGTTACAAGACCAGCTATGAGAGAGCCGTTTTCCGGGCCGCGCAGCTGAAACACGATAGCCGTTTCCCGGAAGCGATCGTAGCGTTCGCCTGGCCATCCCGCGATGCGGTTGGCGATTATCTCACGGACCGCGAGAGTGCCACCTTTTCACGTGACTATCTCGAGCAGTTGCTGAGCAGCCTGGCCCGCACATCAGGGATTCGTCGCATCAACATCATCGCGCATTCAATGGGCAATCTGCTGGCAATGGAGACGCTGCGTCAGGCGGCAATTCGAGGCAAATCCGCTTTTCTGCCCAAGCTCGGCGAGGTTTTCCTGATGTCGCCCGATATCGACCTCGATGTCTTCGCCACCCAACTCACTGTGATCGGCAAACGCAATCCCCCGATTACGGTCGCAATCTCTGCAGATGACGAGGCACTGGCGGTCTCACAGTGGCTGTCAGGAGACCTGCCACGCGTCGGCAACGTTCTGATCGAGGACACAAAGGAGACCCACGATACCATTGCGCAGTACGGCCTCCGGGTCATCAACATGTCGGACGCCAGGAGCATGGATGCGCTGAACCACAGCAAGTTCATAGAACTTCTGCCTTCACTGAAGCAGATGAGCCGAAACGAAGCGCGTGCCCGTCGTAACCCGATTTCGCGCACCGGTCTCTTCGTGTTCAACACAGCGGGCGCGTTGCTGGACACTCCACGTCAACTTGGCTCAGCAATCACGCGGCAATGATGGCGCAAGGAGCACTATCGCCAGGCCGGGATTGGGGCAGCCTTGGGGGCGATGGTGCAGTCCTGTGCGAATCTTTGCCTGAACGGCCCCTCATCGAAAACCCCACCACTCAAAAATTATCCGAGATTTGACAGCCGAAAGCCTTCCTCGAAGGAGTGGATGTTTTCTAGAACCTCAACGGGACTTCGAAGCAGATTCGGATGCGCCTGATCCGGTTCTTCCTCTGTCTGCTTTTCGAAAGCCTGATGTGGCTGAAGGAATGTGAAGAATGCCCCGCCTGAACGAGTTACTCGAGCGCGAAGCACTTGCCGCCGCGGTGGCAGAGGTTTTCGCGCAACGCGTCGCCAACCGGGCGTGCCCCGGCACACGCTTCGTGGTGTTCGACGCTTCCGGGCCGGTGCTGGAAGGCAGCTTCGGTACCGCCGGGGCGGCGGGAGCTCCGCCCGGGCCGCACAGCCGCTTCCGCGTGGCTTCCTGCACCAAGAGTTTTACCGCAGCAGCGGTCCTGCTGCTGCGCGACCGCGGGCTGCTGTCGCTCGACACCCCTGTGACAGACTACGTGCCTGACCTCGTTCCGACCCTGCCGGTCAATCAGCCGGACGCGCCGACACTTCGTATGCTGCTGTCGATGGCCGGCGGCTTTCCGACCGACGATCCATGGGCCGATCGACAGGAATCAATCTCCAACGAGACCTTCCGGTCGATTCTGCGAAGCGGTGTCCGCTTCTCGACGGCGCCGGGAACCCGTTTTGAATATTCGAACCTCGGCTACGCGCTGCTTGGGCAGGTGATCGAGGTGGTCAGCGGCCAATCCTATCCGGAATTCTTGATCGAGAATTTGCTCAAGCCGCTCGGCCTCGACGAAACCGGTTTCGATCCCGCTGCAGTCCCGGACGGCTCGATGGCGACCGGATACCGCAAGGTCGGCGACGAATGGATTGCCTTGCCGTTCAGCGGCCCCGGCGCCTTTTCTGCCATCGGCGGTGTCGTCACCACACCATTGGACCTGGCACGTTGGGCCGGCTGGCTGTGCTCGGCCTTCCACCCGACGGGCAACGATGACGGACCTCTCTCCAGTGCCAGCCGGCGCGAAATGCAGCGGATCCAATGCCCGATCGCCTTCGACGCAACAGACGAACTGCGCCTCAAGGGCTATGGCTACGGTCTGGGGATCGAAGATCACACGCGCTTTGGCCCGATCGTCAGCCACTCTGGCGGATATCCTGGTTTCAGCTCCCACATGCGGTGGCACCCGGCGACGCGTCTCGGCATTGTCGCGGTCGAGAACGCCACCTATTCGGGTGCCTGGAGCCCCGCTGCCGAAGCCTTGGTCATGCTGCTCGGCGCGGCCACCAGCATCGCCGCGCCCAAACCGACAGTTCCTGCAGCGATCAAGCCGTTGGCAGACGGGCTTCAACGCCTGCTGTCCCAAAGCTGGGACGACACCACTGCAGACGCCATCTTCCTGGAGAACGTCGCCCTGGACCGCCCCTATCCGGAAAGAGCACAGGAACTCGCCGCGCTGCGGGAGAAATCCGGGGCACTGGATTCTGAAGGGGCATCCATCGTGGCCACGGATATCGGTGCCGTCGAAGGCGGTTATGGCAGCTTCGAACTGCACGTACCGTGCAGCGCAGGCGAGCTCGTTGCGGCGGTACAGTGCGGTCCTGTCGAGCCGATCCGGATCCAGACGGTGACCTGGCGTCTCGCCCAGCGAGACGGTCAACCTGGCTGAAACCCAAGCGAGCAGAAGCTCGCTGAGACGGCCGCTCCATGCCTCCAAACCCGGCTCAGGATCGAAGCGACAGAAGCTACTGTAGAAGCTGGTCGAGGATCGTTCCGATCTTGTCTTTCTTCGGGGGCTCGGGTGCAGGCGGCTGGCCCGGATCGGGCTCCGTCTCACCCTGGGCAGCGCCTTCGGTGGCTTGCGGCACATCGCCAACTCCCGGATCAGGGGCAGCCTGATCCGACTGCTGACCCGGCAAGACGCCATTTATGATGTCGGTGAGCCCGGATTTGCCGCCCTTGTCCTTGCCTCCCTTGATCAGGTCGCCAATGAGGTCACCGGCCCCTTTGCCATTTCCGGCTTCTCCCGGGAGCAATTTGTCGAGGTTCAGTTTTCCGGTCGGCAATCCGAGGTTGTTCAGCATCTCCAATGCGCCCTTTGGATCCTGCAACAGCTTGCGCAAATCCGGATAGATGCGTGGCGCCGATAGCGAACCGTCGACAATGACGGGTACGCCAATGCCTTTTGTCGCTATGTCGCCGCCTTGCCCGGAAAGCGAAGCCACGACCCGTGGGTTGAGATTGATTTCAAGTGTCAGTTCGGCGAGGTCGATCTTGCCTGCCCCGTCCATGCGGACAAGCGGGCCAAGCAGGCTGATGTCCTGCGTCTGCGCGACACCGTTCTCGATGGTAAAAGACGCGCCAAGTTCGGTGAAAGTCGTCTTCTTGTTGTCGTCCGACTTGAAACCGCCGGCGAGCAGCCCGGCCAGATTGTTGTAGACCTCGGCGATGTTGATGCCACGCAGTGCACCATCGCTGAGTTTCAGCGCGGATTTGCCTTCAAGCGAGCGCCGCAGCGTCTTGGTGGTCTTTCCCGCTCCCGAAACGGCGATGGTCGTGTCGAGCCGGCCCTCCAGCTTGTCGAACCCCGCCGCGTCATGAAGCAGCGGTGCGGCGGTCGCGCCGGCAATCGCCAGGTCCAGCTTTATCGCCGGCACATCGCCGGAGCCGCTCGCCGACATTTTCGCGGCGATGCTGCCCCCGTAAAACGGGCTTTGCGGCAGCGTCAGATCGGCGTCCCCATTTGCAACGACGAGCGTGGTTTTGACCGGACCGGCAAAGACCTTGCCGTAACCGATCCTGTCCGCCGCGACATCGATCTGCGCATCCAACCCTTTGAGGAAGGCAAGATCGATGGGAGCGTCGCTGGAGCCGGCCGAGCCCTGTTTTCCAGTTGCGGGCGTCTTCCCCCCTCCCGTGAGCGCCGCGAAATCCAGCGTCGCAAACTGGAGCGAGGTGCGGATGTTGAGCGGCGTCCCAAGTTTGACAGCACCGTCGCCGGACGCCTTGACCCCATTCAGGCCAACATTGGCGTTCGCGAACGAAACCCCTGCCGGTCCGGCGTCGATGGTGCCCTTGAAGTCGAAATCCTGCAAACCACCGGATGCGCCTTGCCCCAGCCACTGCAAGAGCCTGTCGAGCGATGGTGTCGCGGCGGAAACCTGCCCCTTGAACGTCCCGCCCGCACCCATCGTCCCATTCGCGCTGGCACGCAGAAGCTTCGAGGTGACGGACAGGCTGACAGGCCCCGACGCCTCTGCAAGCGATGGGCTTGCGAGGAAATCGGCTGGCGCGACCTGCGACTGGAAAGCGATCTCCTGACCTTGCCAGGTGAGCTTTCCAGCAACATCGACCGGCTTGGCGATGTCCTGGATTTTCGCATCGAGGCTCAGGCCGGTAATGTCGCCGCCTTTTTGACCGGCCAGCGCCGCCAGCGGAACCTTGCCCTGGCGGATGCCGACCGTGCCCCGCAGGTTGAGACTTTGGCGCATCCTGGCTGCGTTCAGCCCACGAAAAGCGAAGGCGGTATCCAGGGTTATCTTTCCCGACAGCGGGGCCGACTGGCCGGCAAGCTTCGCCATCGCGCCAATATCCAGTCCGGAACTGGTCAGCTTGCCCTGAAAGGTGGGCGCAGCCTTGGTCACATCGGCCGAAACCGAAGCGGCAACACTGCCTGCGTCGAGACCGAGATGCTGCAGATTGGCTTCCAGGTGCCCGTTGCGAAGGGTCGCCGCGAACTGGACATCGGACGCTGCAAGCGCGCCGCTGACCAATTGATCCACGGTGACGCTGACATCCGCATCGATATTCGACAACATCGCGAGACTGGGTTCGCCGGCGTTGCCCGGCTCTCCTTTGCCGGTTCCGGAACTGGCCAGCGCACCGACATCGATGCGCTTTGCGGACAGGTCAGCAAGGAAACGGTGTGGCTTGCCGGGCTGGAACAGTGCGTCCAGCTGGAAGGACTGGTCGGCAAGGTCGAATTGTCCGCCCTGAATCTGATAGCCGCCATCCGCATTCAGCCGGATTTCACCGCTTGCCTTCACCGACGCAAGCAGAGGTGACGGCGCAGGCTCGACCTTTGCTTCGATCGCAACCTTGGCCGGCTGCCGCTGAAGGATTGGCCTGAGTGCCGAAAGCGTGCCCTCCAGTTGCAGGCGCCGGCCATCCTGCGTCGCAGCCAGCGAGAACACCACCTCGCGGTCGAGATCGGGTGCTTTCAGGTCGACATCGATTGCACTGACGGTGCTTGCCGCTCCGGTTTCGTCTGTCGATCCAAGGCTGCCGTTTTCAATGGTGATACGATTGACGGCCAGCCGCTCCAGCGTACCGACGAGGGCGGCGAAAGGATCGTTGTCAGCCTGGCCAGATGGCGCAGGCTGCGCATCTGCCGCTTTTGCGGACGACGTGATGGTGATGGCGGGATCGACCAGCGCGATGGACTGGATTTCGAGCTTTTTCGACCACAGCGACGAAAGCGTGATCGCGGTCGAAAACCCGGGCACTTTCGCGGAAAGATCGCCTGTTTGAGACGAGATGGTGATGTCCTTCGTCACCACGGCCAGACTGGGCAGGAAGGACAGCCGCACCGGACCGTTCAGACTGATGTCCATTCCGCTTGCCGAGGACAGTTGCCGGCTCAGCTCGGACCTTGCCCAGTCCGTCGAAATCAGGGTCGGCAGGAAAAGGAGCAGTCCTACGACGGCCGCAACAACGGCAATGACTGCGGCAGCAGCTTTTTTCATATCGATCAGCCAGCTTCACCGGAAAGAATCAGTGCTGATACAACCTTACATCAGTGCATACCGGATTTCACAACCGCCCTCTGCAAGCGACTGGCTGTGGCCGATCCACTATCGATTGAGTCGATTGTACTTCTTCAGAGCCTCTTTCAGCCGATCGTGAGGAATGGCGAATGAGACATTGTCATCGCGCCCGGTCATGGTTTCGGCCGCGACCATGGCGTTGATGATCGCCTCTTCGGTTGCGTGCGCCGTCGCCTCGATCAGCGGATTCATCTTGTCGTTCGACATCATGTCCAGCGTGGTCGTCGCATCACGGCTGAAGGCACCGGGGTTTGCAGTCGAGAAAGTGATGAAGATGTCACCGCTGCCATTGGCGCCGTTGCCGCCGGTGCGCGCCATCCCGAGCGGAACGCGCCGCGCCAGCCGTTTCAATTGATGCGGCAGCAGCGGCGCATCCGTTGCCACGACCACGATGATCGAGCCTGCCTCCTCCCGCTTCCACGACGTATCAGGCAACAGGTCGGTGATTTCCTGACCGACAGGCACGCCGGCAATCGTCAGATCCTTGCGTGAACCAAAATTGCCCTGCACCAGCACGCCGACCGTGTAGCCACCGTCCTCATCGGCCAGCCTGCGTGACGCGGTCCCAGTGCCGCCCTTGAAGTTGAAGAGGTTCATGCCGGTGCCGCCGCCGACATTGCCTTGCGCGATCGGGCCGGAGGTCGCACTGTCCAGAGCCTTGAAGACATGTTCCGGTTTTACGTGCATGCCGTTGATGTCGTTGAGTATTCCGTCCCAGGTCTCTGCCACTACCGGCAGCAGCCAGTAGAGATCGCGGAAATGCGGCCCCTCAAGTCCGCGTTGCACCAGCCACGCAATGACCGCATCGCGAACCACGCCGACACTGTGCGTGTTGGTGATGGTGATCGGCCCTTCCAGGAAGCCGCTTTCCTCGATCCAGGTCGTCCCGGTCATCTCGCCATTGCCGTTCAGCGAGTACCAGCCGGCAAAGACCGGGTCGAAGCTGTGGCCACGCGGCAGGATCGCCGTCACACCGGTGCGCACGGGGCCTTTGCCGGGTTCAAGCATGCCGCTGCCTTCGATGATGGTCGAATAGCCGACCTTCACCCCGGCGACGTCGGTGATGGCATTGTGAGGTCCCGGCGTGCCGACAAAGGGAATTCCAAGATCCCGGGCATCGGGTTTGCGCGGTGTGGTGTCCATGAATGCGATTTCCATTTCGAAAGGCGGTCACTATGCGGCGAGGTCCTTGGTCAGGAAGATCCGCTTGATGCCGGGCTCTCCTTCGATCTCGCCGAACACACGATAACCATGTCGCTTGTAAAAGTCCGGCGCCTGGAAATTGGCGGTGTTCAGCAGCACCGCGCGGCAGCCGCGTTTCCTGGCTTCCTCTTCGGCCATGCCGAGCAAGCGCCCTCCCAGTCCGAGGCCACGCAGATCGCCCGGCAGCGCGAAGAGGTCGATGAAGAGCAGCCCGAGTGCCGTACGACCAGCCAAGCCACCAATGATGGCGTTCGTCTCGGCTTCGCGAACCGTGACAGAGAGGGAGCGGCGTTCATAGGCGCCGACCTGCTCCTCATTGTGGCTGACGAGCACCGCGCCGATCTGGTCCCGGATCGCCGGATCCGGATCGTCGGTCAGGGTGAGGATCGGTTCTTTCATGCGGGATTTCCTTCCGGCACACATCTTCGCGGCAAGCAGCCAAGGAGTGGCGACCGTCACCCGCACCAAAATCTCGGGGACGGCCGCCAAACAAACAGACGATCGATCGCGCCAGCCGTCAGCTGAACAGCTCATCATAGATCTTCAGCCAGGATTTCAGCGGCTCCGTTTCCGGCGACGCCACTTCCGGCTTCAGCATGGTTATCTTGAACTGTCCGCTGACCGGGCTGATCGACGGATCTTTCGGCGGCACCCTGGCATCGACCGGAGGATAACCGGCATCGCGGATCACGTAGGCTGCCTCGTCGGAGAAATAATATTCAAGGAAGAGCTTGGCGGCGTTGGGATGGGGAGAATTCCTGACCAGCGCGATGGCGCCGAGATTGGCGACCAGCGGCTCCATCTTGACCCATGCGATCGGCGCCCCCTTACCTTTGCTGATGACCGCATGATGGTTGTAGGTCATCAAGCCTATCTGGTGTTCACCCGATATCACCTTGTCGATGACCACCCTCTGGTTGCCGGGATCGCGAACGATCTTCTGTTCAGAAAGCTTGCGCAGGTAGGCGCGGCCCTTTTCGTCTCCCATCGTCATCAGGATGTTGCCGATGAAGCCCGGCGGACCGGATATGCCGCGGGTATCGGTCCATACCATCCTGCCCTTCCATTGCGGATCGAGCAGGTCGTCGAATGTCTTCGGCGCCTTGTCGGCCGGGACGAGATCGGTGTTGTAGGTTGTCGTCAGATAGAGAACATCGCTGCCGCAATAGAGCTTCGAGGCAGGCTTGAACATCGGGTCATAGTCGGCCATCGAGTTTGGCGCATAAGGTTCGATCAGATTGGCCGCTTCCAGCGGCGCCAGTGCGGTACCCGGCGTATCGAAGACATCTGCCTCGATCTTTCCGGCGCGTGCCTGACTGGTGATCTTCAGGACAGTGTCGGAGTCTCCTGCCTCCATATATTTGACTTCGATACCGTATTTGTCCTGGAAATTCCTGGTCAGCGGCCGGACCAGTTGCTTGATGATCAGGCCGGTGTACCAGACTACCTGCCCTTCCGCTTTTGCATCCGCGATCAATTGCGCGGCCGGCTCGGCTCGCGCCAAACCCCGTGTCGCCAGCATGGTCAGCGAGGCGCCGGCCAGCTGCAAGACGCTGCGTCGTGTGTGCACGTTACCCTCCCACAGAGATTGTCTTGTTTGATTGTCAGGCCTTCTCCACCCGGTGGCCTCCTCAAGATCCCGACGATCAAAAACTGCTCGCAAGCTGCGACAGCGGTCAAACGACTAAAGAAATCGAAGCTGTGAGTAATCCTCACGGGCCGGAGGCGGCCTCCACATCGCGGGAAGTAAACTGAGCGTGTTCGGTGCGCGTGAACGGCTCCAGCCAAGATCAGGCAGTCCCGAAAGATCGCTCCGGTCGTACAACCTTTCGGGTAGAGGCGATTACAGTGGTTGCGCGATGAAGCGCGCGCAGGCCTGTATCCGTTCGCCTGGTTCGAGCTTCACCATGCCGTGGCTGACAGGACCTTCCGGCAGATTGAAAGCGTCGACGGGATGGGAAACCGGTTCGAAGCAGAAGAAATCGGCATCACCCGACGGAGAGAAAAGCACGTACTGATCCAGCAGATCGCTGGTTTCGACCAGCACTGCCAGGCCGCGATCCGGCCATTCGATGCGCGCCTTGCGATCCCAGCCGTCGAACCAGTTGTTGACCCAGAACCGCGGCAGCTCACTGCCTCGCATGAAATCCAGGTCTGGATGCCGTGAAACGGGCTCGACCGTTCGTGGCAGATGGTCGTCACGTTCAAGCCAGACGCGATCAGCCCGGGCCGCCAACCGGGTGTCGTGATCGCGCACGAACCATGGGTGGAAGCCCAGACCGTAAGGCAGCGCGAGCGCCGCCTTGTTGGTGACGACGAGTTCCATGACGAGCGTCGCGCCGTCCAGCCTGTAAGTCATCAAGGCATCATAGTGAAACGGGCCAGGCCCCGTCCCCTCGAGGGAAAGCGTGACAGCATGATCGCTCGTCTCGACGACAGTCCAGGCTGCGGAAAATGCACTGCCGTGAATGGGGTATCTTTCGGTCGGCATGTTCGGCTCGACAGCATGAAATGCACCATCGAAAGCAAAGCCGCCACCTGAAACGCGTCCCGAGAACGGGACCAGCAAGATGTTCGACAGGCTGAAAGGGTGCCCGGTTTCCGGATCGACCGGGCGGAACACCGGCGTCCAGGCATTGCGATGCATCACGTCGAAGGACGTCAGTCCTGCTCCCAGATCCGGCCGGATGGTGATCCGGGCGAGCGCGCTGGAGAGACCGAGCGGCGCCATCACCAGCCGCCGTCGATATGGATGTTCTGTCCGGTGATCAGATCGGAGGCGGGCGAAACCAGGAACAGCACCAGCTCCGCGACATGCACCGGTTCGATGCGTTGCTTCAGGCACTGATTTTCGAGGATCCAGTCGTTGTATTCCTGCAGCCGGTCGGCAAAGACCCGCCGCTCGGCATCCGAAACGACGGCACCGGGTGACACGGCGTTGACGCGCACGCCATGCGGTCCGAGCTCCCGGGCTAGCGTCTTGGTCAGGCCAAGCATGGCTCCCTTCGAGGCGACATAGGGAACATAGCCGTCCCAGCGGCCATTCAGCGTCACCGAGCAGAAATTGACGATCTTGCCGTAGTGCTTCTGTTTCATCGCAGGCGCCGCCGCGCGTGCAAGTGCAAAGGCAGCTGCGGAATTCACGCGAAGCTGGTCTTCATATTCATCGAGCGAGAACGCCTCGAACGGCTTGTTGATGATCAGCGCCGCGTTGTTGATAAGGATATCGATGCCACCGCAGCTTGCGGCGAGCGCTTCGCCTCGCGCCTGCGTCGCGGCAAGGTCGTTGAGATCCTGCCCGACATAAGACGACTGAATCTGACATTTCATGCCGATCTCCAACGCGAATGCCTCGCCGCCTTCGGCATCCGGTCGATCGAACAGGAGAAGGTTCGCCCCAGCTGCGCCGAGCACCTCAGCCTGCGCACGCCCCAAGGTCCCGAGCGCCCCGGTCAGAAGCACGTTTTTTCCGGCAAGGATCGTCATCGGCTTTCTCACAAAAGGTCGTGGACTTCATCGATCGAGGTTTCGGCCGTCGGCCGATCGAAAACGATCTCGCCGCGCGCCATCGCCACGATGCGGTCGCAGGATTGGAAGACGTGCTGCATGTTGTGTGAGATGAAGATGCCGGTCAGCCCCTGTGCCTTGAGGCCTCGCACGAAACCGATGACCTTGTTGGTTTCCTTGACCGAGAGATGGTTGGTCGGCTCGTCCAGGATCAGCACCTTGGACCTGAAGTGCATGGCACGCGCGATCGCAACGCCCTGGCGCTGACCACCCGACAACTCGCCGACCAGGGCATCCGGCGAACGCAGATGCAGATCGACATCGGCGATCGCCTGCACGCTTTCCTCGCGCATGCGCTTCTGATCCATGAGGCCAAACCCGCCGAATGCCCACCTCAACGGTTCGCGACCGATGAAAAGGTTGCGCGCGATCGACATGGTCGGCACCATGGAGTTGTACTGGTAGATCGTCTCCAGGCCGTAATGCATGGCATCTTTCGGGGAGCGGAAACGGACCTCCTTGCCCTCGATCAGGATTTCACCGGCATCCTGGTAATGCACGCCGGACAGGATCTTGATGAGGGTCGACTTGCCGGCGCCATTGTCGCCGACCAGCCCGACCGTCTCGCCGGGGTGGATGATCAGCGAAACATTCTTGAGCGCGTGGACGCCGCTGTACCATTTCTGAAGATTGCGGCACTCGATGATCGGCGTGGTCATTTGTGCGCCTCCACCTTGATCTTGCGTGAGATCCTGGCCATCCAGGCATTGGCGATGACGGCGAACATGGTGAGCAGGCCGATCGCGAACTTGAACCAGTTGGCGTCGACGCGCGACAGGACCAGGCCGTTGTCGATCGTGCGGATGAGCAGCGTACCGATGATGGCGCCAAACACTGTGCCGATGCCGCCGGCAAGTGCGGTACCGCCGATGACTGCGGCTGCCACGGCCTGCAGCTCCAGCCCCTCGCCAATCGACGGCAAGGGCGAGCCGAGGCGCAGCACCTGCAGCAGGCCGGCAAAGCCCGCCAGCATCGAACACAGCATGAAGCAAATGATCTTCACGCGCTTGACCGGAATGCCCATGGAAGCGGCCGCCTCGTTGAAACCGCCGGTGGCGCGGATCCAGTTACCGAAGTTGGTGAGCGACAGCAGTGCCGCGGCAATGGCCGCTATAACCACGAACCAGACAAAGGACATGCGCAGGATCGCCCCCTGCCAGATGTAGTCGGTAAACAACCAGGTCGGCAGGTTGTCGGGCAGCAACGGCGGAAAACCGCCGGAGATGACGATGGTGAGCGAGCGGGCGATGAACAGCATGCCCAGTGTGGTGATGAAGCTGGGTATCGCAAACTGCAGCGTGATGTAACCGTTGATGAACCCGATCAGGGCGCAGATCGCCAGGCCGATCAGCAAGGCGAGCGGAAACGGAACTCCGGCATTCAGCATCACGGCGATGCTCATCGGCATCAGCGCGAAGACCGACCCGACGGAAAGATCGAACTCGCCGCAGATCATCAGAATGGTGACGCCGATCGCCACCAGTGCCATCTCCGGCAGAAGTCCCATGACGCCGCGGATGTTCTCCACGGACAACAGGATGCCGTTCGACTTGATCTGGAAAACCACCAGCAGGATGACAAGCAGCGCCAGGCCGGCAAGCTCCGGCTTATCCAGATAGATTTTCAGAAACCGCTTCATGGGTGCACACTCGTTGCTCGGCGTCCCGGACCCGCAGGCCGGGACGCCTACCGGATTGGGGATCAGCGCAGACCCTGCTTGGACATTTCCATGATCGCCGGAACATCCTTCGGCGTGACGATGCCCTGCCCGGTGTCGATATCGGCCGGAGTGAGGCCGGCGGTCTTGTGGAGGTAGGCCTGCATGACCGGCATGAAGCCCTGCATGTAGGGCTGCTGATCAACCTGGACCTGCACGTAGCCGGCCTGCATCTGCTGCAGGACTTCCGGCACCAGATCGAACCCGCCGAGCAACACCTTGCCGGGCGCGATGCCGCGATCCTTGAGGACCTTGGCGACACTGGCTTCCCAGTAGCCGGTATCGAAATAGGCCGTCGTGTTGGGATTGGCGTTCAGATAGGCGCCGATGCGATCGGCGGTGAGCGCGAGATCGGTGGCGGAATCGATGCGTGTAATGTTGATTTCGCGATCCTTGTGCTCTGCCTTGTATTCCTCCAGGAACTTGGTAACGCCGGCTGCACGCTGTTCCGACCAGGTCTGGCCGGGGGCATTCACGCCGACCAGCAGGTTGAGCGGGCCTTCCTTCGGGAAATTCTCGGACTGCGCCTTGGCCAACGCATAACCCGCCGCGACAAACCCCTGTCCGATAAAGGCCTTGCGGGCATTGCCCTTGGCGCCCTGGCTGTCGTCGACGTTGACCGCCAGCACAAGAATGCCTGCATCCGTCGCTTCCTTGATCGCGTTGTCGTAGGCCTTGTCGTCGACGATGGCGACGAAGATCGCGTCCGGCTTGGATGCGATCGCGGCCTGCAGATTGGCCACCGCCTGTTCGACCGAACCTTCCTGCTGCGTCAGCACCAGCTGGCAGGTGGCGCCAACCTTGGTGCAGGCATCGTCATAACCCTTCTTCACCGACTGCCAGAAGGTGTTGGAGGCCGAGGAATGGCTGATGAAGATGGTGTTGAGGCCTTCGGCGCCGGCGGGCGACGCCATCAGCGAGAGACCGAGTGCGGTGGTGGCCAGGAACTGTTTGAGCATGTCTTCCTCCATTGCTGTTTTTTGTTGTTGTCTTCACGCAGCCTGCGATCAGTCGCGGTCGAACAGTTCGGCGCGACCGCTGGCGATTGCAGGCAACGAATTCAGGATTTCGCGCAGATGCAGGCGCATTGCCTGTTCCGCGCCGTTCCGATCACCGCTGGCGATCGCCTCCACGATACGCTCGTGCTGGTCGATCAGCCGTGTCACGTGCATGTCGTCGACCGACAGAAACCGCACGCGGTCCATCTGCGCCTTGACACCTTCGATGACATTCCAGGCGTAGCTCTTGCCGGCGGAAGCGGCGAGCGTGCGGTGAAAGAGTTCATCGAGACGCAGGAAGGCAGCGCGATCGTTGTGCGGGACGCTCTTCTGCTGGGCCACTTGCCGGCGCAGCTCATCAATGGCACCGGCGGAGCGGCTCTCGGCGACCATGCGTACGACATCGGCCTCGATTGCCTCGCGCACGAAACGTGCGTCCATCACCGCCGCAACCGAGATCTTCGTCACGAACGTGCCCCGTTGCGGCAAGACCTGCACCAGCCCTTCCTCGGAGAGCTTGATGAAAGCCTCGCGCACCGGCTGGCGGCTGACGGACAGGGCTTTGGCGACTTCCGATTCGGAAAGACGCTCACCCGGCAGGAGTTCGGCCTGAATGATACGCCTTCGCAGAAGGCGATGGACCTGGGGGCCTACCGTCTCCCCGAGGGAAATACCGGCAGGCACTGCGGCGGTCTGCATGGAACCCTCCTCCCAAGGCGAAACCATCTACCCTACTACCATACCAGTTAAATGCATTTCTGCCTGCCGTTCAACTGGTCTTTGATGAACGGCGACGGACTGTGAATTTCCGATCGAGGTCTTCGGCGAGATCCACACCATGCCCCGGCCCCGGCGGGACAGTGATCATACCGTCGGCGACGGTGGGCAGCTGCGTGGTGAGATCGGCATACCAGGTCTTGTAGTAGGCACGAACGCTTTCCTGGACGAGCGCGTTGGGCGCATTGAGCGACAGATGCGTCGAGGCCGAAAGCACCACCGGTCCGGTGCAATCATGCGGGGCAACCGGCAGGTGCCAGGTTTCTGCCATCGTCGCGATCTTCTTGGCCTCGGAAAGCCCTCCACACCAGGACAGGTCGAGCATCACCACGCCTGCGGATTCCGTTTCCATCAGGTCGCGAAATGCCCACCGCGTGGCCAAGGTCTCGGAGGCGCAAAGCGGCGCCCGACTGGCGGCAGCGTAACGCTTCAGACTGGAAAGCGAGTCCATCTTGATCGGATCTTCGTGCCAGAAGGTGGAATAAGGCTCGAGCGCTCGCGCGATCTGGATGGCCGGCGTCAACTGCCACATCGAGTGGAACTCGACCATGATGTCGATCTTGTCGCCGACCCGCTTGCGGATCTTCTCGAACGGCTCGAGCGCCTTCCTGAGATCCGGACCTGAAATGTACTGGCCGGCAGTCTTTTCTGCGGCGATATCGAACGGCCAGATCTTCATGGCGGTGATGCCATTCGACAGAAGATCCTCGGCCAGATCGTCCGCGCGCTCCAGGAAGCCGTTCAGGTCGTCATAGTCCTGCCCCTGCCTGCCGATGCCGTAGTTAGCCGTCTGCTGCCCCTTGGCTTCGCGCATGTAGGTGTTGCCAGCGCAGGTGTTGTAGGTGCGGATCTCGCGGCGCGAGAAACCACCGAGCAACTGGGCAATGGGCAGATTGGTCGACTTGCCGAACAGATCCCAGAGCGCGATGTCGATCGCCGAATTGCCGCGCGTTTCAACCCCGGTTGAGCGAAAGCCAAGATAGCCGTTCAGGTCTTTGGAAATCTTGTCGATTTCCAGTGGGTCACGCCCAAGCAGCCTGGGTGCCGCCACTTCATGGACATAGGCTTCGACTGTTTCGGCCATGAAGAAGGTTTCGCCGAGACCGGCGATGCCTTCATCCGTGTGGACACGCACCCAAAGAATGTTCGGGAACTCAGTGACCCGAATGGTCTCGAACTCGGTGATCTTCATCGATCAATACACTCCAGCAGCGAGCAACGCCTTCACCGTCAGGTCGAAATGCTCGACCATGGCGGCCTCTCCTTTGGCAGGATCGCCATTGGCGATGGCCTGGGCGATCGCCAGATGCGTGTCGACGCTTTCCTGCCGTGTCTCATTGCTGCCGCGGCTTGCCCATCCGATCGGCCAGGTGTGACGCGTGACGACATGGAAAGACCCGACGATCATCGAAAACATCGGATTCCTCGACGCAGTACCGATCGCTTCGTGAAAGGCGATGTCGTGTTCCATGACCTTTTGCGGCTCATGAAAATCCCGCTGCATGGCCTCGGCGAGTTTCAGGATTTCGGCCGCCTCCTTGTCCGTACGCCTCAGGGCTGCGAGCGCGACCGTGCGCCGTTCGACGGTGCGCCGGACATCGAATATCTGCTGGATGGTGGCCTGATTGGTGTGGACGGCATGGTCTGTGATCATGGCCAGCACATCCGCCCTCGGCGCCGCGACCCGGGCGCGCCGGCCATTGCCGACATCGATCAATGTCAGCGCCGCCAGCGAGCGATAGGCCTCGCGGACGATGGTGCGTGAGGTGCCCGTCAACTCGCAGAAAGCCCCCTCGCTCGGCAACTCGTCGCCGACCTGAAGACCGTTATCGCGGATGTGGGTCTGAACCGCCGTCATCACGCGATCCACCAGCCCTTCTCCGCCCGGCTGACCGACCAGCTCCCTGGAAGTGGACGTCGTTTCCATCGCAACTACCTATCATATAGGTCAAAACCAACCTTGCAATAGATTCGCTATTGCCTATTGTCAACGCGATTGTCGAAAGCAGGAGGATGGATGCGAGCCGAAATTTTCTTCGATGCACGCGATGTCGTCGGCGCAAGCATCATCTGGCTCGGCGAGAGAAAAGCTTCCGGCGTTCGTCCCTGCATCGGCGCGGAACCTGCTAACCTCTCTAGTTCGGACTGCCGCACAATGATCCGGTGATCGACTGGCTGGTGCAGCAACCAGGCTCCGCGCTGGAGCTTGCGAACATCCTGAAAATCGAACCTAATCGCCCCAAAACAGGAGCAAGTGACAGTGACAATCGATGTCTTCGCCAGCGGTACATTCGTCGGGCGGGTTTGGAATCCCTCCGTCGCAGGCCCCAGTCTGGTCATGGTCCGTGACGGCAAGCTGATCGACATCACGTCAAAAACCACACCGACGATGCGCGACCTGCTCGAACGCGAAGACGCCGCCGAGTATGTTGCGCAGGCCGACGGTCCGGTTCTGGCATCGCTGGCGGAGCTGCTGACGCAATCAGGGGGCGATCAGGATCCGCAGGCCGTGCATCTTCTGGCACCCAATGACCTTCAGGCCGTCAAGGCCTGCGGCGTAACCTTTGCGCGCTCGATGATCGAGCGTGTCATCGAGGAGCGCGCCGCCGGCAACCCGGACCTCGCCACCAAGATCCGGGAAAAGGTCGTTGCCATCGTCGGCGACAGCCTGCGCAATCTGAAAGCAGGCTCGGTCGAGGCGGCGAGGGTCAAGGAAGCGCTGATCGAGGACGGCGTCTGGTCGCAATATCTGGAGGTCGGGATAGGCCCGGACGCCGAGGTCTTCTCCAAGGCGCAGGTGCTTTCATCGGTCGGCCACGGCGCGGACGTCGGGCTTCACCCGATCTCGAAATGGAACAATCCCGAACCCGAAATCGTGGTTGTCGTGAACTCCGCTGGCACGGTGAAGGGGGCAACACTCGGCAACGACGTCAATCTGCGCGATGTCGAGGGGCGTTCGGCGCTGCTGCTCGGCAAAGCCAAGGACAACAACGCCTCCTGCTCGATCGGCCCCTTCATCAGGTTGTTCGACGCCTCCTACACGATCGATGACGTGCGCAATGCGGAATTGAGGCTGAAGGTGGCGGGCGAAGACGGCTTCGTGCTCGACGGCAGAAGCTCGATGAAGGAAATCAGCCGCGACCCGCTCGATCTCGTGTCGCAGACCATCGGCCGTCATCATCAGTATCCGGACGGCCTGGCGCTCTTCATGGGCACGCTTTTTGCCCCGACCGAGGATCGTGGGACGCCAGGGCAAGGTTTCACCCACAAGATCGGCGACGTCGTCACGATTTCCAATGACCAACTCGGCTCGCTGACGAACCGGGTCCGCCTCTCCACGGATTGTCCGCCGTGGGTTTTCGGGCCATCGCACCTCATGCGCAACCTGGCGGCACGACAGCTGCTTTGAATGCAGCCGAGCTGTTGAGCAGCCTTTGGAGCGGGTCTCAGCGCCTGCGCAAGCCGTCCACGAAAACATCGACGAGACGCAGCGCGGTCGGCTGCCATTCCCCTGTCCCTTGCGAATAGAAGATGCCGACCAAGGTCCGCAGCAGGTCTCCCGGCGAAATGTCCGAACGCAGTTCGCCGGCGGCGACACCGCGTTCGAGCAGCATTGCGATAGCTGCCGTCAACCGCTCGAAGGAGTAGGCCTTCAGCTCCGATGAGCCGTGCGCCACGAGCTGCAGCCCCTCGATCATGCCTTTCTTGGTGGCGACAAGACGGACATTGGCATGCAGCCACCTGCGCAGCGCCTCGACCGGCTCGGTGTCCGCGGCCAGTCGTTCGGCAAGCTCGGTCAACTGGTCGACTTCGTGGCGATAGACCGCCTCGAACAGGGCTTCACGCGTCGGAAAATGCCGATAGAGCGTGCCGATGCCGACACCAGCCTGCCTTGCCACCGCTTCCAGGCTGGCTTGTGGCCCGCCGGCGCTGAAGATCTGCGTCGCAGTCTCAAGCAACAGCTGGCGATTGCGGATTGAGTCCGCACGCGGTTTTCGCCTTGCCTTTTCGCTCTTCAGTTCCATTTTCTCCAACGGGACACATTCCCCCTTGATAAACGGAGGCACCCTCCGTATATAGTAATGCAGATCGGAATAGTGCACAAAGGCAATTCCGGTCAGGGTCAACGGACCGTTTCGCACCAGATCTCTCCGCGCGCCCGCATCCTTCGCCGCTGGACAGCGGCTTCCATATATCACGATCACTGAATGGAGTACCGCGATGTCACTCTCCATCAGCCTCACCATCAATGGTCAAGCACACACGGTCGTGCTCGACGATATGCGTGTGACGCTGCTCGACCTTTTGCGTGAAAGGCTCGATCTGCCCGGCACCAAGAAAGGTTGCGACCGCGGCCAGTGTGGCGCCTGCACCGTGCTCGTCGACGGACGGCGCATCAACTCGTGCCTCGCATTGGCTGCAAGCCTCGACGGAGCCGAGGTCACCACCATCGAAGGGCTCGCCGATGGCGAAACGCTGCACCCGGTCCAGGCCGCCTTCATCGCGCATGACGGCTTCCAGTGCGGCTATTGCACGCCCGGCCAGATCATGAGTGCGGTCGGACTCATCAAGGAAGGGCATGCACAGGGTGACCCCGAGCGTATCCGCGAACTGATGAGCGGCAATATCTGCCGCTGCGGCGCATACCAGGGCATCACCGAAGCAATTCTGGAAGCCCAGAAAGCGACGACCGAGGGTAACCGGAGGGACGCGGCATGAACCGCTTCGACTATATACGTCCGGACAGCGTGCCAGAGGCAATCGCGGCCGCTGCCGTTCCCGGATCGACTTATCTCGCCGCCGGCACCAATCTGCTCGACCTGATGAAGGTCGGCATCATGCGGCCGGAGCGCATCATCGACATCACGCGGCTGCCGGGTCTCAATCGTATCGAGTGGCTGCCCGACGGCAGTGTGCGGATCGGTGCCATGGTCCGCAATTCCGATCTTGCCTATGATGCACGCTTTGCACGAACCTTTCCGGCCGTAGCGGAAGCACTGCTTTCAGGCGCTTCGGCCCAGTTGCGCAATGCCGCGACCGTTGGCGGCAATCTGATGCAGCGCACCCGCTGCGCGTATTTCCATGACCTGAACAGCGCCTGCAATCGGCGCGACGCCGGCTCGGGTTGCGATGCCCGCGACGGCGAGAACCGCCTGCACGCGGTGCTCGGCTGGAGCGAGCATTGCATCGCCACCCACCCCTCCGATTTCTGCGTGCCGCTGGTGGCGCTGGATGCCGTGGTTGAAGTCGAAGGCCCGCACGGTGGCCGCGAAATTCCAATGGACTTGCTGCATGTCCTGCCGGGCGCGACGCCCGAACGGGCAACCGCGCTTGCACCGGATGAACTCATCGTCGCTCTCAGACTGCCGGCGGAAGCGGCAGGCTTTTCCGCCAACGCCCGCTATCTGAAACTGCGCGAACGCACCTCCTACGCTTTCGCCGTGGTTTCGGCCGCGGCGGCGCTGGAGTTCGACGGTGGCAAGATCCGCAAGGCGCGCATCGCGCTTGGTGGCGTCGCGGCCAAGCCATGGCGGGCACGGGAAGCGGAAGCGGCCCTGGCAGGCACACCGGCGTCGACCGAAGCCTTCACGAAGGCTGCCGAGCTGGCGCTGGCCGATGCGGCTCCCTCCGGTGACAACGCCTTCAAGATCGAACTGGCGCGCCGCATCGTTGCCCGCGCCCTGAGCCTTGCCCTGGATGGCACGCCCGAGGTCATACCGGCGCTGCCGGCCTCGCCGTTCTCCACAACAGCTGGAGCTACCCATGTCGCTTGAGAACGTTCCCACACAGTCCCGCCGCCACGGGTCGAATGCCGGCCAGCCACTGACGCGCCGTGATGGCGTGCTCAAGGTCACCGGCCGCGCAACCTACGCCGCCGACAACCATCCAGAGGGCATGCTCTACGCTGTCGTCGCCGTCAGTCGTATCGCACGCGGGTGTGTCACGGCGCTCGACGTCGCTGCGGCCAAGACGCATCCCGGCGTCGTCGAAGTCCTGACCCCAGCCAATCGACCGCCGCTGGCGCATAATCCGGACGAGAAGATGCCGCCCTTCGGCTTCCGCGTCGAGGTGCTGCAAAACGACGAGGTGCGCTATGTCGGCCAGCCGATCGCACTGGTGATTGCCGAAACGCTTGAGGCGGCAACGGAAGGGGCTGCCTTGCTCGATCCGCGATACGAAGCGGCCGAGGCCCGCACGGACTTGTCCAATGGCGAGCGTTTCAATGTCGCTGCCGTGGGCATCGGCACGCCGGCGCGGACGGCCCATGGCGACATTGCGGCGGGCATGGCTGCCGCCACTCACATAACTGAGGCCGACTATGTGACGCCGGCGCAATACCACAATGCGATGGAACCCCATGCGGTGGTGGCTGAATGGGACGGCGATCGGGTAACGATCGACATGCCCAACCAGGCCATGGCGCTGAGCTGTGCCGCCTATGCCGCCTATTTCGGCATCCCCGCCGAGAATGTCCTGATCCGCTCACCTTTCCTGGGTGGCGGCTTCGGCTCGAAGGCAATCCTCAACGGTCCGCAGATCCTGGCCATACTGGCTGCGCGCATGCTCAGGCGTCCGGTGAAACTCGTGCTCACCCGGGCACAGATGTATGGCCCGGTCGGGCATCGCGGCCACACCTGGCAGAAGCTGCGCATCGGCACCGACAGCGAAGGTCGCCTCACCGCCCTGCATCACCACGCGGTTGCGGCCACGTCCAGCTTCGACGAATTTCTCGAGCCGTCGGCCAATGCCTCGCTGCCGCTCTATGAAAGCCCCGCCATCCTCGTCGAACATGAAGGCCTAAGGCTCGACACCGGCACCCCCGGGCCGATGCGCGCGCCCGGCGAGGCCTCGGGTTCAGCGGCGCTCGAAGTTGCGATGGACGAGGCCGCTGTCGCCTGCGGCATGGATCCGCTCGACTTCAGGCTGGCCAACTATGCGGAAACCGAGCCGGGTACCGGCAGGCCGTTTTCGTCCAAGGCGCTGCGGGAATGCTACTTCGAGGGCGCCAAACGCTTCGGCTGGGCCGGGCGGCCGATTGCCCCTCGCCAGATGCGCGACGAGAACGGTTTTCTCGTCGGCTGGGGCATGGGCACTGCGGTTTTCCATTGCCCGCATTTCCCGGCTGAAGCGCGCGCTACCTTGCGCGCCGACGGAACCGCCCTGGTGGAAACATCCGGCGCCGATATGGGCCAGGGCGCCTGGACGGCCCTTGTCCAGATCGCAGCCGAAGCGCTGGGGCTCGATCCTGAGCAGGTCGAGTTCCACTCCGGCGTATCGAGCCTGCCCGACGGCGGTATAGCCGGCGGTTCCGGGCATACGGCGAGCGCCGGCCTGGCTTTGAACAATGCAGGTGAGGATGCTATCGCCAGGCTCGCGGCTGTCGCCACTGCCGATCCGGCCTCGCCGCTGTTCGGCGCCGGCAACATCGGTGTCGTCGCCCAGTCAGGACGGCTCCATCGGCTTGACGATGAGGGCCGCAGCGAAAGTTATGTCGAGATCCTCGCGCGTGCCGGTCAGTCCGAAGTGATCGGCACAGCCAAGGCAGCGCGCGACCAGGAAAGCGCGGCACGTCACGCGATGTTCTCCCACGGCGCCGTCTTCGCTGAGGTCAAGATCGATCCTGATCTCGGGCAGATCCGCGCAACACGCCTGGTTGGTGCTTTCGCCGCCGGTCGCGTGATCAATCCCCGCCTCGTGCGCAGCCAATATTTCGGTGGCATGATATGGGGAACATCCTTTGCGCTGCACGAAGAGGCGATAACCGACCGCAGGACCGGCAGGATCATGAATGCCGACCTCGCCGAGTATCACGTGCCGGTCAACGCGGATGTGCCTTCTCTGGATGCGATCCTGATCCCGGAAGATGATCCCTACGTCAATCCGCTCGGCATCAAGGGCGTCGGCGAGATCGGCATCACCGGAACCGTCGGGGCTATCGCCAATGCGGTGTGGCACGCCACGGGCGTGCGCGTGCGCCGTTTCCCGATCCGCATCGAGGACCTCATTGACCGACCCTGAACACCGCAATCAAGTCGCGAGCTTGCGACACGATTGATCCCAACCACCATCGGAACAGCAATGCAGCAGATCGTAGTCACCACACCGTTCGACAGGCCGCCGTTGGCCAGCGTGATCGAACCCGAAACGTTCCTGGCCGAAGCAGACAAGCTTCACCGTACGATCGTCCGCCTCCTGCAGACATCGCCTGTGGAAGGAAGCCTGACCTTGATGCGTCTCGACGAAATCCTCTCGAATGCCGTCGTGGAAACGCTTGGACACTCGCCTGGCTGGAAATAGCCGAGCCAGCCAGATCGATAAAACCGAACCCCGCCATCGGCGGGGTTTTTCATTAGAGCCTGCTTATTTTTCCAGGGTTGTGTAAAGCCGTTCATAGAAGATGTTTCGACCCCTTCCCATTGTCCTCGCGCGGCCCGACGTGGACCCAAGTCCTCGCCCCCAACACCAAGTCAACGCGCGTACGCCGCCCGCGGAAGGAGGTTCCGATGAAGTTGAATGCCAAACTGCTCGCCATTATCGGCAAACGCATTCCCGCCATTTACGACGTCATCCCACGAGGGCCACAAGGCTGGCTGTCGCATGTCGCCCTCAATCCGCAACCCTTGCCACCCGGACATCTCGGCGCAACCGTAGCAGCTGAGTTCATCCGGTCCGCCTGGTTGGCCGACAGGGCTGGCCTGGACATGAAACAGGTCTTCGACGATCTGGACGACTGGTGTCCGACAAGACCGAAGAAGATCAAGCTCCCACCCTGGTGGCCGCCATTCCCGGAGCCGGAACCGCATCCGGAGTGGCTTGTCGATTTCCATTTCGGCTTTGCGGCCAGGGTTGCGGCGAGCGCTTCCGAGATCGGCGACACAACGCTCGGTCAATCCCTCAACAAGGCCGTTGAGCGCTCATTGGCTGCGATAGAAACCGCGAAGATCTGATCGCTGCAACGAAAAGAACGTGCCGGCGTCCAGCCGGCCCGTCTTCAAAAGCACGTAAGCCAGCCGTCTCGCGTCACATCTCATCCCATTCCGGTAGATGTCCCCGGCGCGCCACCAGCCCGATCTGATCGCGGTGGAAGCCAAGGTCAGCCAGCATCCTGTCATCAAGTTCGGAGAGACGTTTGCGCGTACGGCGTATCCCGCGCCAGTGGCGTAAGCGCTCTGCAAGGCTGGTGCCAATGGCTGTCGCCGTATCTGCCCAGATACCCACCCGCCCGTTCTGAGATCGAAGGGCCCGGCGGACGAGAAGCGCCCCCTGTGTGCTCACAACGTTCATGATCGCCTCCTTGATCTGCGCGCAAGGTAGCCTTCCCCGCCGAACCTTGGTCCGACGGTCGACTACCTGCAGCGCTGGTCGATTTCGCAGTGATGATACCGCGATCGGCGCCGGCGTGTTATCGTCATATCGACGATTTATATTTGTGACCCGCCAGATGATCCACCCGGACAACAGCATCCATCCCGATCTCAGCCTGACGGAGCAGCAGGACTATCCGGCGGCGATTGTCGGCTATGACGGCACGATCCAGAAAGGCACGCATTACGACCGGCATCGTCATCGCCGGGCGCAACTCTTCCACATCGTCTCCGGCGCGGTCACGGTCGAAACCGAACGCGGCACGTTCGTCGCGCCGCCTGAACGCGCAGTATGGATCCCATGCGATGTCGACCACACGGTGACCTATCTGCAGGACACAAGGCAGCGCTTCCTGTTCTTCCGTCCGGAAGCCGTATCGCACCTGCCGGGCACGCCGGCGGTGATCCGGCTTTCGCCGCTGCTGCGCGAACTGATCCTCGGTTTTCTTGGTTATGCACGGGATGCTGCAACCGAAGGGCCCGCCGCACGCATCGGTGCCGTCATCCTCGACCAATTGGCGACCGAGCGGGCCGCGCCGCTGCACCTGCCGATGCCTGTATCCCTTCGGCTACGCAACGCAGTCAGCGCCGTTGCCGCCAACCCGTCGTCAAAGGAAAGCCTCGCCGACATCGCTGCGATGGCTGCCCTGTCCGAGCGGTCTTTCGAGCGCCATTTCCGCGTCGAAACCGGCATGAGTTTCCGCGCCTGGCGCCAGCAGGCCCGTCTGATGAAGGCAGTGGAATGGTTGTCGCTTGGAGTCCCTGTCGGCGATATCGCGGAGCGGCTGGGCTACGAGCAGCCCAGCGCCTTCATCGCCGGTTTCCGCAAGGCCTTCGGCGTTACGCCCGGACGTTATTTCAGTGACGAACCCTGACGATTGTCATACCGCGCCGGTCGGGTGATTTCCACGCGCGCGGTTCCAGGTCTCGCGCGTGATCGCATATTCGACTTCGCCGCTTCGGAACCGGGCAGCGGGTTCGCCCAGTCGGCATGGACCGTGCGGACGTGAACGAGCCCGGCATTCTCCATCACCCGGCGCGAGCCCTGGTTCACGGCCATGGTGTTGGCCACGATGCGGACAAAACCAAACTGCGAGAAACCGGCATCGACGAGTGCTCTGGCAGCCTCGGAACCATAGCCTTGCCCCCAGGCTGAGCGCCGCAAGCGATAGCCGAGTTCGGCTTGGCCATCACCATGATCGTAGAGCGAAAACCAGCCGACGAAGACACTGGAGGCCTTCTCCTCAGCCACCCAGATTCCGGCTTCACCGCCGCGCGGCATCAGGAAATCAGCTTCGGGATCAACGCCGTCCGGCGGCGTCGGCTCGCCGCCATTCAGGAAGCGCATCACTTCCGCGTCCTGCTCGAGCGCGAACAGATCGTCCCTGTCGCCGGTCACGGACGGGCGCAGCCGCAGCCGCGCCGTTTCGAGTGTCGTCATCATGCCTGCGGCTAACATGACACGGCGCGGTGCGGCACGCAGATGGCTCTACGCCGCTGCCACCTTGTCCTGCGTGCTGGTCTCGAAATCGCTGGCATCATGGCGTTCGCGCAGCTGGCCAGCCGGGTCACCGGAAACACGGTTGACCATGCGCCCACGCCTGACCGCCGGCCGCGCGTGGAGCTGGTCGGCCCAACGCAGAAGGTTCTTGTATTCGTGTACGGAGAGGAATTCGCCGGCACCATAGTTCCAGCCTTTCACCATGCCGCCATACCAGGGCCAGATCGCCATATCGGCGATGGTGTATTCGCTGCCTGCAACATATTCGTTCTCGGCCAGCCGACGGTCGAGCACATCGAGCTGCCGCTTGGTTTCCATGGCGTAGCGGTTGATCGCATATTCGATCTTTTCCGGCGCGTAGGCATAGAAATGACCGAAGCCGCCGCCGACAAAGGGTGCCGACCCCATCTGCCAGAACAGCCAGGACAGCGCCTCCGCCCGCGCCGGCTGTTCGCTCGGCAGAAAGGCTCCGAACTTCTCGGCCAGATAGACGAGGATGGAACCGGATTCGAACACCCGGATCGGCTCCTCGCCGCTCCGGTCCACGAGTGCAGGGATCTTCGAATTCGGATTGACGTCAACGAAGCCGGAGCCGAACTGTTCGCCATCGATCTTGATCAGCCATGCATCGTATTCAGCGCCCTTGAAGCCGGCAGCCAGCAATTCCTCCAGCATGATGGTCACCTTCACGCCGTTGGGCGTTCCCAGCGAATAGAGTTGCAGCGGATGCTTGCCGATGGGCAGCTCCTTGTCGTGGGTCGCTCCGGCAATCGGGCGGTTCGTGCTGGCAAAGGCACCGCCATTGGCCTTGTCCCAGGTCCAGACCTTCGGTGGTGTGTATGGGGATTGTTCTGACATTCTCGGCTCCCATCGGATCGGCGGATGGCTGACAGGTGAAGGGCCACCCTCATGGACCAACTACATAGGCGTTGGAGCCAGCCTTTGACAGGCAGATTCTGTTCCAAAACCCAAGCGATCGCCGCAACGTTTTTCTGCGTTTCCCGGCCTTCACAGGTGCAATGTTTTGATCACCGTCCTCTGGTCGCGCCAGCACGAGCGCGAAACCACAGGCCCTGATGTTTTCTTGACCTGTGACCCGCAAATCCCCAATCGAATTCTGATGCCGGCTCGGCCTATCAAGGGCCATCCCAGATGGCCGGCGCAGTACGAGATTGCTGCTGACCGGCAACAGCGCCGCGACCCATGCCATGCTCAAACCCGTCTCCCAGTTCCGGTTACTGACCAGAACGAACGCCATCCCAACCGAATACTTCATCCTCGCCAACCTGCAATCGGACGGGCCGGTGGTCGGACATCTTGCCGGCAAGCCGATCCGAGAGGCCGTGATCGACCAGAATGGCCGGCGCTACCGCTTCGCCGGTGTCATGCCGCGCACGCGCGGCGGCCGTTTCGCCGTGGAAAATCTTCGTCCGGGCGAATGGATCGTGCAGCCGGGGTTTATCTACACTCTGGAAGAACCCGCAGCGCTGCGGGCGTGAGGCTTGCGGTGGAGATGCCGCTGCGATCTGCTCACGCTTATGTGCACCGACAAGCGGGAACCTGTGCAGCCTCTCCCGGTTTTTGCTGATGCCCGTTGCCGCCTTGCATGGAAGAAAGCCGGCAACGTGCGGGAGGCTGAGATGCGTGCTGCGCTGGTGTTCGGATTGCTTTTGACGACGATCTCGCCGGCAGCCGCCAATATGGGACTAGGGTTTGGCTGGGGGCCGACGAAGCAATGCTTCGATCCCAACTCGCCGCCCATCACCATCGCCGACGTCCCGCAGAGGACCGCGACGCTACGCTTCAAGCTCACCGATCTCGATGCCGCCGATTTCAATCATGGCGGCGGCGACGTCAACTTCCAGGGCCAGGAAACACTACCCTACGGCGCCTTCACCTACAAAGGCCCCTGCCCGCCGGATCCTTCGCAACCGCACCACTATCGGCTCTCCCTGCAGGCGCTCGATGCCAGCGGCGCGCTGCTGGGGACCGCCAGGGCCGAGAGGAACTTTCCCTAACTTGCCTTATCGCAGGCGTGTTGCGGCGGTCTCTTCGGCTCTTGCCATGATAAGAGGAACAATACCGCACCATCACAGTTGAGGAACCGAACCGAAAGGAGAGGTCTCTTGATGGATGTGACGGCACTTGCCACCGACTATGATGAAACGCTTGCTGAAGAGGGCCTGGTCTCAGCGACTACGTTGAGCGCGTTGCGGAAGCTCAAGGACAGTGGTCGCAGGCTCATTCTGGTTTCCGGACGGCAACTGCCCGACCTCAGGAGAGTTTTTCCCAACTTCAGCATCTTCGACAGGATCGTCGCGGAAAACGGAGCCATCCTGCATGATCCGGCGACAGGCAACGAGAGACTTTTGGCGCCGGCGCCTCCACCTGCCTTCGTTGAATCTCTGAGAACGCGCGGTGTCGATCCTCTGCTTGTCGGCCAATCCGTGATCGGCACGCTGGTCCCGAACGAGATGATCGTCCTCGACGAGATCCGGCGTCACGGCCTCGAACTCGAAATCATCTTCAACAAGGGCGCGGTCATGGTGCTGCCGAGCGGCATCAACAAGGCGACCGGACTTATGGCGGCCCTGGACGATTTGGACATGCCGATCGACGGAGTGGTTGCGATCGGCGACGCCGAGAACGATCACGATCTTCTGCGCCGCGCGGGATTTGGTGTCGCGGTGGCAAACGCGCTGCCGAGTTTGAAGAACACGGCGGATCGGATCACCCTTGCCCCCGCGGGTGATGGTGTGACGGAAATCATCGACGCAATCCTGCGGGGCGACATTGCGGTTGGCGGCAAAATCGATGGCTCGGGAGTGACCGCCTGATGCCGGGCGCTAGGCAGGCCAGCCCAATGTCCACGAGCCCGATCCTGACATCACCCCGAAAAGACGAATGTCGGAACGATCCCTACGCTGGCGCATTTGGTTTTCATCACCGACCCATAGGAGGACTGCCGGGCCATGAAAATTGCCCATGTCGCACCGCTTTTTGAGTCCGTTCCCCCAAAGCTTTACGGCGGTACAGAACGTATCATTTCATACCTCACCGAAGCCCTTGTCGAACTCGGCCATGAGGTCACCCTGTTTGCGACGGGAGACGCGAAAACATCAGCGACGCTGGTGGCGGGACGTGAACGGGCACTTCGGCTGGATCCTAATCCGCTCAAGTCTGAGATCGCGGCCCATCTTTCCATGCTGCACGACGTCAAGGCACGAGCCGACGACTTTGACGTCATCCACTTCCACCTCAGCCATTTCCAGCATTTCCCGTTCTTCGACGATATGCCGGAGCGTACGGTGACGACGCCGCACGGCCGGCTGGACTATGCAGACCTGGCGCCCGCCTATGCGCGCTTTCCGGAATTCCCGATGATCTCGATTTCCCAAAGCCAGAAAACCGGCCTGCCGGATGCCAACTGGCTTTCCACCATCCATCACGGCATTCCACCACAGCTCTACACGCTCGATTCGGAAGCCGGTGCGAACGGCACCTATCTGGCGTTCCTCGGCAGGCTTTCGCGGGACAAGCGGCCCGACCGAGCCATCGAAATCGCCCGCCGCACAGGGCTCAGGCTGAAGCTGGCTGCCAAGATAGGTGACGGCGATCGCGACTACTTCGCAGAGGTGATCGAGCCGCTGATCGACGGCGATCAGATCGAATATGTCGGCGAGATCCCGGAGCATGCCAAGAACGAATTTCTCGGCAACGCAGCTGGCCTGCTGTTCCCCATCGACTGGCCGGAGCCGTTCGGGCTTGCAGTCATCGAAGCCATGGCGTGCGGCACACCAGTCATGGCCTGGAGCTGCGGTGCGATGCCGGAAGTGGTCGACCACGGCGTCAGCGGGATTCTGGTGGAAACCATGGAAGATGCGGTGACAACGATGCCGGACCTGTTGTCGCTTGACAGGCGCCGCGTCAGGGCCACGTTCGAAGAGCGATTTTCCGCTTCCCGCATGGCGCAGGATTACGTGGCCGCCTACCGGCAGCTGGTCGGGTCGCCGACCGAAACCAGAAACCGCGCTGCCGACGGAAATCCCCTCGGAGCGATCCATTGAACACCGTACCGCTCGACGAGCACAAGCTCGACCCAGCTATCGCTCTGGCATCGCTTGACGAGGCTGCCCCTAGAGAACCGCATCGCCTGTTCGCCCTGAAACATGGCGACAGTTTTGCCGTCGCCGACTCCTATGGCGACATACGTGGTGTCGGCGACGGTTTCTTTCGCGACGACATGCGCATGTTGTCTGAATTCCGGCTCACCGTCGGCGGGCGCTCGCCCTCCCTGCTTGGCGCCTCGCTCAGCCAGGACAACGTGCTCTTTTCCACCAACCTGACCAACCTGCCGATCAAGACCATGGACGGTAAGGAGATCCGGCAAGGCGCAATCCATGTCGAACGGGTACGGCTGATCTGGGAAGACAGGCTTTATGAGCGCCTTACGCTTTCCAATTACGGGCAGGAGCAGTCCACCATCCAGCTGTCGCTCCGATTTGCCGCCGATTTCCGCGACATGTTCGAAGTCCGGGGCACGGTCCGACAGAAACGCGGCACCGCGCGTCTCGCCGAAGCAGGGCAGAATTCCATCGTGCTGCGATATCATGGGCTCGACGACATAGAGCGGGTTTCGGCGATTTCGTTCTCGCAGATGCCGGACCAGTTGATGCCGGATCAGGCTGATTTCTTCCTGACCCTCGCCAAACGCGGCAAGCAGACGCTCTATGTCGAAGTCGGCAGCGATGTCGCGGCACCGGACCGTGAGCGTTTCCGGGCGGCCGCGGCCAGAGCACGTTTTGCGATGCGCGCCAAACGCCGCCATGGTGCAACGGTTCACAGTTCCGGACGGGTCTTCAACGACTGGATCAACCGGGCACGTGCCGATGTCGCGCTGCTGACCACGGAACTGGAAACCGGGCCCTATCCCTATGCGGGTATTCCCTGGTTCTCGACCGCTTTCGGCCGCGACGGCGTGGTGTCGGCATTGCAGATGCTCTGGCTGAATCCGGGACTCGCGCGTGGTGTACTGGCCTTCCTTGCACAGCATCAGGCCACCGAGACATCGCCGTTCAGCGATGCCCAGCCAGGCAAGATCATGCATGAAACCCGCAAGGGCGAGATGGTAGCGCTCAGCGAGCTGCCCTTCGGCCGCTACTATGGCGGTGTCGACACGACACCACTCTACATCCTGCTAGCCTGCTCCTACGCCAACAGGACCGGCGACATGGATTTCATAGACCGGCTCTGGCCCTCGCTGAACGCCGCCGCCACCTGGATGATCGAGGCATCGAGGGAAACCGGTTTCGTGACCTATCAGCGGGCTGCGGCCTCCGGACTGGCCAACCAGGGCTGGAAGGACAGCTACGATTCCGTCTTCCATGCTGACGGACGAATCCCGAAGGGTCCTATCGCCCTGGTGGAGGTGCAAGGCTACGTTTTTGCAGCGTTCCGAGGATTGGCGGCGCTGGCGGAGCGTCGCGATGAGCCCGAGCAGGCGGCGGAATGGAGCCGTCTTGCCGAAGCACTCCGCGAGCGGGTCGAGGAGCGGTTCTGGATGGACGACCTCGACTATTACGCCCTGGCGCTGGATGGCGATGGCGAGCCGTGCAGGGTGCGCACCTCCAACGCGGGACATCTGCTCTATGTCGGCCTGCCGAGCGCGGAACGAGCGGCGAAAGTGGCCGAGCAACTGCTGTCGGCGTCCTTTCATTCCGGCTGGGGGCTCCGCACGCTGGCCGATGATGCGGTGTTCTTCAATCCGATGTCCTATCATAACGGATCGATCTGGCCGCACGATACCGCCATCTGCACCGCCGGGCTTGCCCGCTATGGCATCCGCGAAGACGTGGTGCGGCTCACCAGCGGCACCTTCGAGGCTGCGGTGCATTTCAACATGCGACTTCCCGAGCTTTTCTGCGGTTTCACCCGCTCCCCGGGAGAGGCACCGATTGCTTATCCGGTTGCCTGCCTGCCTCAGGCCTGGTCGGCCGGAGCGGCTTTCATGCTGATGCAAGCCTGTCTCGGCCTGCGCGTGGATGGATGGACAGGCTCGATCGAGGTGACCCGCCCCCGCCTGCCTATCGGCATCGACAATCTGACGATCCGCCACATCCAGGTCGGAACCGTCGCCGTCGACCTGATTTTTCAGCGCGTCGGCGATCGTATCGGCGCCTTCCTTGCCGATCAGCATGAAGGGCGTGTGCCGTTGATCGTGCGTAGTTGAAAATCGGAACCATCGCGCCGGCGTCGCGTTGGGTTCATACCTGCAGCGCAGGCAATTCTTCTCGAAGCTCAGGAGATGCAACCGACTGACAGGTCGGAAGTGGAACCATTGATGACAACAAGCGATCTCGTGAACTCGCTTCCGGCTCTGTGGCTTGCAGTTCTGGCGACCTTCTGCCTGGCGGGAGCGGCCTTGGCTGCTGCGTTGATACGATCCGGGAAATCCAGCCCCTCCCACTCCGTTGCCGAGCCGCCTCCCGACACGATGCGCGCATTGCTGCGCGAATTCGAGAAAAACGGCCATTCGGCGGACGCCGCCCTGGTCAAGTGGTCACCCGACACGCTGCGCAAGATTCTCGCCACCGAACTGCCCGACGCGCAGGTGATCGTCGTCTCCAACCGCGAGCCCTACATCCATAACATCAAGAACGACGAGGTCGAACTTGTCGTGCCGGCAAGCGGTCTGGTCTCGGCGCTCGAGCCGATCACACGCGCCTGCGCCGGCACCTGGATCGCCTACGGTGGCGGGTCGGCGGATCGCCTTACCGTTGACGAGCATGATCGCGTTGCCGTGCCGCCGGATGATCCCTCCTACATGCTTCGCCGTGTCTGGCTGAGCGAAGCGGAGCATGCGGGCTACTATCTGGGCTTTGCCAACGAAGGGCTCTGGCCGCTTTGCCACATCGCCTTCACCCGGCCGAATTTCCGGGCATCTGACTGGGAGACCTACGAGAGGGTCAACCGGAAATTCGCCGACGCTGTCGTTACCGAAGCCCGGAATGAACGACCGATCGTGCTCGTTCAGGACTACCACTTCGCACTGCTGCCACGCATGCTGCGAGAGCAACTGCCCGAGGCGATCATCATCACTTTCTGGCACATTCCCTGGCCGAACTCGGAAGTCTTCAGCATCTGCCCCTGGCGCGAACGCATCCTCGATGGATTGCTGGGCAGCTCCATCATCGGTTTCCACACTCAGTTCCACTGCAACAATTTCATAGAGAGTGTCGATCGCTTCCTGGAGACGCGGATCGAGCGTGAAGACGCCGCGATTTCCTACCAGGGACAGACCAGCCTCGTTCACGCTTATCCGATTTCGATCGAATGGCCTCCGGTTGAGCTGGGTAAGGTGCCTCCCGTCGCGCGTTGCCGGGACAGTATCCGGACCCGGCTCGGTATCGCCGATGGTGTAAAACTATGCGTCGGCGTGGAGCGGCTCGACTACACCAAGGGCATCATCGACCGGTTCTGCGCGCTGGGCGAACTGTTCGACCGGCACCCCGAATGGATCGGCAAAGTCACGTTCCTGCAGATCGCGGCACCAAGCCGCGGCACGTTGCCGGATTATGAGAGGCTGCACCGCGAATGCGAACGCTGCGCGGAAGATATCAACCAGCGCTATGGCCGCGACGGCTATACACCCGTGCTGTTCGTGGCCGAACACCATACGCGGCAGCAGGTCTACGAAATCTATCGCGCGGCCGATGTCTGCATGGTCACCAGTCTTCACGACGGCATGAACCTCGTAGCCAAGGAATTCGTCGCATCGCGCGATGACGAACAGGGCGTGCTGATCCTTTCGATGTTTGCGGGCGCGTCCAAGGAATTGCTCGAGGCGCTGATCGTCAACCCGTTCGATGCCGCCACGATGGGGGAAACGATGCGGCATGCACTGACGATGTCCTCGGCCGAACAGCGCGACCGCATGCGCCGCATGCGCGAAATCGTACGCGACAACAATGTCTATCGCTGGGCCGGCAGCATGCTTCTCGACGCGGCGCGTTTGCGCAAGCGGGCGGAGGTCGAGCTTGCCGGACCAGGCGACCCCATGGAGACCAACAACGTCGTCAGCCTGCCGGAGCGATGGCGGGCAATGACATGACCATCGCCATCCAGATGATCTGGATGACGATGCCGGTGAAAGGAGTGCTCAGATGTCGCCCATGGCCAGCCGACTTGAACAGATGATGCCCCGCTGGGTGCAACGTCTCGCCCGCGACAGGCATAAGGCATCGACGCCCGAAGACGTCGATGCACGATGGCGCGAGATGGCGGAAAACGATCTTTATGGCGCGAACACGCCCGACTACACGCATGTACCCAAGGAGAGCGCGCAAAGCGATCATCCTGCGAGCCGGAAGCCGCGCCGATAACCGCGCGAGCCCCGACCTGGAGCCGGTCAGCCATGGGCTATGGCGGCGCAGGCTCCCTGCCTGCTGGATCGGGCGGCGACAAGCGCCAGGACGATGTAGAACAGGCATGCGGCACCAAAGGCCCAGCCGTAACCGCGCACCACATCGCCTTGCGTCGCGGCGACCGACATCAACACTGCCAGCCCGACGGTCGGCCCCAGTTCCATGGCGGTGTTCATGACGCCACCGGCCAATCCTGCCTGGCGCAGCGGCACGTTGGTCATGGATAGCACCGCCGAGCCCGAGAACATCAGCGACATGCCGACTGCAACCAGAACGGTTCCAGGCATGAGGCCTATGAGATAGCTCGAGTCGCTGCCAAGCCCGGCAAGAAGTCCCAGTCCAAGCGCAGCGACAATCAGCCCCCCGATGGTTGTCTGCGCTGCACCGAAACGCGCAACCACAGCCGGAGAAAGGTAGTTCGTGATGATCAGCACGACGGCGAAGGGCAAGAAAGCCAGCGTCGTCACCAGGGGCGACCAGCCACGAACCTGTTGCAGGTAGAGCGACAGTATATACTCGATGGCGATGGACCCGACGGCAGCCAGCATCATGCCGAGAAGCCCGGTAAGGCGACAGGAATCGACAAGAAAGGATGGCGGCAGCAACGGATCGCGCATTTTTCCCTCGACCACGAAGAACACGATGAGCACGATTGCCGAGACGCTCAGCGGCGCCAGGACCGGCGTGGAGGTCCAGGAATGGTCACCGGTCATGATCAGACCGTAACTGCCGAGAACGATGCCCGCCGTGGCCAGCAATGCCCCAAGCGGATCGAGACGCGGCCTTGCAGCAGAGTTTTCGGTACTGTCCCGGGGCAGCAGCATGCTGGTGGTGGTCAAGGCGATCAAGGCAACCAGGATGGGTGCGGCAAACATCCAGCGCCAGGATACCCATGTCGTGATGACGCCTGAAACGATGAAACCAAGAATGGCCCCAAGCACCGAAACGCCACCCCATGTCGCCATGGCGCGACCGAAGTCCTTCGGCTCCGGAAACAACCTGTGCAGCACGGACATTGCAGCGGGCGCGATCATGGCGCCACCGACACCTTCGACGAAGCGCATCGCCGCCAGCATCTCATAGCTCGTCGCGGCAGCAGCGATGACGGAAGCCGCGCCGAACAGGACGAGCCCCAGGACGAACATGCGCCTGCCGCCGTAGCGATCGGCCAGCCGGCCGCCGAACAGAAGCAAACCACTGAACGGCAGCCCGTAGGCAACCTGAAGCAACAGCACGTCGGTCGGAGCGAGGTTGAACTCAGTCGCGATCTTCGGCAGCGGCACCATGATCAAGGCGATGGTGAAGATCAGCGTGCTTTGCACGGTGGCGAGCATGGCAAAGGCCAGGCGTTGCTGTTTTCTCACGTTCTGATTCCTCCAATCGCGGACGCGCATATCCGTTCGGCATGCGGGCCGCGGCGTTGTCTTGTGGTGATGGCGTGGCTGGACTGGCGGTGCGGTGTCGGATCAGCCGCTTTCGTAACCTTCGATGGCAAGGCCGGCGTCGAGCCAATCAGGAAAACCCAGTTCAAAACGACGAGCGATCCAGCCGCGCGCTTTGAGAATTGCCAGCGCATCGGCCGAAAGCACGCAACGGATACCGCGGCAATAAGCAACGACAAGTTTCTCTCGCGGCAGTTCAGCCAGCCGATTTTCCAGTTCTTCGACGGGGATGTTGATCGCCTGTGGCAAGTGACCGGCAGCGAACTCGTCTTCCGGCCGCACGTCGAGCAACACGATGGAATCTTCGCGCATGCGGCGCAGCAACTCTTCCCGCGTTATGCTCTCGAGGAGGTTGGAGCGACCGGTGCTGCCCGCAATCAGATCGCGAATCTGGACGCTGTTGTAGGCAGCGAGACTGCGTAAGGCGGCAAGCAAAGCCTCGATCGGACCACTGCCAAGGCGATAGAGCACACGCTTGCCGTCGCGGCGTGTCTGTACCAGCCCGGCCCGTTTCAACCCCTGCAGATGCTGCGACGCATTGGCGACGCTCAGGCCGGTCAGTTCGGTCAACTGCTCCACGGCTTTCTCACCCTCCGCGATATGGTGCAGCAGCACCAGCCTGTGAGCATGTCCAAGGGTGCGCGCGATATCCGCAGACAAGTCGAAGAGGGGATGGTGGGAGTCAGCATCTGTCATGACGTTGCTCTAACACCATTCAAACATTCAATCAATCTGTTGAATGATATTTTTCACTGAGCTATGACACCAAGCAATTCGACCGCTGCGAGTATCTGGAGTGAAACAATGAATGGCGATCTCATCCTGCGGGCTATGCTCATTGGCGTCGGAGCCACCGCCGCAATGGACCTCTGGGCGCTTTTCCTGAGGCGTATGTTTGGAATCCCGTCCCTCGACTACGCCTGGGTCGGGCGCTGGCTCCTGCATTTCGGGCATGGCCGCTTTGCGCATGAGAACATCGCGAAAGCGGCCCCGATTTCCGGCGAAGCCATCCTCGGCTGGTGCGCACACTATGCGATCGGCATTGCCTTTGCAGCCCTTCTGCTGGCGCTCGGTGGGGCCGGCTGGGCACAACACCCCACGCCCCTGCCCGCATTGACCATCGGTCTCCTGACGGTCGCCTTTCCATTCTTCATCATGCAGCCAGCCTTTGGCTTTGGCATCGCCGCTTCTCGCACGCCCAAACCAGCCATTTCGCGCCAGCGCAGCTTGATGGCGCACTTCTCTTTCGGCGTCGGGCTCTATCTCTCAGCCCTGCTGCTTGCTTTGGTTTTCGCCTAGACTGCACCGATTCCCCCGGCGATCCGCCGGGCAGTGTCCTGCTCAAGGCAAGGCGACGATGAAAATCCTGGCGATCTGCGGCAGCCTGCGCGCGCGCTCTTCCAATCTCGCCGTGCTGCAGGCAGCGCAGATGCTCGCGCCACGGTCGCTCGAGATCACGCTCTTCGATGGACTGGAGGCACTGCCCCATTTCAATCCGGATCGGGATACGGAAACTCCACCCCCAACCGTGTTGCGGTTGCGCGAGGCAATCGGTCACGCCGATGGCCTGCTCATATGCAGCCCTGAATATGCGCGCGGCATTGCCGGTGTCATGAAGAACGCGCTGGACTGGCTGGTCAGCAGCTTCGAGTTTCCGGACAAACCCGTTGCCGTCATCAATGCGTCCCAGCGATCGACGCATGCCGACGCTGCCCTCCGCCTGACGTTGCAGACGATGTCGGCTCGCCTGATCGAGGACGCGTCGATCACCTTGCCGCTGCTGGGACGCAATCTCGATGCGGCAGGAATCGCTGAGGACCCGGAGCTTTCGTCGCAGGTGCAGACGGCGCTCGAACATATGGAGCATGTCATCGGCGACCAGATCGCGAAGCAGCAATCGAGATAACGCCGCGCTGAATCACTCGCCCGGGTCGTCAGCTGGCGAGTTTTCGCTGATGTCCGGCCGCGCTTTCGAAATCGAAGAACTTCTGAATCGCGAGTGCGGACGCGCCACGCAACCAGACATTGTTGTCCCAGTCCACTTCCAGCGGAGGCGGCGACCCGAAGGAATTCTCCTTCACCGCCCGGGCGAGAGGATCGATCAGGGCCTTGCCGAAACGGACGGCCTCGCCACCAACAACGACAACTTCAGGATCGACAAGGTCGATCATGCCAATCAGCCGCTCGCCGATTTCACGACCGATCTTGCCGAGATAAGCCGACGCCAGCGGGTCTCCACGTTCGACTGCGGCCAACAAATCGTCGCCGGACTCTCCGTCCCGCAACTCCTGCCATCCCCTTATGATCCCGGACTCCGAAAGGCGCCGGTTCCAGCTCAGTCGATCGCTCGTCGCCCCACCATCCCTGTCCGGACGCACGAAACCGATCTCTCCTGCCGCGAAGCGCGCGCCACGATGGATCTGGCCATTGAAGATCAATGCAGCCCCGACGCCAGCGCTGATCACAAGCACCAGAGCGGAGCCATGTGTGCGCCCATATCCAAACAACTGCTGGGCGATGGCAAAAGCATTGACGTCGTTTTCCACCCAGACCGGCACGCTGATACGCGCTGCGATCAACTCGGCAACGGGCACATTGGTCCAGCCGAAGTCATGAAATTCAAGGCAGATCCCGCGATTCACATCGATAAGCCCCGGCATGGCGACCCCGATGCCGACAAGTTTTCGCGAATTGGCATTTTCCTTTTGCAACATGGCCACACCGCTTTCCACCGCGGCAGCAACGGCCTCGGGATCATGGCTGGACAGGGGCACCTTGCATGTCCCGATCGGCCGTGTGGACAGATCCGTCAGCGTACCTTCCACCCTGTCCGCCATGAGCTTGAATCCGATCGACCAATGCTGCTGGTAGTCGATGCTGAGCGGGATGGGCTTGCGTCCACCGGTGCTTTGCATGCCCTTTCCTTCGACGAGCATGCCTTCATTGATGAGCTCCGCGGTGACGCCGGTTACTGCCGCAGGGCTGAGACCGGTCATCGCCGCGATCTCGACGCGGCTCAGTCCGCCTGCGCGACGCAGGCAGTTGAGAACCAGCCGCCTGTTCAACGCGCGCGTTGTGCTTTGATCGCCTTTGATCATGTTTAATTCAATAAATGAATGTCGATGTGGCGCGCATATTGCGCCACAGTCAAAGGCAGATCAAGCTCCCGTAAACTACAACCTTAGGATCAGCCGCCCGAAGCTTGTCCGGTCAAGTGCGCAAGCGCAATTGTCAAGAATTGCCCCGTTTTATTATGCACCCGAGAGAATCGGCGGCAGACAGTTGATCTCCCAAAAACTTGGCCCCTTCTTCGTTTGAGCCGAAGAAGGGGCCAATAGCTTTCCTGACAAATGGCCGATTCTATTTCTGGATGTCGGCTTTGGTTTTGGCAACCTCGTCGGCGCTCATCTCTCCCACCGTCTCGACCTTGCCTTCCTTGACCTTCCACAGCCGGAATGGGCCGGTGATATCGCCATACTGGTCGAAGGAAACCGGACCGATGACGCCCTCATATTTCACCGGCTTGCCTTCCTTGATCAGCGCAAGGGCCTTGGCGAATTCCTCCTTGCCGGCATGGATCGGCTCACCCTTGTCTGAGACCACTTCCGGGATCGCCGCCTTGATCGCTGCGGCATCGCCCTTGCCAGCCTTGGCAATGGCCAGAGCCACGATCGCACCGGCATCGTAGGAGCGGTCTGCGGCGGGAGCGTCCGGCTTGATGCCACCGGAAAACGCCTCGTAGGCACCGTAGAAATAATCGGTCGACGCTGTCTTGCTCGTGCCAGACGAGGTGCCGTAAGCCTCGTTGAGATATTGCGCGCCGACCGCGTCGATGAACTCGGCGGAATTCATGCCGTCATTGAGCAGGAATTTCTGGGCGCCGCCGCCGGAAATCCAGGCACGCGCGATCGTCGCGCCGTCGACCGGATAGCTGACCAGATAAAGCGCCTCGGGTTCACCAGCCATCGCGGCGCTGGCTTCGGCGGAGTAGCTGGCCTGCTTTTCATTGTAGGGCGTGGTGGAAGTGATGACGCCACCGAGTTTCTTGTAAGCGTCGGCGAATTCCTTGACCATGTTGACGCCGAAGTCATTGTTGACGTGGATGATGGCGAGCTTCTTCAGGCCATTGTCGATGGCATATTTGGCGGCGGCGGTGCCTTGCAGCGCATCGGAGGTGATGGTGCGAAAGAACACCCCGTTGGTCTTGCCGTCCTTGCCAAGCGCGGTCAGCGTCGGCGACGACGAGGCAGGCGATACCTGCACGATGCCAGCCGGAGCGGTCACCGAGGTCAGGATCGGAATCGATACCGACGAAATAATGCCGCCAATGATGACCGGCACCTTCTTGATGTTGACCAGCTGGGTCGCCTGATCGACGGCCACGTTACCTTGGCTCTGGCTGTCGCGCGTGTCGGTGACCAGCTTGCAGCCGCCGGCGCCACCAGCCTCATTGAAATCACGGAAGGCCATTTCCACGGATTTCGCACCGGCCTGGCCATACTCGCCGGCAGGGCCGGTCAGTTCCATCACCAATCCGACGGTGATGTCGCAATCGGCGGCCAATACCGGCGTAGCTGAAGTGGCCAGCGCCGCCAGCATCGTGGTGACGAAAAGATGTTTCTTCATATCACTTCCCCTTTGTTATGGCCGAGCTCCCGACACGGCCTTGTTTGGTCTGCGAAAATCCGGGCCGCCCTGACTCAGGCAGCTCCCTTGTTGAGGTTGTATTTCATGATCGAGCCGTGACGGCCGTGGCGGTCGCGCTCGAGGGTGTAGACGTCGCCCTCGATCTGATGGGCTCGCGCCAGCACGGCAGCGATCTCTTGCTGGTCCCGCTCGGTCAGGTCGATGTCTGAAATGGCGAGGTTCGAGGGCAGATGCGCGCGGCTGCGTGCGCCGACGATGACGGCAGCGACTGACGGCTGCGACAGCATGGCGGCGCTGGCGATGGTGGCGATGTCGGCATCATGGCGGTCTGCCACGGCACGCAAAGTTCGCAGCAAATCCTGGAACAGGCCCCAACCGCCGAAATCGTCGATGATCAGTTTGTATTTGACCAGAGACCGGTTCTCGTAAGGTTCGGCAGGTTCCGTAACGCCAAGCCAGCGGTCACCGAGGAAACCACCGGCGACAGTGCCGTAGCACAGGAACGCGATGCCCTTTTCCGCAGCGAGTGCGGCCATCTGCTTTGCCGGCCGGGTATCGAGCAGCGAATACTGCACCTGCATGGAGGTCAGCGGCACACCGGCCCCAACGATGGCCTCGACATGCGCGGTGTCAAAATTGGTGCCGCCGATCCGGTTGATCTTGCCAGCCAGCCTCAGCTCGTTCAGCCAGCCCGCAGTCTCCAGCCAGCGCGGGGCGTCATAATCCCACCAGTGAAATTGCACCAGGTCGAGCCGGTCGAGATTGAGCCGCCGCAAGGACTGATCGATGACACCTTCTACATAAGCCTTGGTTATGCGTGGCAGGACATCGAGATCAGGCACGAATTTGGTGTGCACCTTGATGCGGTCGAGCGCCTCCTGACCACGCTCCTCCCGGTAACGCAGCCGGAAACGCCCGATCAGCTCCTCGACACCCGTATAGATGTCGGCGCAATCGAAGGTGGTGATACCGGCATCGGCAAAGGCGATCATGTCGGCAACCGGATCGTCGCTCGATGCGGCGCCATGACCGCTGGCCATCTGCCAGCCGCCGCGGACGACCCGCGAAATCTCATAGTCCGGCGCCAGTCTGGTTCTCTGCATTTACTTCGTCTCAATCGTCGTTCAGAGGCACGGCAGTCGTTTCGGCATGGCTGAAGCGGCGCAGGCCGGTTCGGGTGATGCGGAAACGCGAGCTGCAATTCGGATCCGGACAGGCGACCTCGGCGTCGGTCGTCATCCAGTCGTTCTTGTGCGTGGGCCGTTGTTTGGCCGGCAGCAACGGCAGCAGCGCCGCCAGCGAATAGATCGAGAAGCCCTGCCCTGCCGGCAGATGAAGCATCTCGCCGTGCATTTCGAAGTAATCACCAACCCTGGCGCCGCAATAGATCGCCCCGCCTTCCGGCGCAGTCACCTCAACGCGCAGATCGTAAAGCTCGAAGGAATCATCGTGTCCGTCAGCCATGTCGCACCTCCCGCGCATCAGCCTCTTCATCGTCGAGGCGGCCGCGGATCAGGTTGAACGACCGGGTGATGTCATCGGTCAGCGCCTTGACGGAGCCGGCAACGTCGCGGTGCTCCAGGGCCTCTATCAACGCCCAGTGATGGTGTGTGGCCGGGATGTCGCGGTTCTCGTCGTGGATCTGGGCCGCGGTGCGGACATAAGGCCCCGACTGCAGCCAGAGGCTCTCGACAATCGGGATCAACACCGCCGAACCGGCAGCCCGATAGATATAGAAATGAAACGCATGATTGAGCTCGGAGGTCTTGTGCGCCTTGTCGCGATCATTGCTGGCGAAAGCGGCTTCGCAGGCAGCGGTCAATCGCCTGAGCTCGACAAAATCGGCGGCGGCGAGATTGGGCAAGGCCAGGGCCGTGATCTGCCCTTCGATGAGACAGCGGGCGCGGGCGAGATCTTCCAGTCGTTCCCGTGTGATCAAAGGCACCCGCACGGACCGGTTCGGCAGCGCTTCCAATGCCTGTTCGGAAACCAGGCGTCCGAGCGCCTCGCGGACCGGCATGGTGCTGGTCTCCAGGGTTTCGGCGAGGTCGACGATGCGCATCATCTCGCCCGCATCGAACATGCCGTGGATCAGAGAGCGCCGCAGTTCGGCATAGACACGATCGTGCAATGTCTCGCGTACGACCGGCGAAAGTGCACCGCGGCGGCTCATGCTGCAGCTCCCGCGCGGCGGTTGAGGCAGTTTTCACGGATTTCGCGATCAGACATTTCGTCCACCATTCGAAGCCCTCAAGCCATTGCTCATTTTCGTAGTTGCAATTTGCCCCGATGTAAAGTTTGATCAAACATCACAGATCAAAATAATCGATCGGCCACCATGCAGCCTGTCGCAGATACCTCTTTCGACATACCTCGCGGCCCGCTGGTCGAGGCGCGTGAACTGGTCAAGCAATTTGGCGGCCTGCGGGCCGTTGACGGCATGTCGATCAGCCTGCATCGCGGCGAGATGGTCGGCCTGATCGGGCCGAACGGGGCCGGCAAGACCACCCTCTTCAACCTTATCGCGGGCAGCCTTAACCCGACCTCCGGTTCGATCCGGATCGGCGGCGTCGAAGTCGCGCAGGAGCGGCCGGAGCGGCGTATCGCGCGAGGCATCGGACGCACGTTCCAGATTCCGCGTCCCTTCGCTGAAATGACGGTGCTGGAGAATGTCCTGACCGGCAGCCAGCGGCAGTCCGGCGAGCGCATCTGGATGAACTTTCTCCAGCCCGGCCGTGTCGCAGCCGAAGAGCGTCAGGCCGTCGAGAAGGCGCGTGCACTGCTGGACTTCGTCAGACTGTCCGGGCTGGAAGCAGAGCCCGCACGGGTGCTGTCGGGCGGTCAACGCAAGCTACTGGAACTGGCACGCGTGCTGATGGCGGACCCCGAGACCATTCTGCTCGATGAACCGGCTGCCGGCGTCAACCCGACGCTGCTCGAACTCATCATCGATCGCGTGCTCGAGCTCAACGGCCAGGGCAGATCGATCCTGCTGATCGAACACAATATGGACATGGTCGCCCGGCTATGCGGCCGTGTCGTCGTCATGGCTTCAGGAAGATTGCTGACGGAGGGACCGCCCGACGAGGTGTCGCGCAACCGCACCGTGATCGAAGCCTATCTCGGCGAGGTCGCAGCATGATGGAGCCACCCTCCATCGCGCTGTCGACGCGAGCCGTTGTCGCGGGCTACGAACCCGACCTGCCGATCGTGCGTGGCGTCGATTTTTCGGTCCGCAGCGGCGAGCTCGTCATCGTTCTCGGCCCCAACGGCGCCGGCAAATCCACCTTCGTCAAGGCGATTGCCGGGCTGGTGCCGATCCATTCAGGCGCCACCCTGCTTGGCGATTTCGATATCACCAGCGTGCCGACGCATGAGAAGATCCGGCACGGCCTCGCCTTCGTACCGCAGACAGAAAACATCTTCGCGACCATGTCGATCCACGACAATCTGCTGCTGGCTGCAAATGTGTTGCCCAGGGAGAAACGTGGCCGCCGCGTCGCGGACCTCTATGCAATGTTTCCCGATCTCGCGGCGCGCCCATCACTGCGCGCGGGCCTGCTTTCAGGTGGCCAGCGCCAGATGCTGGCGGTGGCGCGGGCGCTGATCGTCGAGCCCAGCGTGCTGATCCTGGACGAGCCTTCGGCCGGCCTTTCGCCCAAGATCGTGCAGGATGTCTTTTCACAGCTGAAGGCAATCAACGACACAGGCGTCACCATCATCCTGGTCGAGCAAAACGTGAAGGCAGCACTTGCCATCGCGGATCGCGCGGCGATCCTGGTCGAGGGGCAGCTGCGCCATGAGGGACCTGCGGTCACACTCGCCGAAGACCCGATCGTCGCCGAACTCTATCTCGGCGCCCGTCACGCCGGAAAGGCGGCAACGCCATGAACCCGCAACTGATCATGGATGGCCTGATCGCCGGCGCGATGATCGGGCTCGGCGCCATCGGCATCACGCTCACCTATTCGATCCTGCGCTTCGCCAATTTCGCACATGGCGAAATGATCAGCTGGGGCGCCTACCTGGCACTCGCCACCAGCGGCCTGCTCGGTTCGCTGTCGGGGGCGCTGTTCAAGCCGATCGGGCCATTCTCCTTCGGCTGGTCGCTGCCGCTTGCCATACTTGCTGCCGTGGTGCTGACGGCGGCACTGGCGCTACTGGTCGATGCTCTTTTGTTCGGTCCCTTGCGCAGACGCCGCAGCGCGATCATCATCATGGTGATGGCAAGCTTCGGGGCCTCGCTGGCTTTGCGCAGCCTGCTCGAATTCCTCTTCACCTCAAAACCGGTCTACTTTTCCAAGGCCCTGCAGATCGCGCTTCCGCTCGGTGGCGGCCTGCGTGCCACGCCCGACCAGCTCCTGTCGCTGGCCGTTGCCGCGCTTCTCGTCATCATCGTTCACATCCTGCTGACACGCACGGCAATCGGTCGCTCCATGCGGGCCGTCAGCGAAAACCAGCAGCTTGCCGGCGTTGCCGGCATCGACGTCCGCAAGGTGATCCGCACCGTCTGGGTGCTGGGTGCCGGGCTTGCCTGCATCGCGGGTGTCATGGCTGGCCTGCTGGTACAGATCAGGCCTTATATGGGTTTCGACCTGTTGCTGCCGTTGTTTGCGGCAGCAATCCTCGGCGGCATCGGCAGCGTGCCCGGTGCGATGCTGGCGGGCCTGATCGTTGGCCTCGCCGAAGCCCTCGGCGTGCAATTGATCGGTGCGGAATGGCGCGCAGCCGTTGCCTTCATGATCCTCGTCTTCGTCCTGCTGCTGCGTCCGCAAGGCCTGTTCGGGAGGGCCGAATGAGTGTGGAACTGATCGCCTATGTCGCGTTCTTCCTGACCATGGCCCTGACTTATGCCGTCATGTGCCTGGGTCTCAACGTGCAGTGGGGGCAGACCGGCCTGTTCAACGTCGGCGTCGCTGGCTTCGTGGCCATCGGCGCCTACGTCTCCGCGCTGTTGACCACGCCCGATGCACCGGACCGCTTTGGTGGCTTTGGCCTACCAATACTGGTGGGCTGGCTGGGAGCAGCGCTTGCCACGGGCTTCGCCTCGTTTCTCGTCGGCTGGCTGACGATCAGGCTGCGGGCCGATTATCTCGCCATCGCCACCTTCGGCGTGGCAGTGACGGTGCAGCTCGTCGCCCTCAACCTGCAAAGCATCACCGGCGGCCCCTTCGGCATCGGCTTCATTCCAAGACCCTTCGCCAACCTGGCCGGCGATCCACTGGCCTTCAGCCTGCTCAATCTCGGCGTGCTGGTTGTCGTGGTCGTCCTGCTCTATCTCGCGCTCGAACATTTGTTGCGCAGCCCGTGGGGACGCGTGCTGCGCGCCATCCGGGAAGACGAAACCGCAGCGCTGGCGCTGGGCAAGAACGCGACCAGCTTCCGCCTGCAGGCCTTCGCCATCGGTGGCGCCATCATGGGTCTGGCCGGAGCCACTCAAGCACACTTCGTCGGTTTCATCGCCCCCGACAACTATGTTCCGCTGCTCACCTTCCAGGTCTGGGCCATGCTGATTGTCGGCGGCTCGGGCAACAATCGCGGCGCCATCCTTGGGGCCATCCTGGTCTGGGGCATCTGGGCGGCTTCAGCCGGTGCGATCGCCTCGCTGTTCCCACCGGACCAGCAGGCTCGGGCTGCGGCACTGCGGATCGTGCTGATCGGCGTCGGCCTTTGCGCGATCCTGCTGCTGCGGCCACGCGGCATCCTCGGCGAAGAGCGCGTGGTTTCGCGCCATCTCGCCCGCCTGAAGCCGGGACGCCGAATGGCGTCCAACACCATCCCCTCCGTTTCCGAGCGAGGCCCAAATGCCGACCACTCCTGAGCGCACGACGTTGGCCGGGCTCGACATCAGCCGCTTGCTGTGTGGCCTGTGGCAGGTCGCGGACATCGAGAAAGGCGGCACGACACTCGATCCGGAGCGAGGCGCCGATGCCTTGCGAGCCTATGCCGAGGCCGGGTTCGACACGTTCGACATGGCCGACCATTACGGCAGTGCCGAAATCATCACGGGCCGACTGTTGGCCCGCTTCCCGGAGGGCAAGCGACCACTGGCTTTCACCAAGTGGTGCCCGGAACCCGGCCCCATGACAGCCGATGTCGTGCGAAAGGGCGTGCAGGAGCGGCTCGACCGGCTCGGCATTGCAAAGGTCGATCTGCTGCAATTCCACTGGTGGAGCTTCGAGCATCCAGCCTGGCTGGATGCGTTGCACGAAATGGCGCAGCTCAGGCAGGAAGGACTGATCGGGGCCATCGGCGTCACCAACTTTGATTCCGCGCATCTGGGTCTGGCCCTTGCCGATGGTATCCCGCTTGCTTCCAATCAGGTTTCCTTCTCCCTGGTGGACCGCCGTGCTGCCGGAGCGCTCTCCGAACTCTGTATGCGTAGCGGAGTCAGGCTGTTTGCCTACGGAACCCTATGCGGTGGTTTTCTGTCGGACAAATGGCTGGGCGCACCGGAGCCGGCGTCGATCGCCGACTGGAGCCGCTCGAAATACAAACGCTTCATCGACACTGCCGGCGGCTGGGAAGCCTTCCAGGCTGTGCTCGGCGCGGCAGGCGAAATCGCGCGCAAGCACAAGGTCTCGATCTCCAACGTCGCGACACGCTGGGTACTGGAACATGCGTCCGTCGCTGCAGCTATCATCGGCGCACGGCTCGGTGAAAGCGAACATCGCGACGACAATCTCAAAGTCTTCTCGTTCGCCTTCGATGAAGAGGACCGGGCTCGGCTTGAAGCAGCCTTTGCCGGCACACAACCGATCCCCGGCGATTGTGGCGACGAATATCGCCGCCCACCCTTCCTGACCGCCTCGGGCGATCTCAGCCATCATCTCGACGCCCTGCCGTCGATCTATGTGGCCGCGCAAGTTCCAGGACGGCCGGGACATTCACGCGTTTCGTCCGGCAGCATCTGGGAGCCCATCGCCGGCTTCAGCCGAGCCGTGCGGGTGAAGGATACGATCCGCGTTTCCGGCACGACCGCCACCCATGGCGCAGACCGCTGCGTCGCGCCCGGCGACGTCGGAGCGCAGACCACCTACATCCTCGACAAGATCCTGGCTTCGATCGCAGCACTCGGCGGTCGGGCAGAGGATGTCGTGCGCACACGCATCTATCTTCGCGATGCCTCCCAGTGGGAGCCGGCTTCGCGGGCGCATGGCCGCGTCTTCGGTGAAATCAAGCCGGCGAACACCATGATCGCTGCCGGCGACCTGATTGGCGACTATGAGGTCGAGATCGAAGCTGAGGCGGTCGTCGACTGATCCAGGCCGACTGCCTTTATTGCCTGGCTGGAGCGATTTCGCGCGGCGTCACACCGAAACGGCGACGGAACGCTGTGGCGAAATTGGCGGGGCTGGTGTAGCCGGCAATGTCGCTGGCTGCCTGCACTGTCACCTCTCCGGCCTGCAGAGCGAGGAATGCGCGCTCGAGCCGACGATCGCGGATGTATTCGAAGACACTGGCCCCTTCCGCCTGGCGAAACAGCCGCTGGAGGCCACTGGCACTGATGCCGGCAGCCCGGGCAATCATTTCCACACTCAGCGCCTCACCCGGACGACTGTCGATGAGCTCCTTCGCCCGCTGCAGCCGGACGATGTCCTGGCGAGCGATGCCGTCGCCCGACGAAAGCCGGCGCCCGGATTGCGTGACGGTGGCGAGTGTCTCGAGGATGATCTCAATGGCGCGCCCCTCGAGATACAGCTTGTGCAATGCCGGCGATAGCCCGGAAGGCGCCATCACCTGCTGCACGAGATCGATGACCCGTGGCGTGAGCGTCCACGCATGATGCGCCAGATGGTCCTTCAGGAACCGGCCGGCCGGGCGGGCATCCTGCATCTCTTCAAGCCCGTCGCGGTCGAACCACTCCGGCGTCGCCGAGACCACGAGATGACGCACATGCTGCCGACCTCGCGAGGCTCGCCGGAAACTTTCCGAGTTGACGCTCATGATGGCGCTGCCCCGCATGGCGCTTCGCGGATCTCCCTTGAACTCGAAATGGCGGTCGCCGATGTCGAGGTCCACCTGGCCGTCGAGGAAGATGATGCAGGACAAGCCTTCCTTGAGATGGGAAGTCACGGTGAACATCCGTTCCTCGATGACGTCGCCGCCGTGAAGAAAGAGGCCGCTGCGCAGTTCCTGATGCAGCAGCCTACCCTCGATCAGCGTGTCCTCATCGGCAAGGCGATCGTCGGGGCTATCGAGAACGACCCCATCCCTGGCCATGAAGTCACGGACACGCACCCGCTTGCCCTGTTCAGGCAGGTCGCGACTTCTGTCCGCTTGTGGCACCGTAGACATCGCTTTCCGCTCGCATACCAACCGCCAGCACCGCAAGGCTGAAGAATCATTCTCGCGCAAACATGTCTGACCGTCCGGCAAAGGTCCCGGCGTTGTCACATATGCTCTGCTGCCCTATCCACTACTTTAACTTGACAAATGTAGTCAAATTTATTTGGGGCTTGGAATGGTTCGAATTGGCGTTACGCAATATCAGGCAGGCAAGGCGCGGGACGCCTATCATGGTCGGCTGTTGCGCGCCTCGATCCTGGCTTTCGGGGCGGTGTTGGCACTGCCGTTGTCGGCGGGCGCCCAGAGCGGGAAAGAGTCCACCCAACTCGAAAAGATCACGCTCGAGGGCGAAAGTGCACGCGGTCCCGACAAGGGCTTCGTCGCCAAGCAAAGCACCAGCGCTTCGAAGACCAACACGCCGCTCAAGGAAACGCCGCAGGCTGTCAGTGTCGTCACGCGCGACCAGATGAAGGCCCAGGGCGTCGACAGCGTCGCCGACGCGCTGCGCTACACGCCAGGCGTTCTTCCAGACCCGAACGGCTTCGACGTCCGCTACGACTGGCTCTACATCCGTGGTTTCAACGCCTATGGCACGACCTGGCTCGACGGACTGGTGATACCCGGCGATCCGTCCGGCTACGCCACGCCGACCGTTCATCCTTTCGCTCTCGAACGCGTTGAAGTCATCAAGGGGCCGGCCTCCGTCCTCTATGGACGCGCCGTGCCCGGCGGGCTGGTCAACCTCGTCAGCAAGCGCCCCCAGGAGACCGCACACCGCGAAGCATCGATCAAGACGAGCGGCTTTGGCGGCATCGAAGGCGCCATCGACGTGACCGGGCCGCTGACGCCGGATGGCGAATGGCTCTACCGTTTCACCGGGCTTGCCAAGAACATGCACACCCAGATCGACATGGAGCGCGATCGCAAGATCATGCTGGCTCCAAGCCTGACCTGGAATCCTTCCACCGACACTTCGCTCACGCTCTATGGCTACTACCAGCGCGACCGCGACGTCTTCAGCCCGCGTTTCTATCCGGCTTCCGGCACGTTGCTGCCCAATCCCGCCGGACAAATCCCTCGCGACCTGTTCCTGGCCGATCCCAATGCCAACCAGTTCAACCGGGACTTCTTCGCCACCGGCTACGAGTTCTCGCATCGCTTCAGCGAGACCTGGACCGTACGCCAGAACCTTCGTTATGCCCGCGCCGAACAGGACATGTTCCTGGCTCTCGTCAATCCTGCCTTTGCCTACACCGGCGCTCCGTCCAGCCAGTTGAACCGGGTTTCCGGTGTGGCGGACGACAGCCTTTCCACCTTTGCGGTCGACAATCAGGCCGAGGCGGTGTTCGACACCGGTGCGCTCAACCACACCGTGCTGTTCGGCCTCGACTATGTGCACAGTGTCTCCGACACCAATTTCGGCAATACCGGGCCTGGCGTGAACGTGCCACCGCTCGACTTCCTCAATCCGATCTATGGACGGATCATCCCGAACGCCCCGATCCAGCGCTCGGGGCTCCAGAAGCAGGACCAGATCGGCTTCTATGCCCAGGATCAGATTCGCTATGACCGCTGGGTCGGCACGTTCGGATTGCGCTATGACCGATCCAAGGTCGAAAGCACGAACCGCATGCTGGCGAATGCGCAACCGGTCAAGACCGAGGACGATCAGGTGACCTGGCGTGCCGGCCTCACCTACCTCTTCGACAACGGCCTGGCGCCGTACGCCAGCTACACCACATCGTTCCTGCCTACGCTCGGAACGGACAAGGCGAACAATCCCTTCCGCGCGCAGACCGCCCAGCAATTCGAGGTCGGTGTCAAATACGAACCGGTGGGCGCGCGCGGCATGATTGGCCTGTCGGTGTTCGACCTGACGCTTGAGAATGCGTTGACCCCCGACCCGAAAGACACGCGCTTCTCCGTCCAGGCAGGCAAGCAACGTGTGCGCGGTGTCGAACTCGAGGGCAAGATGGAGCTCACGCCCGAACTCGATGTCCTGGCGGCCTATGCCTATTCGCATTCGGAAGTCCTGCGCTCGAACAGGCCGATCGAGGTCGGTCGCGAAATGCTCAGGCTGCCCGAGCACCAGGCCAGCCTGTGGGCGATCTACCGGCCGACCTATGTGCCGGGCCTTGCCCTCAGTGCGGGCGTACGCGCCACGTCGTCCTACCAGACCGACAGCACCTATCTGGCGCAACTGCGTATCCCGGCCCGCACCCTTGTCGACATCGGCGCCGAATATGACTTCGGGGCAGTCGACAAGACGTTCGAAGGCACCAGGCTGCAGGTCAATGTCAGCAATCTGTTCGACAAGAAGTATGTTTCGCACTGCCTGAATCTGACCGGCGGCAGTTGCAACTACGGTGCCGGACGGACGATCACCGCAGGCATCAACTACACATGGTGACGATATCCGGCCGCCATATCCGGGGAACGCGCGCCGCCTTGGCGCCGATCCTGCTGCGCCCCGCAATCCTGATGCTTGGTCTGGCCTTGCTGTTCTGCAGCTTCGGGTCGCGGTCAGCCCGTGCCGAGATCATGCTGATCGATGCAGCCGGCCGCGAGGTGAGGCTGGAAAAACCGGCAACGCGAATTGTGACGAACGAGAGCCTGCTTCTGCTTTCCTTGGCGCTGATCGATGCCGATCCGGCAGCAAAGATCGTGGGATGGGCCGCACCCAGACGCCTCGACAGCGGTGTCCTGGCCGCGTTCCGCAAGCGGTTTCCACAGTCCATGGACATTCCCGAGGTCGGCGGCGTATTGCCAACCAAGAGTTCCGCCGAAGCAATCCTCAGCGCGCGTCCGGATATCTTCGTCGTCAGCATCTGGGATCCCGGCTGGAACGACATTGTCGAGATCCTGAAATCCGCCGGTGTCCCGACGATCTTCCTGGACAGTCCGAAGAACAGCACACTCAGCCCGGCTGAGGTTACCGCCTTCTCGATGACGTTGCTCGGCAGGGCGATCGGCCAGGATGCCAGGGCCGGCGAATATGCCGGGTACGTCAAGGAACGCTACCGTCTGATCGAAGAACGGCTGAAGCGCGCGACAGATCGGCCGAGCGTACTGATAGACGCCCACGCCGGTGCCGTCTGCTGTTCGTCGCCAGGCGCAAGCAACCGGATGACCGAAGCCGTCGAAATGGCTGGCGGACGTAGCATCGGTGCCGATGTTCCTGGCTATGATGGGCAGCTCAGCGCCGAGTTCGTCCTCGGCGCAGACCCCAGGGTCTATATCGCGACCGGCGGCCCGCACCTTGCTGCACAGGGCGGCCTGGTGGTTGGAGGCGGGGTGAGCGCGCAATCAGCTCGAGCCTCGCTGCGCACAGCGGTTGGTCGCGATTTCCGCGGCGAGCTGACGGCGGTGCGTAACGGACGTGCCTACGCTGTATCGCATCAACTCTCGATCTCGGCCCTGAGCTTTCTCGTTTTCGAATGCTTCGCCAAATGGCTGCATCCGGAGCTTTTCGGCGATCTCGATCCGGACCGCACCCTAGCCGAGATCAACGAGCGCTTCATGGCCATCCCACTCGAAGGCACGTTCTGGATCGGTTTGAAGGAAGATGCTGCGGCAACCCCGCAATAAGGCCTCCAACCAGGCATCCCACAGCGTGTCGAAGGTGCATGAAGAGACCCAAGCTTGAACGCAAGGCTTTGATCATGATGACATTTTCTGCCCAGACCCGTGTGGCGCTGTCCGATCCTGAAGCAATCATCGCACCGGTCTGCGAACACATGCTCGAACATGGCGGCGTTGCGCGCATCGAGGATGGCGTCCGTATCCTCGAATTCTCCGGTGCCCGTGCGCGATTCAGCCTGACAAATGACGGGACATTGGTGGATGTCGAGGCAGACAGCCTGGAGAGCCTCTATTTCGTGCGGGTTGCCGTTGCCTCCCATATCCTGGAATTCGCGGAACCCGCCGCGCCCACCATCGTCTGGAACGGCGACGGCGATGAACTGGCGCGTCCGCCGAATTTCCAGATCCTGCGCATAACCGGTATACGAGACCTCACACCGCATATGCGTCGCATCTCATTTCACGGCGACAACGTAGCCCGCTTCGCGGGAATGAACGCACTGCATCTCAATGTCCTGTGCCAGCATCCCGACCTCGCCGCGCCGCAGTGGCCGACGGTCGGCAGTAACGGACTGGCCCAATGGGAAGATCCGGCAAGACGCCCGAGTTTTCGAAAATACACCGTGCGTTCACTCGATGTCGCTGCAGGCAGCCTCGACATCGACTTCGTGCTCCATGCCGATGCCGGCCCGGGATCGGCACTCGCCGAGACCGCACAAATCGGCGCTGAAATCGGTGTTGTCGGCCCCGGCGGCGGCGGCCTTGTCGATGCCGACTGGTATCTCTTCGTGGGAGACGAGACTGCCCTTCCCGCCATTGCCCGCATGCTGGAGCGCCTACCCGCGCAAGCGCGTGGCAAGGCATTCATCGAAGTCGCCGACAAGAACGAAGTCCAGCAGTTCGAGCTGCAGGCCGACATCGAGGTGACCTGGCTTTATCGCGACGGTGCCACCCCGGGCACGACGTCACTGCTGATCGACGCCGTGCGAAGCAGCGTGCCTCCGGACGACGGATCGTCCGTCTACGTCTGGGCCGGCTGCGAATTCACCACGTTCCGGCAGATCCGCAGCTATTGCCGTGGCGAGCTCGGGCTGAAGAAAGAACAGCACCTGGTGGTGTCCTACTGGAATCGCGGCAACAGCTCCGAGTGAACAACTGCACTGCCGCGAACCATGGTGGCCGGGAATGACCGCTGCCATCATTCCTCGGGGAGAAAGGCAGGGTTGTAGACGATTTCCCAGAGATGGTCGTCAGGGTCCTGGAAATAGCCGGCATAACCGCCCCAGAACGTCTTTTGCGCCGGTTTGACCAGTCGAGCGCCGGCAGCGATGGCTTTTTCCATCACGGCATCGACTTCAGCTTGCGTCGCGACATTGTGACCAATCGTGAGTTCGGTGGGGCTGCGCCCGGTCTTCGTTATCCCTGCGTCATGGGCAATATCGGCCCGCGCAAAAAGCGCGAATTTCAACCCGCCCTGCAGATCGAAGAAAACAACGGCGCCATGCTCGAATTCGGTACCGATGATACCTTCCGTCTGCAGCCCCAGGCCGTCCCGGTAGAATTTGAGCGACGCTTCGAGATCATCGACGCCGAGTGTGATGACACTGATCCTCGGTTTCATGGTTCTGACCTTTCATAGTGGACTGTCTCATAGCCACCTCCGCTGCGGTGATGGCGTTGTACTATCTCTCCTCAAATGAACGATATTGCTTGAACATTTCGGCCAATCTCGCTGCCCGACGCGGCCAGCGGGTTGAACCTCGTTGCTGGCGGGCGTACCTGTGGCGGACAAGACCGGCCGATGCGGAAGGCCAGGGAGATCATCATGCAGGCGGTGCCCGCGCAGGCAACCGGCCACTATCACGAACGTCCGGTTGCGCCTTTCCTGCGCGACTGGTTCTCGGCCGTCTGGGCTCACCAGATGCCGGAGGCCGAAGCTCCGCCTGTCATCGTGACGCCTGACGGTACGATCGATCTGCAGTGGATCGATGGGCATTTTCGCATTGCCGGCCCCGACAGAGACCCGCAGACCGAGACCATACCGGCAGGCATCGCGGTGATCGGTTTCCGCTTCCAGCCGGCAGCGGCAGCAACCTGGCTCGGCGTCCCTGCCACTGACTTGCTTGGCGAGCGCCTGGCGATTGAAACCGTGCTTGGTCGAAAAGGCCGACAGCTGGGAGCCAGCATCCGCCATCAAAACGATCTGGCCGAACTCATTACTTCCATCGAGAAGAGTATTGCGGATGGTGCTCGTCACCATAGTGGCGATCACGCCATGCGTGCGGCATTTCGCCTGATCGAAGCCGGTCCGCCCGCCGATGCCCCGCTTATTCCGTGGCTTGGGCGCGCATTGGCGATGAGTGAACGCACGCTAAGGCGCCGTTTCGACGAGAACTTCGGCTACGGCCCCAAAACGCTCGACCGGATCCTGCGCTATCAGCGCTTCCAACGCTTGTCGCGGAGCTCGCGGGCATCAATGGCGGTGTTGGCGGTGGAGGCCGGTTATGCGGATCAGGCGCATCTGGTCCGGGAAAGTCGTCGTCTGACCGGCAGCACGCCGGGGCAACTCGAGCGCATCCTGACCGGCGCGAGCGCCTGACCGCTTGCCACGCACACCCGGCACCTCCTCAGCCTGTCGCCCATGCATGCCCGACAACGATGGCCGCATAGCGCGCCGCCTTGCCGAACCCGACCAATACAACGAAACGCCATAGGCCGACGCGTGCCGCACCTGCCGCGACGGTCAACGCATCACCGATGACCGGAAGCCAGGCAAAAGGCAGCGTCCACAGGCCGTAGCGCCTGAACAGGCGGCCAGCCTTCTCATAGTGCTCGCGAGATACGGGAAACCAGCGACGGCCATGCAGCACCTCGACGCCACGACCGATCGCCCAGTTCACCACCGATCCCGCCGTATTGCCGACCGTCGCCACGACGACAAGAAGGACGGGATCGCCACGACCGGCGGCAAGCAATCCGAGCAAAACCAGTTCGGACGATGCCGGCAGCAGGGTAGCGGCAAGAAACGCGCTGACGAACAACGCGCCATAGGATGCGAGTACCTCCATCACAACCTAACAAGACTCGCCGCCCATCATGCTCAGACTGTTACGTCGACAATGCCCATCATGCCAAGCTGCTCATGCTCCAGGATATGGCAATGATACATGCGTTGCCCAGGTAGATCCTGCTTCAACAACAGCCGCACGGTTTCACCCCGTGCGACGTTGACCGTGTCCTTCCATGCGCGATAGGCGGGCGGACTTACCTTGCCGTCGCGTTCATGCTCGATCACCTGGAACTGTGTGCCGTGGACGTGGAAGGGATGGTCCATGTCTGCCTTGTTGATCACTTCCCAGAGTTCGACTTCGCCGACCCTGGCGGTGACGTCGACGCGTTTCATGTCAAAGGCTACGTCGTTGATGAAAAAGCCCATTTCCATGCCGTTGGCACCCATCCCCATCTTCTCGGTGAAGACGAAACGGCGGTTGACCGTCGCATTGCCGAGCGCCGCAATGGTGCGCAGCTTTTCGGGCAGCGGCGGCATCGGCTCGCCGGCCTCGCTGGCTACATTGACGGTCAGCAGCGTCAGCCCGGAATCGTCCGGCTTGCCCGGGCCCATCCAGCCGCGCTCATAGGCAAGCGTTTCGAGCTTGACCTCACCCGGCCTGTCGAACGAAACTACCAGTTCGAGCCGTTCAGCCGGCGCCAGCAACACGTCGCCGACCGCCACCGGAGCCTCCAGCAAACCACCGTCGGTGCCGATCACGGTCATTGTCGCCGCACCGAAGGAGAGTTTCAGGAAGCGGGCGTTGGTGGCGTTGAAGAGGCGGAAGCGGCGTTTGGCGCCAAGCGGCACGTCGAGAGCCGGGGTTTTCTGGCCATTGACCAGGACATGATCGCCGACTCGGCCGTTCATCAGGTCCATCATCGAATTTTCCGGGATGGACCCATCCGCCGCAAGACGCAGGTCCGTGAAGACGAGAACTGTATCGCCATATGCCGATGGCACCGGATCGGCCTTCGGCTTCACCAGGAAGATGCCGGCAAGTCCGCGATAAACCTGTTCAGCCGTCTTGCCATGCGGATGCGGATGGAACCAGTAGGAGGCAGCACTCCCGGCCGGCAGATCGAATGCATAACGGCGGCTGGCGCCAGCGACGACAGGATCCATCGGATTGCCATCCTGCTCTGCCGGCACCGGCATGCCGTGCCAGTGGATGGTGCTATCCTCGCCTGGAATGTCATTGGTGAAATCGATCTCTATGCGATCACCTTCAAAGGCCTCGATCAGCGGCCCCGGGGTCATGCCGTTGTAGGCAAGCACGGGCGTCTCGACGCCATCGACAAAACGGGCCGTCGCCGGCGCCGGGGTCAATCTGGCGCGAAACAGGCCGGCTTCCGCGCTCTCATTTGCCAGCCGGGGCAAGTCACGCAACGCTTCGCCCTGCTTCAGCATCAACGACGCTGGGGGCTTGCCCGGCATGCCGTGAGCGGAATGATCCATGCCCGGCATTGCGTTCATGTCGTCCATCTTCATTTGCGCCGATGCCTGGCTGCCAGCAGCAAGCGTCGCAAGACCCGCCATGAGAAAGGTACGCCGATGCATGGGGAACTCCTGTTTCTGTGTTCTTGATCGTTGCGGTTCAATGCCTGCCATAACGTCTGGCGGTGGCGCGCTTTGGTTTGGGCGGAACCGCTTCATGGCCGCTCGATAGTTCTTCGATGATCGGACAATTCGGCCGCTCGTCACCGTGGCAGGTCTTGGCCAGATGCCGCAGCGTCTCGGCCATGGCGCGCAGCTCGCGCATCTTGCGCTCCAGCTCGACGACATGTGCCATCGCAAAACGCTTCACGTCGCTGCTGGCGCGCGACCGATCGCTCCACAGCGCAAGCAGGTTGGTCATCTGCTCGACAGAAAAGCCGAGATCGCGTGCCCGCCGGATGAAGCGCAGCATGTGCACCTCATCCGGCGAATAGTCCCTGTAGCCCGCTTCGGTGCGTGCCGGACTGGCGATCAATCCGACCTGTTCGTAGTACCGGATCATCTTCGCCGATACGCCCGAAGCGCTGGAGGCCTGCCCGATGTTCATAGGCCGCCCCTCGTCCAGCAAGGATGGGTGACATTGCTTGGGTGGAAGAAAAAGACCGGCACAATCATGGATTTCGCAACTCCCTTGCGGTTGTTGCTGCTGCAGATAAGGCTTCCAGTTACTGGAAGGTCAAGTCGCAACTTCTGAAATTTCGTCGGGGCGCGTGGGTCGCAAGTCGCGCATCACAAATCCCGCGCAGGAAGGCGCTTGACCTTCCCAGCGTGGCAAGCCCCACAACCGTCCCATCAACCATGAAAGGAGTGTTGCGATGCTGAACCTGAAAGTTCCCGAAATGACCTGCGGCCATTGTGCCAGCACGGTCGAAAAGGCGGTGAAGGGTGTCGACCCAAAAGCCAAGGTGACGGTCGACCTCGGCGCATCGACCGTCTCGGTGGAAGGCGCAGCCGACGAAGACGCTGTGGCGGCCGCAATCCTGCAGGCCGGCTACGCCAACGAGAAACTTGTCGTCAGCTGCTGTGGCAGCTGCCACTAGAGCGCTTGTGTTCCCGGAACCCTCAAAAATGCTCTCATGAAAAACGGCCCCGTGCTTTGACGGGGCCGTTAAATCTCTGACTCGCGACCAACCGGGAAAACCGCGTCGTCGCACCACTCGCAGATGGCTAGCCAGCAAATCTCAATCAGCTGCCCATCCATTGCGGCAGGCACGCTTTGGCGATGATATGCGCCGGCGGGATCGATGGCTCGATGCCGGAGCGCATTCGGGCTCTTTCGAGAAGCGTCGTACATGTTCCGGCCGCCAGCCGTCGCGCTCCATCACGAGCTGCACGATCTGGTCGCCCAAAAGCTCTTCCAGTGTCTCTCTGCGCTCACTCATGTCTTGCCTCTTCGAAGGCCACCCGCGATGCATAGATAGGGCGCCAAACATGGCAGACCAATGATGCTTCGTCGGCTATTTCGAGGAATTTAAAGAAAAAAATGCGGCAGCGTCCGCGATGTGTTTCACATTCGCTCGAGGCGCGTCCAGCCGTGGGCTATGCTGGTGGCGGCGCGCCTTCGAATTGCGGCAAGCCATCATCGAGCACAAGCCAGGACTGCTTCGAAGCGGTGAAGATGTGCATATCGGGAGAGAACACAGCCGGATCGTCAAGCGAGCCCGAAGTCACGCCCATGACGCCGGCTTTCTCACGGCGAGAGAACATGGTCGTGCCGCAATGTGGACAGAAGCCGCGCCGTATCTCCGGTGAAGAGCTGACCATGGCCAGCGGTCCTTCTACCGTGACCGTGTCGATGCGAAACAGAAGCCGTGCATTGAACGCCGCGCCGATCGCCTTCTGGCACAGGCGGCAATGGCAGACGCGCTGGTTGATCGGTTCGCCTTCGGCGGAATACCGCACCGCGCCGCACAGGCAACCACCCTGGTACTTCATCTTCGTTCCGGCTTCCTGAGAAAGGGAACGGCACGGTAGCTCGCCGCTCCGTGCCGTCAAATGAAAAGCTGTGATGCGCCCTATTCGCGCGGTCGATCAAAGCGTTCCGGCCAGGGCCTCGAGCTGGTCCGCACAGATGCCCCACCCTTCGTGAAAACCCATCTGCTCATGCTGTTCGCGATCGGCGGCATTCCAGTGCCGGACACGCGCAACATAGCGGGTCTTGCCCGCGCCTTCGTCCTCGAATGTCAGGACAACCGTCATGAAAGGTTTCTGCGAAGGCTGCCAGTCGCCGACAAAAGCATCGGTGAAAACCAGCTTCCGGCCCGGAATCACTTCCAGATACTGGCCGGCGTTCGGGAATTCGCTGCCGTCGGGGCCTGCCATCACCACCAGGGATGCGCCACCGGCGCGCAGATCCACCTCGGCGCGCGGCGTAGTCCATGGTTTCGGCGCGAACCACTGCGTCATCAGTTTGGGATCGGTCCAGCAACGGTACACGGCTTCGCGCGGCGCATCGATGATGCGGGCCAGAACCAGCTCGTTCTCCGACGATGGTGCAATGTCAAGTTTGGTAGCCATGGTCATTCTCTCCTCGATGGGTTGATTTCGATCTTCCCACCGAGGACGAACGGCCTGACCACGATCCGACATCGTCGCTGAAAAATTTCGCAACCATTCTGAAAACGAGATTCATTTCAGAAGCTTGCAAGCAAAAGCGTCAGTGCTTTCTCGCCTGCACGAGATAGGCGTCGATCGCGTCTTCCCCCAGCCACTTGGCCGCTTCCAGCCGGTGCAAGCCCTCGACCAGCACATGGCGCTTGCCATCGTGCCGAACCTGGATCGGCATTTTCATGCCGTTCTCCAGAATGTCTTCGGCAAGATGGCGAACGGTTTCAGGATGCAATGTCTTGCGTCGCGCCGTCGGCACATAGATGTCGTCGATCTTCACCCTGTGCACTCTCAGCATGGCGGCTCCCGCAAAACATCTCTCTGCCCTAGATAGTCGGTTTACACGCCGGCACCAAGCAGTTGCTGGCCCGATGCTTTCCATTTGACGCCTCGCGAGACGATGGTCGAAATGGCGGAGACTCACGGGCCTGCCATGAACCGATCGCCTTCGACATTTCCGGACTTCGGCTTGTCCCCGCATCAGCGCCATGCCGCGGTGCGAAGCCATTACTATGAGAAGCCGGGCATGGATGGCGCGCGTGGCGAGATCTGGGCCTATACCGACCGCTTGTCCTATCGCCCGGGAGAGATCGTGCTGCTGCAGGTCAGCGCGACGGCGCCGCGCTTTTCAATAGAGATCGTTCGCGATGGCGGCACGGAAGCCGTTTTTTTCGAACAGGCTGACATCGAATGTCATTGGCAGGACACTCCCGAACAATGTTCGGTCGAAGGCTGCGGCTGGGAGACGTCCTGCGAATTTGCAATCGGTATCGATTGGCCGTCCGGCGCCTACAGGATGACGCTGACAGCGCGAGGCCGCGACAAGCAGCCGATCCAGTATCGACATCTTTTCATTGTCGCGCCGCAAGCCGGCAAAAGAAGCGGCCGAATTCTCCAGGTCGCAGCCACCGGAACCTGGCTTGCCTACAACACCTGGGGCGGCTCCAATTACTACGAAGGCATCACCGGGCCGAACGGCAACCAGTATTCGCCGGTCGTGTCGATCGAGCGGCCGTGGTGCCGCGGTTTCGTCACACTGCCGCCAGAGGCCCCGCGCGTGCCGCATGGCGTGTCCATGCCGCCGAAGACCGCGCCTCGGTATCCGCATATGGAATGGGCTTACGCCACCGGCCATTCCAAGAAGTACACCTCGTCCGGCTGGGCAAGCTATGACAGCCACTTCTTCCGTTTCGCCGAACGCAGCGGCTATGCGATCGACCTCGCCAGCCAGCACGATCTGCATTTCACCCCAGAGATCCTCGATGGCTACGATTGTGTCGTCTTCGTCGGCCACGACGAATACTGGACCTGGGAGATGCGTGACGCCGTCGATGCCTATGTTGAAAGAGGCGGTCATGCCGCGCGCTTCGCCGGCAATTTCATGTGGCAGACGCGGCTGGAGAACGGGGGCCGACAGCAGGTCTGCTACAAATACCGCGCCCGCGCCGAAGACCCGGTCTATAAGAATGGCGACGTCCGCCGCGCCACCAATTCATGGGAAGCACCTGAAATCGGCAGGCCGGGGGCGGAAACATTCGGATTGAATGCCACACGCGGTCTCTATGCCGGCTGGGGCGGCTGTGCGCCACGCGGCGCACGTGGCTTTCCGATCTATCAGCCCGAACATTGGGCTTTTGCGGGAACCGGCCTGTACTATGGCGACCTGCTCGGCGCCGACAGCCACATCTTCGGTTATGAAGTCGACGGCCTGGAGCATGAGATCCGCGGCGGGCTGCCCTACCCGACCGCCGGCAGCGGCGCGCCGGCCGGCCTGGAGATCATCGCCGTTGGCATGGCGTCCCAGGTCGAAGAAAGCGCCGATATCGCAGCCGAGGATCAGTTTCTCGGCGACGAGGACGGGCGCTTCAGTGCCGAAACCCTTTTCGGCGAGGCGAGCGACGCCAATCTCGACAAGGTCAAGCGCGCGAACGGCATGATCGTCTCGTTCCAGCGCGGCAAGGGCGAGGTCTTCCATGCTGGCAGTTGCGAGTGGGTGGCCGGGCTGCTGCGCCAGGATGCCATGGTCGAACGTGTGACGGCCAATGTGCTTGACCGTTTCCTTGGCGCGCGATCCTGATGACCGCGACGCCCACAAGATCCTCCGCTGGAGCTTCCGTGACAAAACCCAATCTCTTCCATTTCACACGACTGCCGCGCCCGACCGTGGATCGCGCAGCCGGCATCTATCTGTGGGACAAGCAGGGCCGCCGCTACATCGACGGTTCCAGCGGAGCGGTGAACGTCAATATCGGCCATGGCAACCAGGCCGTGATCGACGCGATGAAACGGCAGATGGATCGCGTCAGCTTCGCCTATACCATCCATTTCGAAAGCGAACCGGCACTCGCGCTTGGCCACGAACTGGTACAACGTCTGCCGACGGGACTGGACCGCATCTACTTCGTTTCCGGCGGTTCCGAGGCGGTCGAGGCCAGCCTGAAGCTCGCGCGGCAATGGGCCGTTGCGACGCACCAGCCCGAGCGCTGGAAAATCATCGGGCGCATGCCGTCCTATCACGGCATCACCATCGGTTCGCTTGGTGTCACCGGCGACGAAGTCCTGACACCTGCCTTCACGCCTATCGGCAAATCGATGCCCCTGGTGCCGGCGCCTTTCGTGCACCGGGACAAGGACAACCTCTCGCTTGAGCAGCGCGGGCAACGCTATGCCGACATGCTCGAGGACAAGATCATCGAAGAAGGCGCCGACAGCGTGCTCGCCTTCATCATGGAGCCGATCGGCGGCGCGGCGACCGCTGCCCTGGTGCCGCCCGACAGCTATTTCGCCCGTATCCGCGATATCTGCGACCGCCATGGCATCCTGCTCATCCACGACGAGGTGATGACCGGCATCGGCCGTACCGGCCGCTTCCTCGGCGGCGATCACTGGAATTGCCGTCCCGATATCGTCGTTCTCTCCAAGGGGCTGTCGTCGGGCTATGCGCCGTTGGGCGCCATTGCGGCAACCGAAGCGATTGTCGGCCCGGTGCTTGCCATGGGCGGTTTTCTGCATGGCCACACCTATGGCGGCAATCCCGTCGCCACGGCTGCAGGTCTTGCCGTGCTTGGCGAGATCGACAGGCTCGGGCTCATCGGGAACGCCGCGGCAATGGGTGAAGTGCTGAAGGGGGAATTGCAAACCCTGGCGAAGCGCTTTCCCTTCGTGGCCGACGTGCGCGGCAAAGGCCTGCTGCTCGGTGCCGAGCTTTATGCCGATGCCGTCGCGAAAACACCGCTGCCGCGCGACCACAATGCCAATGTGCGCCTCATCGATCTTGCCTTCGAACGCGGACTGATCATCTATTCGCGTCGGGTGCGCGGCGGGCCGGAGAGCGACAATTTCATGGTTTGCCCGCCCCTGATCGTCACGCGAGAACAGATCGGCGAGATCGTCGATGTGTTGGGCGACAGCCTGCAAGCCCTGGCCGACGAACTCGGCCTGCCGGTCAATTCCTGAGGATCGCCATGGCGTCGAACAAAGTCATCATCACCTGCGCTGTCACCGGTTCGGTACACACGCCGTCGATGTCGCCGCACCTGCCGGTCACGCCGGATCAGATCGCCGCTGATGCCGTTGCCGCAGCCGAGGCCGGTGCCTCGATCCTGCATCTGCATGCGCGCGACCCCAAGGATGGCCGTCCAACTGCTGATCCGACGGTGTTCATGCAGTTTCTACCGCGTATCAAGCAGGCAACCGATGCGGTGGTGAACATCACCACCGGCGGCTCCTCGCTGATGAGTCTGGACGAACGACTGGCAGCCCCCCTGCAGGCCCAGCCGGAGATGTGCTCGCTCAACATGGGATCGATGAATTTTGCCCTGTTCCCGATGCTGGACAAGCCACGTGACTGGCAGCACGAATGGGAACCGAAGCTGCTGGAGGCGACGCGGCACACCATCTTCAAGAACACCTTTGCCGACATGGAGACCATCCTCGATAAGCTCGGCAAAGGGTGCGGCACGCGCTTTGAGTTCGAATGCTATGATGTCGGCCACCTTTATTCGCTCGCCCATTTCCGCGACCGCGGATTTGTGCAGGGCCCTCTGTTCATTCAGTTCGTGCTGGGAATTCTCGGTGGGATCGGCGCCGATCCGGAGAACCTCCTCCACATGAAGCGGATCGCCGACAAGCTGTTCGGCGGCGACTACAGGTTCTCCGTGCTGGCGGCCGGCCGCCAGCAGATGCCGCTGATCTCGATGGCGGCGGCCATGGGCGGCAATGTCCGGGTCGGCCTCGAAGACAGCCTCTACGATGGCCGCGCGCTGGCAAAATCCAATGCCGACCAGGTCAGGCGCATTCGTGGAATACTCGAAGGCCTGTCGCTGGAGGTAGCAACCCCCGCCGAAGCACGCCAGATGCTGGCGCTCAAGGGTGGTGACAGGGTGGCATTCTGATGAGCGACATCAAACAGGCGACTGTTCAGATCCGTCCTGCTCGCCCCGAGGATACCGACAATATCCATGCCGGCCTGATTGGCATTGCCGAGACGGTCGGCGAATTGCACAGGATGCGCTCGACGCCCGACGACATCCGTCGTGACGGCTTCGGAGACAGGCCGCATTTTCAGGTCCTGATCGCGGAAATCGATTCAGAATTCGCCGGCATGTGCCTGTATTTCCCTATCTATTCCACATGGAGAGGGAAGCCTGGCGCTTTCGTTCAGGATCTTTTTGTCGCAGAGAAGTTCCGTGGGAAAAAGGTGGGTGAAAAACTGCTGCGACGTCTGGCAAAGCAGGTCAATGGCGACGGTGGTGGCTATCTGGAGCTCGCGGTCGATACCGGCAACGTCGGTGCCCAGCGCTTCTATGAGCGCATCGGCATCGCCCATCAGGATGATGACCAGGTCCACAGGATCATCGGTGATGCATTCGTCGCCTTTGCCACAGCCCGGGATTTCGAGGACGAGACGTGAGAGCCTTTTACGCCGACGAACAGAAACGTCATGATCCCAAGGCCTTTTTGTCCAGCGGCGCACCGCAGCCCAATCCGGAACAGCCGGAACGCGTCGAGCGCCTGAAGGCTGGCGCGATAGCCGGTGGCTGCTCGATCGAACGGCCGCGCGAGCACGGGCTTGGAGCGGTCGCGGCCGTGCACACGCCGGAATATCTCGATTTCCTCGAACATATCTTCGAGCGCTGGCAGCGCATTGAAGGCGCCTCCGCGGAAGTGATCCCGAATATCCACCCGCTTGCGCGCACTGGTTCCTACCCCGCCTCTGCCGTCGGCCAGGCCGGCTACCATATGGCCGACACCGCCTGCCCGATCTCGAAGGACACCTGGAACAGCGCGCTGTGGAGCGCCTGGAGTGCCGTGGATGCGGCTGAAGCCGTGCTTTCAGGCGAGCCTGCCGCTTACGCGCTTTGCCGTCCGCCCGGCCATCACGCTTTCGCCGACGTGGCCGGGGGATTCTGTTTCGTCAACAATTCGGCCGTCGCCGCGCAGGTGCTGCGCAGGCATGCTGCACGGGTGACGATCCTCGATGTAGACCTGCATCACGGCAACGGCACGCAAGGGATCTTCTACACGCGCCCTGACATCCTCACCGTCTCGATCCATGCCGACCCTGTGCGCTTCTATCCATTCTTCTGGGGGCATGCCGACGAACGCGGCGAAGGTCCAGGCCTGGGCTACAACCTCAACTTGCCCCTGCCCCGCAAATCCGGAGATGACTCCTTCCTCGAGGCACTTCAGAGTGCCTTCCGCCGCATCGGCAGCTTCGCGCCCGATGCCCTTGTCATCGCGCTCGGCCTCGATGCCTTCGAAGGTGATCCTTTCGGCGGCCTGTCGGTTTCAACGCCCGGCTTTGCACGTATTGGCGAGGCGATCGGCAAGCTCGGCCTGCCGACGGTGATCGTGCAGGAGGGCGGCTATCTGTGCGATGCGCTCGGCGCCAACCTGACCAGCTTCCTCACCGGCTTCGGCAGCAGCCGTAGGCTATAGCAGTCAGCGCTGCTGCCGCAGCATGGCGATGGTGCGAGTTACGCTCTCCACCGTCTCGCTGATCTCCACTGCGGTGTTGTAGTGCGCGATGCCGATACGCACGACACCCTGGTCGGCGGGAATGCCAAGCTGGTGGACGATCTCCCAAGCATAGTTGTGGCCCGACCACAGGAAGATGCCTTCGGCGTTCATGGGTCTCACTATGCTCTCCGGCACGATCCCTTCGACCGTGAAGGAAACGGTCGGTACGCGCTCATGCACGCGTGCCCTGTCGGTGATGCCGTGAATGGTCAGCCCGTCGATCGTTGAAAGCCCGTCGATCAGCTGCAGCGCGAGGGCATTTTCATAGGCGATGGACGCGCCGAATGCGGCAGCGACCTTCTCGCGCCGCGAACCCGTCGAGCCGGCTTGTTCGCCCAGCCGTTCGAAATGGCCGATCGTTGCGGTCAATCCCGCCATCAACTCGATCTGCGGTGTGCCGAGCTCGAAGCGCTCCGGCAAATCATTGGAAGAGCACCGGCATTTGTAGGGCTGCAAGGCGTCGATGACCGCGCGCCTGCCCCACAGGATGCCCATATGCGGGCCGAAGAACTTGTAGGCTGAGCAGACCAGGAAGTCGCAGCCGATTTCGCTGACAGCGACCAGCCCGTGCGGAGCGAACTGTACGGCATCGACATAGACCAGCGCGCCGGCTTCCTTCGCGATCCGGCTAAGTTCCCGCACCCGGTTGATCGAACCGGTGAGATTGGAGGCATAGTTCAATGCCACCAGCCGCGTGCGATCGTTGAGCAGTGCTGCCAAGGCAGCCGGTTCGACCTGCCAGCTTTCCTGATCGAAAGGCAACCAGCGCACGACGAGACCGCGGTCCTCGGCCAATTGCAGCCAGGGCGAGACGTTCCCTTCATGATCCATGCGGGTAAGGATGATTTCGTCGCCCGGTGCGAAATCACGGCCGAGCGTACGCGACAGATGATAGGTCAGTGTCGTCATGTTGGCGCCGACGATGATCTCCTCCGCCGTTTCCGCACCGAGGAAATCCGCCATCGCAACGTGGGCATCGTCCACCACCTTCTGGGCAGCCAGGGTCGTCTCGAAGAAGCCGCCGAGATTGGCATTTGTGCTGAGGAGACACTGCGAGACCGCCTCGGCAACCGATTTCGGCACCTGCGTGCCGGCCGGATTATCGAGATAGATGCGTCGGCGACCGTTATCGGTCAGCGAAAGCGCTGGAAATGCAGCCCGTACGGCCTCGATCGGAAAATCCATACTGTCCTCGCTTCGTCTGTCTGTCTTTCATGCTGCATCCTGAAAGACATCACTAGGGACAGGGATTGCCGACGCGCTGATGCACGGCATCGACGGCTTTCTGCATTTCATCCGTCCAGGCCACATCGGCGCAGCCGAGTGCCGTCTCAAGCTGGGCGATGCTGGTCGCGCCGATGATGCTCGACGTCACGAATGGTCGGCTGGCCACATATGCGCCTGCAAAGAGCGCCGGCTCCATGCCGAACGAACGGGCCAGTTCGTTGTACTCCAGCAGTACGGCGGCGGCGTTCGGGGTCTGGTAGCGTTGGCCGCGGTTGAAGAGTTGCGAGCGTGAGCCCGCTGGAAGCGCACCATGGTCATATTTGCCGGTGAGATAGCCTTGCGCCAGCGGCGAGTAGGCCAACAACGAGACATCTTCGCGGGCACAGACTTCGGCGAGGTTCACCTCGAAGGTGCGGTTGACGAGGTTGTACGCGTTCTGCAGCGAGGCGACGCGAGGCCCCACGCCGTTGTCGCCTTCGGCCAGGAAACGCATCGTGCCCCATGAACTTTCGTTCGACAGACCAAAATGACGGATCTTCCCGGCCTTCACGAGCTCGTCGAAGACAGCCAGCGTCTCGCCGATCGGGGTTTCCCCGCCGCCGGGAGAATCCGCGCGCGACGACGTACCGCCGACGCGCGTGGGATTGGCGCCCCACGGCACATCACGATCCGGCCAGTGAATCTGGTAGAGGTCGACATAGTCGGTGCCGAGCCTGGCCAGCGACTTGTCGATGGCGTCGAAAATATCCGTGCGCACCAGCCTGGAGGTACGACCGCCGCGGAACCATTCGCTGGCCGTACGGCCGACCATCTTGGTGGCCAGAACGACCTTGTCGCGGTTGCGACGCGCCCTCATCCAGCTGCCGATGATCGTTTCGGTGCGCCCTTGCGTCTCTGCCTTGGGCGGGATCGGATAGAGTTCGGCCGTATCGATGAAGTTGACGCCATGCGCGAAGGCCAGGTCCATCTGCGCGTGCCCTTCGGTTTCGGTATTCTGCTGGCCCCAGGTCATGGAACCGAGGCAGATCCTGGAGACAAGAAGATCTGTCCGGCCGAGACGGCTTTTCTGCATTTTTTCTCCGGAAGGGGTTTGCGGCCACGGGCGCGCAGCAATGCGTGGATGGGGGAAGCCCAGCATAGGCAAGCACGACTTGCAGGCCAAGCCCTGCGAAGTTTCAGAAAAGGCTTGAGACGAAGCGCACTAGAGCAATTTGTAGCCAAGCGGGATCACCTGGCGTCAAAAAAATGCTGCGAAAACAAAAGCTTAGAGCGTTTCCGCATTTCCATGAAAAACGGAAACGCTCTAACGGCGACGCGTCGCGGCCAGGGCCTTTTTCTTTGCGTCGTCGATCAGCATGTTGGCCACCTGCATGCGGATCATGGCGCGTTGCCGCAGATGCGGCGCGACCCGGTCCGGATGATTGGTGAAAGCAAAATCGCGACGCAGGCGAGCGAGATCGGCGGCCTTCGCAATACGGCCGAGCCCGAGTTCTGAAGCGATTGCCTCGGGATCGATCGGCGGAAGGATCTCCTCCGGCTTGGGATGTTCGTCTGCCAGCGCGACGCGCGCCTGGTCGAGCAGAGCCGAGAACTCGGCGGCCAGATCAGCGCCGCTTTCACGATATTCGGCTGCCGCCGCCTCGCCCGACACCTTGATACGGCCGGAATGCAGTTCGTCGACGACAGAAAGATAGTCGAAGGGAATGGTCGGCTTCGCCCCGACTTCGTCTGCTTCCCCGGAAGCGACAAAGAGATCGTCGAGCAAGGAAGCAAAATCCCGCTTGGCTCCGGTAGCGATGTCAGCCTCCCAGCAATGCGCGCCCAACCGAACGTGCGCGGACGATACATCCGGCTCGTTAAAAATGCATGCCATCGGCGGCAGGATTTTTAGTGGCTGGCTCGCCGGCCGCAGGGGCAACGCAGACAATCCGGAGGCACCAGTCGGCAGGCTGCGACATATTGTGCAATGCAGCATAAAACCGGGCACTGCGGCAATGCTGCACTGCAACAATGGTCATGAATCACCTATATGGGGAATGGGAGGACCAACCGGAGCCAAGAACCATGGGGTTCTTCACCGAGATGTTCGCCCGCCCGCGCCCGCAGGAGCAGATACGCTATCGCGCCTCGCTGGCGCTGATCTATGCGATGAGCCGCGCCGACCGTGCCGAAGCCGGCATCAAGCCGGCGGACTTTCCGCGTATCGCCCGCATCCCCGCGCTTCGCTGACCACAGCCATCAACCGGAAACGAGCCGGTCCCGACACTTCACGCGCGCGGCTGCCCACCGCTGATGAAAGTGACCTTACCCAACGGCACGCCGTTGTGACGCAGGATGTCGTAGGCAGTGGTGACATGAAAGTAGAAATTGGGCATCGCGAAATGCAGCAGATACTGGAGGCCAGGCATTGAAAGTTGCCGGCCTCCCAGACGAAGCTCGACCGTCTTTTCCTCGGCCCCTGCAACGTCCTGCGCGGTGAACGTCGCCAGGTAATCCGTCGTACGACCGATACGCGCATGCAGATCGTCGAAAGTCTGCTCATCGTCCTCGAAACGAGGCGCATCACGACCGGCCAGCCTCGAGCTTGCGCCCTTGGCATGATCGGTTGCGATCTGCACCTGCCGGGTCAGCGGGTACATGTCCGGCGCCAGGCGTGCAAAAAGAAAGACTTCCGGGTCGATCTTGCGCTCCACCGCGTTCTGCTCCGCAGCGTTCAAGACACCAGCCAATGCCTTCAGCCTGGCCTGAAACACCGCGACCGATGCGTCGTACATGGATATCGCCATGGCCATCTCCCCTCCTGCCTAGCCAAGACGTAACGCTTCCGGCGACGATTCTTCAAGTGTCGGCTGGCCGTCACGCGCCTGCCTCATTCGACATCGAAACTGGTCGTATCGAGTGGAGATTCTCCGATGAAATGCGCCTTTTTCACCGTGACCGCAGCCATCGGCCTCGTCCTGTTCGGTCAGGCCGCAAGAGCCGCGGAGCCTGCCTATCTTGACGACCGTACCGATGCCGCCGCCGTCATCCGGTCGCTTTACAATGCGATCAACCGCCATGAATACGCGCGCGCCTGGGATTACTTTGGTGACACCAAGCCTGCGAAGGATTTCGACAGTTTCGCCAAAGGATATGAAGCGACAGAAACGGTCGAGGCCGTGATCGGCAACGCAGGCAGCGAAGGTGCCGCCGGCAGCATCTACTACACTGTCCCGGTTGCCATTCGCGCTGTCGACAAGACAGGCAAAGACACAGTGTTCGCCGGCTGTTACACGCTGCGCCAGGTCAATGCCGAGGTCCAGACACCACCCTTCAACCCAATCCGTATCGAGAAAGGTGCACTGGAGCCTTCCGGTCTAAATTTCGACGAGGCTTTGCCGAAGAGTTGCGGCGACGGCAGTCCGGCAATTCCGAAGCAGGACGCTGCGTTGGACTTAGCGAAAAAGGCTTTTCTCGCAACATACGCCGACACATGCTCAGGGAACGACCCTGAAGGGCGCCCAATCGGCACTCCTACGGTTTACAAAATTGGCTCCGAAGATCAGCCCGACAAAGAAGTGCGTCTGATCAGATTTTTGTGTTCGGTGGGCGCCTACAACGAGCTTTCCATCTACTACCTGTCGCAGGACGGACGGGGTCTGACGCCTTTGCAATTCGTCGAGCCTGAGCTCGATATCCGCCATCAAAACAACGACACGGAAAGCAAGGTCGAACACATCAGCATCACCGGGTTTCGCTCGGTCGATGAACTCTACAACGCCAAATATAACGAAGAAACGCTGACGCTTGTTGCGCACAACAGATGGCGCGGCATGGACGACGCATCCTCCACAGGCACTTACCTTTTCCGCGGCGGCGCGTTCGTGCTGGTGCAATACGATGTCGACGCGAGCTATGATGGCAAGGCCAATCCGGAGACCGTGCTCGACTACAACACCGCGCCCTGACTGCCGACGAAATCGCGTGTCATTTGGCCCGCGAGAGCATCCAGTTCAGCGTCTCGCGCCAGTCGGTCATGCGGATCGGCGTGCCATGCGTTCCTGTTTCAAAGCGCACGAAGCGGGTCGGGTAAGCCTTTGACCTGGCAAGGATAGAACGGAAGAAAGCTTCCTGGTTTTCAACCGGAAAGACCGGATCCTTGCTGCCTTGCCCGAAAAACACCGGTACGCGCCGCTTGAAGGCGGGGCTGGCGAAGAAACTCTCGTCCCACAATGATCCGAGCAACAACAGCCCATCGACGCGGTTGCCGGTATCCGGGCGATCTGCCAGCTTCCAGCACAGCGCGCCGCCCATCGAGCCGCAGGCGACGAAGATCTTCGCGCCTTGCGAACGCTCGGCGTAATAATCGATCAGAGCTGCCACCTGCCCCGCGCCCTTGTCGCCAAAGTCGGTGAAATCCGGCGACAGGTAGAGGCCACCATTGCCGGCCATCAGGTTCTTGAGACGGTTGAAGTTGCCGCCGAAGGTGAAATCATCCACGCCCTGTTTGCGACTGCCGCCTTGTCCATGCAGGTAAAGCACGATGATGGCGGCGTTCTCCGTCTTGCCGACCGCGACATGACGCAGGGTTCCGGTGTCAAGCTTCAGCGCCAGGTCCTGCTGCACATTGCGCACATCGGTCGACGTGTATTGCGGACGCACCCGCCGTTCCGGTACCGCGTCGCGCTCGTTGATGTCGCGCATCTCGCGGTAGTCGACCACGCGATAGACATCGCCCTTCTCCGCGGAAAGGATGCCCGGATAGGCAAACAGCTCATCCTTGAACGGCTTCAGCGTTTGCGCCTCGGCGAAAGCCACCATCAAGCCACACAGCACAAGGAGCGCCAGTGGAAGACTCCGCATGAGGCCGAAAGAGAGGGAGGGGATAATCGAGGTGTTCATGCGCGAGGGTTGCTTTGTCACAAGCCCTCTTGTCAATCCTGCAACACGCCGCCGGCGTCGACCAACGCTTCGCGCGTGTCGACATCGACGAATGCGCCCGCACCGATCTCGACATCGATGATGTCCAGCCCTTCCGCCTCGACAAGATGGCGTGCGCCGGTATCACCCTCCAGATGACTGACGGCGGCGAACAGCGAACGCGGCAGGATCACGGGATTTCCGCGCCGGCCATCATGTGAGGCGCGGACTACCGATCGGCCACCGGACGAGCGGAAAGCATCTATCAACCGGTCGAGGTCGGCTGGTGAAACGCCAGGCATGTCACCGAGCATCACCAGGACTCCGGATGCATCATCCGCGAGCGCAGAGACACCGGCCTTTAGCGAGGTCGAAAGACCTTCGCCGAAATGCGGATTTTCGACAAAAACAGCATTGAGGCCCGCGAGCGCGTTTTTCACCCGTTCGGCCTGATGGCCGGTGACGACGATGACGCCGTTTGCCTTCGAGGCCAAGGCCCGCTCCGCGCTCTGCCGCGCCAGCGGCTTGCCGCCAAAAAGCGCAAGAAGCTTGTTAGGCCCGCCCATGCGGCTGGAACGGCCCGCCGCGAGCAGCACGACCGGAACCTTCAGCGCAACCTGTTTTGCTTCGCCTTTGCCGGAGGCGAGTTCACGCGGCTGCGGCCGGGTCGGAATTTCCATCAGGAGCCCACCCACGCCCATGCCGGCAATGTCCTCGTTCGTCACCGGAATGCCGGTCATCAGCCGGTCCAGCACCCAGTCGAAACCGTTCAGCTTCGGGCTGCGCGCGCATCCCGGCGCGCCGAGCACGGATTTTCCATCGCGTTCGCCAAGCACGAAAAGATTACCAGGGTCGACCGGCATGCCAGAGCGGTGGACAATGCCGCCGGCAGCGCGGATCGCCGCCGGGATGACGTCCTCATCCGGATCGCTCATCGCCGAGGCGCCAAACACCAGCACCATATCGCTGTCATCCGACAGTTGCTCGATGGCGCGAGCGACATCCGATGCGGCATGCGGTGTGCGGATCTCGCCAGAGATCGAGCTGCCGGTCCGTCCCAGACGCTCCTCGGTGACCCGGAGGGTCTTGTCCAGCACGCTGTTCTTGATCGAAGGCAGCATGGTCTGCACCACGCCCACCCTGAACGGCCTGTAGGGATGCATGCGAAAGGCTTCCCGATTCCAACCCAATTCCAGCGCTCGCGTCAGCACGCTCTCCGAGATTGCGAAGGGGATGATCTTGATCGTCGCCACCATCTGCCCCTCCACCATCGGCGCGAAGGGCGGCATGGTGGCAATGGTGATACCGGGATCGACCAGGTTGATGGAATCGATCAGTTGCTTGTCGACGGTGAAGACGCCGGAAACCGTGGCATGCAGGTTCACGCGACCGGTGGCGGCGGGTTTGGCTTCGATACCGGCGAAGGAAAGCCCGGAAGCCAGCCGTTCGGCCGCGGCGTTCTCCTCGACGTCATCGGCGGCAAGCACCGCGACGGTGACCTCCTTCAGGCCGGCCGCCTGCATCGCCGCGATGTCTTCGGCGGACAACACGCGCGCCTTGCGCAAGCGCCTGTCGCCGACCACCGTCGAATGCGCCAGGATGGCGCCTTCGGCTTCCTGCAGCGGCACCGGACCGAATTTCACGCTGCTTCGCCCTTGCGCTGAAGGCCACGCGAGCGGAAGGCGTTGATGACTTCGGCCAGCACCGCCACCGCGATTTCGGCAGGGCTCGCCGCACCGATGTCGACGCCGATTGGTGCATGGATACGTCCGATATCCTCGGCGCCGGCACCCAGGGCCAGCAGACGCTCGACACGCCTGGCATGTGTCTTGCGGCTACCGAGCGCGCCAACATAGAAGCAGCGTGCGTCGAGTGCAGCCTTCAGCGCAAAATCATCGATCTTGGGATCATGAGTGACCGCTGCGAGCGCGGTGTAGCCATCGAGCGGCTGCCGTGCCAGCACGTCCTGCGGCCATTCGGCATGGAGCGTCACGTCAGGAAAGCGATCCGGCGTGGCGAAGGCGGTGCGCGGATCGACAATCTCGACCGGATAGCCGGCTATCCTGGCCATCGGCGCAAGCGCCTGGCTGATATGGACGGCGCCGATCACCACAAGGCGCGGCTGCGGCAGATGGGCGTTGAGGAAAAAAGTGCGGCCCTCGGCCTCGACAGAACCGGACAACCCCGTGCGGAAAGCCCTTTCGATTGCAGCCCCCAGTTCTCCCGCTACCATATCGCCTTCGCGCACGACACGGTCGCGCCCATCACCAAGATCGGTCATCAGCACCGCCGCGCGGCGTGCGCGGCGCTCTGCGTTCAATGTCTTGAGAACATAGGGATCCATGATGCCCCGTTCCTATCCCAGCCGTTCGACATAGACCTTGATGCGGCCGCCGCAGGAAAGGCCGACCTGCCATGCCGTCTCATCCGCGACGCCGAATTCGAGCATCCTGGCCTTGCCGGAATCGATGACATCCAGCGCCTCGGTCACCACGGCGCCCTCGACACAACCTCCGGAAACCGAACCATGGAAGTTGCCTTCGGCATCGATCACCAGATGGCTGCCGGCCTGACGCGGCGCCGAGCCCCAGGTCTCGACAACCGTGGCGATGGCGACATCCTTGCCGTCCTTCATCCAGTCTTCCGCGATAAGCAAAGGATCGCGGGCCTCGTCGAGATAGGCGCTGTTCTGCATGGCCATTCCTCCAGACATCGGCTAGGCCGCCCTTGCCGTGACGGCATCGAGCCAGCGGCGCGGGTCATTCTCGCGCATCGGGCCACGTCCCAGCGACACGCAAAGATCGGCAAGCGCGTTCAGATTGTGTACGGGCCGGAATTCATCGACGTGCGGCAGCATCGCCCGCACGCCACGCGCCCGCGCCTCGAACCCGTCGAAGCGCAGCAAGGGGTTCAGCCAGATCAGGCGCCGGCAGGATTTGTGCAGGCGTTCCATCTCGCTGGCGAGCCCTTCGACATGGTCGCGCTCAAGCCCGTCGGTGATCAACAGCACAACCGCACCCTGCCCCAAAACGCGCCGCGACCACAACCGGTTGAATTCAGCAAGCGTCTCGCCAATACGGGTGCCACCTGACCAGTCTTTCACGGCAGCAGAAGCATCGGCCAGCGCCTGGTCCGGATCGCGGTGCCGCATCTGGCGCGTCAGATTGGTGAGCCGCGTGCCGAACACGAAGGCATGCACACGCCGGCGTTTCTCCGTCAGCGCATGCAGGAAATGCAGAAAGATGCGCGTGTACTGGCTCATCGAGCCTGAAATATCGGCCAGAACCACCAGCGGCGGGTGGATCTCGCGCGGTGACCGGAATTTCGGCAGGATCAGCACCCCGCCGGTACGCGCAGATGCTCGCATCATGGCGCGGGGATCGATGCGCCGGCCGGACGCATCGGCCTTGAAACGCCGTGTCGTCACCATGTCGAATGGCAGCCGCAGCTCCGAGATCGCCCGGCGGGCATCGGTCAGCTCCGCTGCGCTCATCTGGGCGAAATCCTTGCCACGCAGCATTTCATTGCCGGAAACGGTGAAACGCGCGTCGATTTCGATATCCGGAATCTCGCGTGGCGGTGCCGCGTTCTGATGTCCTTCGAACATCGCATCGCTGACCCGGCTCTCGGCGGCGCGTGGCTTCTGCCGCTCGCGGTTCTCGAGCGCCACCGGCGAGAACATGGCGAGCAGTTTCTCGACAAGCTCGCGCGACTTCCAGAACAGCCGAAATGCCTCGTCGAAAGTGGCATGATCCTCGTGGCGGGTTACAAGCACCGCATGCAGCGTCCAGTAAAAATCGTCCCGGCTGCCAATGCCGGCGGTCAGCACCGCCTCGATCGCATCCTTCACCGAAGCAGGCCCGACCCGCATGCCCGCCTTGCGCAGCGCACGCGCGAAATAGACGATGTTGTCGGCGATCCGGCCCTCCGGTTGGCTGCCTGTCATTTCACCTACTCCGCCGCCGAGGCGAGTTCCGCCTGGACCTCCTGGAGAATGCGCCGTCCTTCACCCTGTTCGATGCGGGCAATGTCGTCCTGATATTTCAGCAAGACACCGATCGTGTCGGATACGGTTTCCGGGTCGAGTGCCACCTTGTCGAGTTCCGTCAACGCGCCAGCCCAGTCGATGGTTTCCGCTACGCCCGGCGCCTTGAACAATTCGATCTGTCTCAGCTTCTGGATGAATGCGACGACTTCGGACGACAGGCGCCTGTTCGCACCCGGCACCTTGCGCCTGACAATCTCCAGCTCGCGTGCCGCATTCGGATAGTCGACCCAGTGATAAAGGCAGCGACGCTTCAGCGCGTCGTGGATTTCACGGGTACGGTTGGTGGTGATGATGACGATCGGAGGCTCTTCAGCCCTGATCGTTCCCAGTTCAGGCACCGTGACCTGGAAGTCGGACAGTATCTCGAGCAGGAAGGCTTCGAAAGCCTCGTCGGTACGGTCGAGTTCGTCGATCAGGAAGACAGGAGCGGCTCCTTCCTTGCCGGTCAGCGCATCGAGCACAGGGCGGCGGATCAGATATTTTTCCGCGAAGACATTGCGTTCCATGGTCGAGCGTTCGACCTTGCCCGCCGCCTCTTCCATGCGGATCTCGATCATCTGGGCGGCATAATTCCACTCATAGACGGCCGAGGAAACATCGAGCCCCTCATAGCACTGAAGGCGGATCAGACGCCGGCCAAGCGCAGACGCCAGCACCTTGGCGATCTCGGTCTTGCCGACCCCGGCTTCGCCTTCGAGGAACAGAGGCCGTTTCATGCGGAGCGACAGGAACAGCACCGTCGCCAGCGACCGGTCGGCCACATAGTCCGCGCCGGTCAGGAGATCGAGCGTCTCGTCGATCGTCGCCGGCACGGGGCACGGTTTCAGCTCGGTCATCCTGGCTCCGTGAATGCCCGCGTCCCAGTCCTGCAATATGCGGTAGCCGCGGTCGTGATAGATCAACGGCTTCAAATTATCGCCGATGCGCAGACCTGTCACCTTGCCAAAAAGCACACGGTGTGTGGCCAAGTCCTTGGTATCGAACAGCTCACAGTCGAAAACAGCCAGCGCGTCGGACAGCGTCGGCGCACCGGTCGACAACGTGTCCCATTGCCCGAGCGCGAAACGCTCATCAAGCGACAGGCCGGTTATGCCGGAAAAACCGACAGACAAAGGCTGATGGTGCGAAGACAGCGTATTCAGGGCGAAATTGCCGTTCTGGATGAACGCTTCGTTCTTGGGATTGACCCGGTTGAGGCAGACCAGAATCATCGGCGGCGTGTCCGACACGGAACAGGCCGCAATGACGGTAGCGCCACGTCTGCCGGCGACACCATCGGTGGTGATCACGTGGACATGGCCGGCAAAATGGCTCATCGCGTCGCGATAGGCCTGCGGCTCGACATCATTCTTCATCAGCACGGGCGATTTTCCAGACACCAAACCCCTAGCGCTATATATGGCCGCAACCTGCGCACGACAAGCGAAGTGGTTGATGCAGCCGCCGAAATTGCCTTGTTGCACCAAAAGCTGCCAGCCTTTAGGTCTGGATCGACACCGGTTCGAAAACCGATGGGGGAACAGTTTATCGGAATGCGACTGCCGAACGCACTCATAGGCCTGTTTGGCGGGCTGCTGTTGAGCGACGCCGCTGCAGCGGCGCCGCTCAACATCGGCGTCGCGGCGCCACTGTCCGGCCCGTCTGTGATCCTCGGCAGGCAGATCGAGTATGGCGCGCGGCTGGGCGCCAGCACCCGTGGCGCCGAAACCACAATTGTCGATGACAAATGCAGCGCAGAAGGTGGTGCTGCCGCCGCCGCCCAGTTCGTATCGTCCAAGGTTGACGTTGTCGTCGGCTTCCTCTGCACCGAGGCTATCGAGGCGGCGATGCCGATTTTGAAAGAGGCCGGCATCCCGGTGATAACGCTTGGTGTGCGTAGTGAAGGTCTCACGGACAGGCGCGCCAAGACGGGCTGGCCAGTGTTCCGACTGGGTCCGCGTGGCGATGCCGAACGGGACGCCGCCGGCACGATCCTGTCAAAGCTGTGGCGGGATGCTTCCTTTGCCATCGTCGACGACGGCACCATCTACGGACGCGAATTGGCGGAGGCAGTGCGCGTGGCGACCCAGCAGGCAGCGCTGAAGCCAGTGTTCACAGACACATTCCGTCCCGAGCTCGACAATCAGGTCGGGCTTGTCGGTCGGCTGCGCAAAGCCGGCGCGGACGCCGTCTTTGTCGGCAGCGACGGCCGCGATGTCGCCATCATGGCGCGTGACGCGGCCAAACTGGGCTCCGCAATGGCGTTTGCCGGCGGCGAGGCGTTGCGCGCGGCAGCGAGTGACGTGCCCTACGCGACAGGCACATTGATGATCGCAATGCCCGAATGGGCGGATGTCGCGGACAAGAAGACGCTCGACCTGTTTTCCGTCAGCAAGGTCTTGCCCGAGGGCTACGCGCTGCCGGCCTTTGCCGCCGTCGAGATCGCCGATGCGGCCAGGAAAGCGTCCGAGGCAGATGGGAAGCCATTGGCAACCATGCTATCGGGCCGGACTTTCACGACGTCGATTGGCCCGATTGCCTTCGACCCGAAAGGCGACCTGACGCAGAACCCCTATCGTGGCTTCCGCTTCGACGGCACGCGTTTCGTGCCCCTTGAGGAGCAATGATGTTCCGTGCCGGCCAACACAACCTGATCACCGATGTCGCGGGCCTGCGTGTCGGCAATGCCGGGGATGCAAGGCTGAAGTCGGGAACCACGGTTCTCGTTTGCGACGAACCGGCAGTGGCTGGCGTGCAGGTACTGGGCGGCGCACCGGGCACGCGCGAGACCGACCTTCTCGAGCCGCACAATTCGGTCGAAACCATCAACGCCCTGGTGCTCTCCGGCGGTTCCGCCTTTGGCTTGGATGCAGCTTCCGGCGTGCAATCGGCCCTGCGCGAACTGGGCGTTGGCTTCGAGGTCGCGGGCTTTCGCGTGCCGATCGTGCCGGCGGCCATCCTTTTCGACCTTCCCAACAATGGCGACAAGAACTGGGGTCGGTATCCGCCCTATCGCGAGTTCGGATACGAGGCGACGCTCGCCGCTTCGACGGATTTCGAAATCGGCACCGCTGGCGCAGGTACCGGCGCCCTGGCCTCAGGCCTGAAAGGCGGTCTCGGATCTGCTTCGACGATCCTGGACAACGGCATCACCATCGGCGCCCTCGTCGCGGCCAATCCAACCGGCTCGGTGACTGTCGGCCGCAGCCGCCATTTCTGGGCGGCCCCTTTCGAGATCGGTGATGAATTCGGCGGGCTGGGCTATCCTTCTCCTCTCCCCGCCGACAGCCGCCAGGTCCGGTTGAAGTTCCGCGACAATCCTGTCGGTGCCAACACGACCATCGCGATCATCGCAACGGACGCGGTGCTGACCAAGGCCGCCGCCAAACGGCTGGCGATTGCAGCACATGACGGCTTCACGCGCGCCATCTGGCCGACCCATACACCGGTGGATGGGGATCTCGTCTTCGGCCTCTCGACAGGCAGGAGTGGAATCGTGCCCTCGCCGGTTGAAGCCATCGACCTTTATGCTGTGGCCGGCGCTACCATGGCGCGGGCGATCGCACGCGCCATCTTCAAGGCCACCCCGTCGCAGGGCGATCTTTTTCCAACCTGGTCTTCGCTGAAAGGCTGAGTGTACAGCGACCACCTCCAACAGGCATAATAGACAAGGGTTCGAGAGGTCGAATGAGGAACTTGGCGAAACTTACAAGCCTGGCAGGCGCGTTATGGCTGGCGGCGAGCCCCGCATTGGCCGGCGACGTCGCACAACTGCAGGTCCTCGGCTTCAGCAAGGGCGGCAACATCTTCGCTTTCGAAGAATACGGCGTGCAGGACGGCTCCGGCTTCCCCTACGCCAATCGCTACTACATCGATACGGCAACCGACACGTTCGTCAAAGGCACGCCGGTGCGCGTGCGCATCGACGATGAAAGCGCCCCTCTGCAGGCTGCCCGCGAAAAGGCACGCGAACAGGGCGAGGCGATCGTCAAGCAAGCCGAGCTCGACGCCAACCAGGGTTTTACCGCCGGCAGCAATCCTGTTACCGAACTTTCCGCCGACCCGCAGCGCATGGTCGTCAACCCGCGCCCGGTCTTTCCGGCCATCGACGAGCCGCTGGAGTTCAGGCTGAATGAGTTCGTGCTGAGCGGCGATGAGGTCTGCGCCAGCCAGGGCGAGACCAAGGGTTTTCGTCTCCTGCGCATCGAGGCAACCCCCAATGGCACGACGAAACTGCTGCATGAGGACAAATCCATCCCGAAGAGCCGCGGTTGCCCGACCGGCTACGGGATCGGCGCGGTACAGACGTATGGCGGCGACAGCCTGTCCGCTTATGCCGTGCTGATCTGGACACGCGGTTACGGCTTTGAAGGGCCGGATTACCGCTGGATCGCGGTGACCGGGCGACTGTGACCGCGTCTGCCTCGCCAGTTCCGGCAAGTGGCGCAATGGCGGCCCGGCTGCACCAAGCCTTGCCTGCGCTGCACACGACGATCGCCGGTGCCCTCATTTGGGCCATTTCGATGGGCGCCAGCGTCTATGCCAGACTGTTCATGGCCGATTGGCTGACGCCGGGAAGCATCGTGACGGTCGTGTTGCTGTTTGCCGCCGGAGGGGCTCTCGCCTTTCCGCTTGGCCTGTACGCCGCGCGGTTCGTTTCGCTTGGCCGGTCCGGCGAAGTGGCTTTTGCCGCCTTTCTGGTTTGCCTCATCGCCGCGACAATCGTGGTCACCGGCGGCCTCTACGCGCTGCAGTACCGCAGTTACTATGCCGAGTGGCACGGTACACCGTTCAGCCTGCGCTGGTTCTTCCAGTTCGCCTTCACCAGTGCGGGCGCTCTCTACCAGTTCGCGATGCTCGGCATTCGCTTCTATTTTCCGCTCGGCTTCGTGGCACTGTTTGCCGCTGCGCTGTGGTTTGTCCGTCAGCCGCGTTGAGCATTTTCTCCCGCTCTGTTAGGACGCGGCGTAAGTTTTCCCGAGACATCAGGACGGACCGATGATCCCACGCTACTCCCGGCCGGAAATGGTCGCCATCTGGTCACCGGAAACACGCTTCCGCATCTGGTTCGAGATCGAGGCGTATGCCTGCGACGCATTGGCCGAACTTGGCGTCATTCCGAAGGAAGCTGCGAAGACCATCTGGGAAAAGGGGGGCGCCGCCAAGTTCGATGTCGACAAGATCGACGAGATCGAACGCGTCACCAAACATGACGTCATCGCGTTCCTGACGCATCTCGCCGAGTTCGTCGGCCCGGATTCGCGTTTCATCCACCAGGGCATGACCTCGTCCGACGTGCTCGACACCTGCCTCGCGGTGCAACTCACCCGGGCCAGCGACATTCTGCTCGCCGATATCGACGCCTTGCTGGCGGCGCTGAAGCGGCGCGCCTTCGAACACAAGGACACCGTTACCATCGGCCGCAGCCATGGCATCCATGCCGAGCCGACCACATTCGGCGTCAAGCTGGCGCAGGCCTATGCCGAGTTCAGCCGCTGCCGCGAGCGTCTTGTCCATGCGCGCGAGGACATCGCCACCTGCGCGATTTCCGGTGCCGTCGGTACCTTCGCCAACATCGAACCCTATGTCGAAGAGTATGTGGCTGCAAAACTGGGACTGAAGCCCGAGCCAGTGTCGACGCAGGTCATTCCGCGCGACCGTCATGCCATGTTCTTTGCCACGCTCGGCGTCATCGCCTCGTCGGTAGAACGGCTGGCCACTGAGATCCGCCACCTGCAGCGCACCGAAGTGCTGGAAGCGGAAGAGTATTTCTCGCCCGGCCAGAAAGGCTCGTCGGCGATGCCACACAAGCGCAACCCGGTGCTGACCGAGAACCTCACCGGCCTTGCCCGGCTGGTGCGTGGCATGGCGCTGCCGGCCATGGAGAATGTGGCGCTCTGGCATGAACGCGACATCTCGCATTCCTCGGTCGAGCGCATGATCGGACCGGATGCGACGGTAACACTGGACTTTGCCCTGGCGCGTCTCACCGGCGTTGTCGACAAGCTGCTAGTCTATCCCGAAAACATGGACAGGAACCTCAACAAGTTCCGCGGTCTCGTCCACTCGCAGCGCGTGCTGCTGGCCCTGACGCAAGCCGGCGTCTCCCGCGAGGACGCCTATCGGCTTGTCCAGCGCAACGCCATGAAGGTCTGGGAACAGGGTGCTGATTTCCTTGAGGAACTGCTTGGCGACAAGGAAGTGACGGCAGCGCTGTCGGAAGCAGAGATCCGCGAAAAGTTCGATCTCGGCTACCACACCAAGCATGTCGACACGATCTTCAAGCGGGTGTTCGGATAAGCTCTCATGCGGCTGGCGGTCATTTCCGACATCCATGGCAATCTGCGTGCACTTGAAACGGTGCACCGCGAGATCAAGGCGGCCGCACCCGACCTGATCGTCAATCTCGGCGACTGCCTGTCCGGTCCGCTCTGGCCGGAAGAAACCGCGCAATATCTGGCGGCTCAGGGCTGGCCGACCGTGCGCGGCAATCATGATCGCGAACTCGCCGAGACCCCGGCTGACGATCTCGGCGAGTCGGACGTCTTTGCCAATCGATATCTCTCCAGAGAGTCCCGGGAGTGGATCGCGGCATTGCCGGCTACGATGAGCGTGGGATCGGACATTTTTCTTTGCCATGGCAGCCCGTCGAGCGACGAGATCTTCCTTTTGGAGGAAGATGGCGGCAACCATTTCTTCCCGTCCACCGAAGGTGCCGTTCGCCACAAGCTCGGCAATGTCACCGCAGGGCTTGTTCTGTGCGGTCATTCGCACACGCCGCGCGTCGTTCAAGTCTCTGAGAGCCAGACCGTACTCAATCCAGGCAGTGTCGGCGTGCAGGCTTTTCCCGGTCTTACTGCCACCGGTAGCCCGCACGCACGCTATGCGGTCGCCACGCACCGGAACGGCAGATGGTCGTTCGACCTGCGCGCCATCGACTACGACTGGGCGGAAGCTGCGGGCCGTGCGAATGCCAGCGGCTTCGGAAATTGGGCGCATGGGCTCGCGACAGGCTTCGCGGCCGACGCCATCGGCAGCTGACCCAATCAGGCCGTGAACGGATCCAGGAGGGTGACCGTTCCGTCGCGCGCCTTGTGAGCATTGATCAGCGGCACAAGGCGCTGGAAATGTTCTGTTCCGACATGAGCCTTCAGCGCCGCACGGTCCGGCCACGCTTCGACAAAGACGAAATGGCCAGAGTCTTTCTGATCGACGAAGAGCTCATAGGAGATGCAAAGCGGCTCCCGTCGCGTCTTCTCGACGAGTTCTGCATAGAGCGGCCGTACGGTTTCGATTGCCTCGAACTTGATGAAATCGTGAGCGACAACCTTGAGCATGGGGTCATTTCGTCCTGTGAGTGAGGTTAGCTGGCGGCAGCACCGGCCTCATCCTCCGAAAGCGCGTGCGAATTTGAGAGTACCGGATGGCGCAGATCCGCGCAGGACGAACCGTTGCACATATTTCGTATCAATGTCCTGGTAGGTCAGCCGCCCGTCACTGACGAAGCCGGCGCGGCTGTAGACGTCGGGATTGCCGATCAGCGCACATCCACTGGCGCCGCGTTCATCCAGCAGCTTCAGTCCGGCCGCGATCAGCGCCTTGCCGACACCCTGGCGTTGCATGCCTGGCTTGACCGCGATCGGACCAAGCCCAAACCAGCCGTCATCGACGCCGTTGATCGTAACCGGCGAAAACGCCACATGGCCGACGATCTCGCCGCCCTCTTCAGCCACCAGTGAAATCGCCAGATCACCATTGGCCCGCAGGGTCCGGATGATATCCGCCTCGGTGTCGTCGCTGAAGGCCATAGGCTTGAATGCGACCCAGGTAAGCTCATGGATCGCGTCGTGATCAGCGGGCGTCTCGGGCCGGATCAGCATTTCATGCAGGAACTCTCTCTGCAGGAACTCATGCAGGAGCTCCGGGCACTGCACGGATCACCGTACCCCAGGGATCGACATAGGTCGATGGCGCCTTGGCTTCCGATGAGCGCATCTCCACCCAGGACAGCCCCGAGCGGCCGGCGTCGCGCTTGCCGGCGCCCGCGCTCTGCCAGGTGTTGGCGCCGATATGGTGGTGATAGCCACCGGACGACAGGAACACCGCCTGCGAGCCATATTTGGTGACCGTGTCAAAGCCGAATTCTGTATTCCACCACGCCTCGGCCTGGCTGGGGTCGCCAACCCGAAGATGAACGTGGCCGACCACCGTGTTTTCGGGAGCGCCTTTCCAGCCGGCGTCGCCGGCGGGCACAGAGCCGATCACGCCGGGGATATCCATGCGGATCGTCGCCATCTCGACGGTCGGGCCATTCCACTTCCAGGTGTCGTGCGGACGATCGGCATAGATCTCGATGCCGTTGCCCTCGGGATCGGTGAGATAGGCAGCTTCAGAGACCAGATGATCCGAAGCGCCTTCGACCGCGATCTTGTTTTCGATGGCGTGGTTGATCCAGCGACCGAGATCAGCCCGGCTCGGCAGAAGGAAAGCGGTGTGGAAAAGGCCAGCGCTACGCGGATCATCCGGCTTGGCGCTCGGGTCGCGCTCCAGCACCAGAAGCGGGCGATTGGCCGAGCCGAGCGTGATCGTCTCGCCGTCACGGCTCAGTTCCTGGAGGCCGACGACGGCGTTGTAGTACGCGGCAAGCCCGTCGGCGTCGCGGGCTTTCAGGCCTACGCGGGCGACGCTGACCGGTGTGGTGGCGGCAAAAGGCAAAGTGCTCATTTTGGTCTCCGGGCGGGCCGCGCCGGTGATGGCTCCCAGAGCCAGAATGCCGGTTGCGCCCACCATCCTGCGTCGCGTCAGTCGCAATCCGATCTCCGAGATACGCAGCCAGTTTATGTTGCCCAGCAGATGGAGGATTTCAATCGTTCACACAAGACAGCAAAAATCGAACACGTCGTTCACATCATGGCGACGACGCCACGCCATTGCGCCCGGCGACACCGCTCGCTAAATCGGGGCCATGAAAGTCAAGGACGCCGACATCCTCATCGTACCCGGTTACACAAATTCGGGGCCCGATCACTGGCAAAGCCGCTGGGAAGCGAAACTGTCGACCGCGCGTCGCGTCGAGCAGGCTGAATGGTCCAAACCCGTGCGCGAGGACTGGACGGCGCGTGTCGCCGCAGCCGTCAATGAGGCAACCAAGCCTGTCGTGCTGGTTGCGCATTCGCTCGGTGTGCCGACAGCCATCCAGGCGCTGCCGTTGTGCAGGAAGCCAATCGCCGGCGGTTTCTTCGTCGCCCCGCCGGACGTCGCCAACCCGAAGATCAAGCCGAAGCACCTGATGACCTTCGGCCCCTACCCGCGCGATCCGCTACCTTTTCCGTCGATGGTGATCGCCAGCCGCAACGACCCGTTCTGCGATTTCGAAATCGCAGAAGACCTTGCCGCGGCTTGGGGTTCGCTGTTCATCGACGCTGGGGAAACCGGCCATCTCAATTCGGAATCCGGTCATGGACCATGGCCGGAAGGCTCGATGACCTTCGCGCATTTCCTGTCGCGGCTATAAGTGAGTAGAGAGTGGTGAGTAGTGAATTGGCGGCTTACCGCTATTCGCTATTTCACTAATCACTCCCCAATCGACGCTTTTACGCTCGCCAGCAGCGTTTTTGCGCCAAGGCCGACCAACGCCTGTTCAGAGCCCATGGCAAGCAGCCTGTAGCCCATCTTGACCAGACGACCGCTGAGGCCTGCATCCAGGACGTAGATGGCCGCATGCTTGCCCGCCTTGCGGCTGCGTTCGGCGATCAATGCAATCGTCTCCATCATGTCCTCGAGCGTCGAGTCCACGACCGCTCCATTGCTCCAGGCGATCGAGAAATCCGACGGTCCGACAAAAATGCCGTCGATACCAGGCGTTTCAAGAATGCCATCCAGCGCTGCGAGCGCTGCACGCGTCTCGACCATGGCGAAAGCCAGGGTGCGCTGGTTGCTCTCCTTCAGCCAGTCGGCCTGCGTGCCTTTGCCATAGCGCGGCAAGGCATAGGTCGGCCCCCAGGATCGTTCGCCAAGCGGCGGATACTTCATTGCCGCGGCAAAAGCCTTGGCGTCGGCAACCGAATTGACCATCGGCGCGATCACGGCTTCGGCGCCGAAATCCAGCGCGCGGCTGGCCATGTCGAAACGGCCTACCGGAATGCGCACCAGTGCTGGCTTGCCGACGGACTGGATCGGCGCAATCGAGCGCAGGACGCTGTCCTCGTTGTGACCGCCATGCTGCATGTCGAGCGTCACCGCGTCGAACCCCTGCCTGGCGACGATCTCGACGGTCAACGCATCCGGCACGCCCGACCAGGCGGTGCACAGCGTTTCATCGGCTTCCAGGCGTGCTTTCAGGGACATCGGCAATTCCTCTCCAGATCAATTCCAGCAAAAAGTGCGCAGCGGTTTGCGTCCGGAATTGCTTAACACATAAAGCAGGAGCGTTTCCGCGAAAACGGAACCACTCGATTTGAATCCAGTTTCAGCCGGAAATGCCGGAAAAGGCAAAGAAAAACCGCCCGGCGAAACCGGGCGGTGCATTGGTCCAGCCATGCCGGCGCCAGACGATCAGGTGTTCTTGATCTGCTCGATGGCCTGAGCCATCAGCTCGTCCATGGTGCGACGGATCTGATGATCGGACTGGTCGACACTGGCAGCATCGAAATCCTTGCGGATCTTGCGGAAGACGTCATGGTCGCCCGCTTCCTCGATATCCGAAACCACGACTTCCTTGGCATAGGCTTCGGCATCGGCGCCGGTCTTGCCCAGCTTCTCGGCCGCCCACAGGCCAAGTGCCTTGTTACGGCGCGCGTTCGCCTTGAAGCGCAGTTCCTCGTCGAAGACGAACTTGCGCTCGAAGCCCTCTTCGCGGTCCTTCATGCTGCTCATCGCAAATCCTCCGGTGGAACCGATTCGGTTTATGGTCGATATATCCCTACCGGGATTTCTCAAACCAAATGGCTGGCGCGCGGTCAATATGCGATCTTGTCTGGCACGTGCTTGTTGCGTTGCGGCATTTCGGCCCGGAAAGCGGTGATTCAACCGATTTGCCGATTGAGCCACGCCCACGATTGCGGTAGAGACCGCGATTGAGACCATAGACGCGCCAATGTGCCGCGAGAGAAAGGGACCGGTCGTTGTCACCTGCCCTTCCAACCAGAGAAAAAATCCGATGAAGTCACGCCGCCGCATTTATGAAGGCAAGGCCAAGATCCTTTATGAAGGACCGGAGCCCGGAACGTTGATCCAGTTCTTCAAGGATGACGCGACCGCGTTCAACAAGAAGAAGCATGAAGTGGTCGACGGCAAGGGCGTGCTCAACAACCGTATTTCCGAGCACATCTTCAACCATCTGAACCGCATGGGTATCCCGACCCACTTCATCCGCCGGCTCAACATGCGCGAGCAGCTGATCAAGGAAGTCGAGATCATTCCGCTGGAAGTGGTGGTGCGCAATGTCGCCGCCGGCTCTTTGTCCAAGCGGCTCGGCATCGAAGAAGGCACCGTGCTGCCGCGCTCGATCATCGAATTCTACTACAAGGCCGATGCGCTGGACGATCCAATGGTGTCGGAAGAACACATCACGGCCTTCGGCTGGGCAAGCCCGCAGGAAATCGACGACATCATGGCACTGGCCATCCGCGTCAACGACTTCCTCTCCGGCCTGTTCCTCGGCGTCGGCATCCAGCTTGTCGATTTCAAGATCGAATGCGGCCGCCTGTTCGAGGGCGACATGATGCGCATCGTCGTGGCCGACGAGATTTCACCTGACTCCTGCCGCCTGTGGGATGTCGCCACCCAGGACAAGCTCGACAAGGACCGTTTCCGCCGTGACATGGGCGGGCTGGTCGAGGCCTATCAGGAAGTGGCGCGCCGTCTCGGCATCATGAACGAGAACGAGCCGCAGCGCCCGACCGGACCGGTCCTGGTCGCTTCGAGCGGCCCGAAGGACACCAAGCACTGAGACCATTGCCGCGCCGACTTCTGTCAGAAGTCGGCGCATCTGGTTCCCGGAGGCAGTTTCGCGGAGCCGACCAACGACCACAACGAGGATTGCATAGCGTGATTAAGGCCCGTGTCACCGTAACCCTGAAGAATGGCGTGCTCGATCCGCAGGGCAAGGCGATCGAACATGCGCTGGGCGGCCTCGGCTTCGACGACGTCGGCCAGGTGCGCCAGGGCAAGGTGTTCGACATCGAGATCGATGGCACCGACAGGGCCAAGGCAGAAACCGCACTCAAAGCGATGTGCGACAAGCTGCTGGCAAATACGGTGATCGAGAATTACGCGGTGGAGATTGCCTGACGTGAAAACCGCCGTCGTCCTCCTCCCCGGCCTCAATCGCGACCGCGACATGATCGCGGCGCTGACGAAGATTTCCGGCACCGCCCCTGCAACCGTCTGGCAGACCGACACGGACATTCCCGATGTCGACCTGATCGCCATTCCCGGTGGCTTTTCCTTCGGCGACTATCTGCGCTGCGGCGCGATCGCCGCGCGCTCGCCAGTGATGCGGGCGGTGGCCGAAAAAGCAGCCAAGGGCGTCATGGTGGTGGGCGTCTGCAATGGCTTCCAGATCCTGGTCGAGGCAGGCCTGTTGCCGGGCGCGCTGATGCGCAACGCCTCGCTGAAGTTCGTCTGCCGCGAAGTGAAGCTGCAGGTCACCAATGCCAACACCGCCTTCACCCGCGGCTATCAGCCGAACCAGATCATCCGTTGCCCCGTCGCGCATCATGACGGCAACTATTTCGCCGAGGCCGAGACGCTGGCCCGTATCGAGGGTGAAGGCCGTGTCGTGTTCCGCTATGCCGAAGGCACCAACCCGAACGGCTCGATCAATGACATTGCCGGCATCATCAATGACAAGGGCAATGTGCTCGGCCTGATGCCACATCCCGAAAACCTGATCGAGGCAGCGCATGGCGGCGTTGATGGCCGCGCGCTCTTCGAAGGCGCGCTTGGCATCGCAGCCTGAGCCATATCCCTCTTCCGACACCGACCAGATCTCATCTCGACTTGGGGAAGCCGAAACGATGAATGCAGCAAAGATGGCCGTCCGTTTCGGTTTTGTGGCCCTGGCGGGCCTCACGCTGGTCGCCTGTCAGTCGAAGTCCTACAATTCCGCACCGAGCGGCGGCGGCAAGAGCGCGTCGCTGCGGGCCATGGAACAGGTGGCGATCGCCGCGCACAAATGCTGGATCGCATCCAAGGACCCTGCTTTCAAATCCTACCAGATGGCCAATGAGCTCAACAATTTCGGCGGCACTCCACGCTTCCTGCTGGTGCCGGCCAAGCACTACGGCGGCAAGCCGCTTCTGGTGGTGCAGGCGCGCGGCGCTTCCAGCCGTGTCGAAGTGTTCGGCCCGCTGATGAGCGACCCGCTTTCCGGCCGCATCGGTGCCGACATCGCGCGCTGGCAGACCGGCAACAGCGACTGCGGCGCCAAGGCCTGACAATCAGCACGCCGCTCTCCAGGGTTTGGGCCGCACGTCCAGGCTCCTGGCCGATCAGACCGCGTTCATTTCACTTTTGTACGTCGCGGCATGCCGATCTCGGCAAGCTCTTCATCATCGAGCTCCATCAGCCCCCGGCGGGTAAGCTGATGTTGCGGTAGCGCGTTCCAGCCGCCCGCCAGCCTTTCGAGCAACCTTGCAAGAGACGACCGCGCCGGTTCTGTGGGGTGTATCGGCGCGGGATATCGCTTCTTCCGTTCCATCGCACTTGCCTGTTCATTCGAAAAAGGAACGCATTCCTTCGCGATAGGCATCGGAACGAGACACCCCGATGTCTTTCAGCTGTTCGTCGGTCATCTCAAGCAAGGCCAGGCGGCTGCGGCGGCGCTCCAGCGCCCTGCCCAGCCAGGTTGCGGACGCGGTCATCATCACCGTCACGCGGCGGCAAAACCCCGAAAAGCCCGATGGCTGCTCGATGTGGATGATCGAAGATGATTGTCTCCGATAAATTGTCTCTATTGCACTTGCCATAACAGCACCATTGTCACAATCACCGCTACAATCGCGGTGCAATGCATATGTATTGACTCTCCAATTGATACAATCTATTAAATTGTCACCATGACAAGTTGGCTCCCTGACCTCTCCTCCGGCACCGGTCCGCTCTATCAGCGCCTCGCCGACCGCATCGAAGCCGATATCGACCGCGGCGTGCTCGGTGCCGGCACAAAATTGCCTCCGCAGCGCGACCTCGCCTACGACATCGGCGCGACGGTCGGCACGATCGGCCGTGCCTATCAGTTGCTGCGCGAGCGGGGTCTTGTCAGTGGTGAAGTCGGCCGCGGCACCTATGTGCTCAAGCGGCATTCCGACAGCACGCAGCAAAGCGATGCGATTCCCCTGCCTGCTCATCCGGAAGGAACACGCCTGACCGTGGCACCGGCTGGCAAGCTGCGCCTCGACAGTACGGCAGCACCCGACACCGGCCAGGGCGGTGCCATCACCGATCTCCTGGCGCAGATCACACGCGACCATGCCTATGAGATCGCCAGTTACACGCGCGACTTCCCGCAGCGCTGGATGGATGCCGGCAGCCTCTGGCTTGCCCGCAACGGCTTTCGCCCTGCCCCTGACAGCATCGTACCGACACTCGGCACGCATGCGGCGGTCATGGCTGCAATCGCTGCGCTGACCGCACCCGGCGACTACATCGCTTTCGAACACCTCACCTATTCGCAGGTGTCGCGCAGCGCAGGACTGGTCGGGCGACGTATCGCGCTGGTCGGCTCCGACGCCGAGGGCATCGATCCAGAGGATTTCGAGCGCGTCTGCGCACAGAAGCATCCCAGGATGATGTTCCTGATGCCAACCGTACAGAACCCCACGCTGGCAACGATCGATGTCGGCCGCCGCCGCGACATCGCGCTGATTGCACGCGAATACAATGTGCTGCTGGTCGAGGACGATCTCTATGGCGGCCTTACCGAGGACAAGACACCGCTGCTGGCCGAATTCGCGCCGGAACGCACGATCGTCGCCAGCGGCCTGTCCAAATCGGTATCGGCGGGGGTCCGTGGCGGTTGGCTGTCATGCCCACCCGCCTATCGGCACCGCATCCAGGTGGCTCACAAGATGTTGACCGGCGGCATGCCCTTCCTGCTCGCCGAAGTCGGCTCGAGGCTGGTGCTTTCCGGCAAGGCGCATGAAATTCGCCGCAACAGCATTGCCGAAATCAATGCCCGCATCGCCATCGTGCGCGAAAAACTGGCTGGCTTCACCTTCCAGGCTCGCGACAATGTCCCCTTCGTCTGGTTGACTCTGCCGACCCCTGGCTTTCCGGCACGTTCAAGAACGCGTCATTCGAGAACGGCGTGCTGCTCGACGACGAGGACGAGTTCAAGGCCGGCCGGTCGGAACAGGTCTTCCATGCCGTGCGTTTCGGCATCTCGGCGCCGGGCCCGCGCGCCGATGTCGCGCGCGGCGTCGAGATCATCCGCCGACTGCTGGAAGAAGGCCGTGCCGGTTACGATTCCTTCGGCTGAGCTTCAATCCGTGATCGGCGCCGCGTGTGCTTCCGCATTGCCGGCAGCGGCCAGGCGATCGAGTGTCGCTACCAGCCCCGCCGTATCAGGACAGATCTGCAGGGACGTCATCCTGCCCCAGGCCAGATGCACGGCATGTATGCCGCGATTGCAGGTACGCACACCGTCGGTGCCGCTGTTGGTCTCCAGCCAATTCACGATGGCCAGCGTATTCCATGGCGGCCCGCTGACGGCGATCCGATCCAGGTCGAAATGCAGGTCGGGCAGCAGCCGATAGAGGCGCTCGTACCATTCCTTCGTCTTCGGCAAGGACGTGCGCACACCGGAAAGCGCGTGCCCCTCGCCCAGGAAACGATGTTCGAAACGCGACGCGAAGCCTGCCAGTACAGGGCCGGCATCACCCTTGTTCACGCTGTCGAACAACGAGCGGATTCGCGCACGAACAATCGCATGGTACATGCCAGCCTCCACCATAGTTCAATGATTGAACTTACTGCCTTGAGTTCAATCAGGCAACCCACTAGCGTAAGCGCATGAAAAAGGTCAGCTTTGGCGAAATGCGTTGCTCCCTGGCGCGATCCCTGGAGATCATCGGTGACTGGTGGTCGCCCCTCATCGTTCGCGATGTCTATCTCGGGCTGGTGCGCTTCGACGACATTGCGCTCAATCTCGGTATCTCACGCAATCTGCTGACGTTACGGCTCCGGCATCTTGTCGAAGGCGGTGTGCTGAAACGCACGGCCTATCAGACACGGCCTGTCCGCTTCGACTACCAGCTCACCGAAGCCGGAGAGGAGCTGGTTCCCATCATCCTTGCCCTGACAGCGTGGGGCGATCGCTGGGCGCAACCGAAGGAAGGGCAGCCGATCCGGTTCGTGCACAGGACCTGCGGCTGCGCGCTCATCCCGAAAATCACCTGCTCCGCATGCAGTGAAGATGTGAATGCATCCGATGTCAGTGCCCTGCCCGGCCCCGGCGGCGCCGCCCTTCCCGGCACGATGGTGCTGGCAAAACGTCTCGCCCGGGCCACCAGGGCCTGATCATTGGCAAACTGCCTGTGGCATGCGGCCATTTTTCTGAAATCGGCAGTGTCGCAGCGCCGCCTGTTCGGCTATAGGGGCCGCAACACGCTCTCGGAGTTGCCCGCTGCACCATGACCATCTCCAACACCGTGAAGATCACGCCGGAACTGATCGCCTCTCATGGGCTGAAGCCTGACGAATATCAGCGCATTCTCGAACTGGTCGGGCGCGAACCGACTTTCACCGAGCTCGGTATCTTCTCTGCGATGTGGAACGAGCACTGCTCGTACAAATCCTCGAAGAAATGGCTGCGGACGTTGCCGACGAAAGGCCCGCGGGTCATTCAGGGTCCTGGCGAAAATGCCGGCGTAGTCGACATCGGCGACGGCGACGTCGTCGTCTTCAAGATGGAGAGCCACAACCACCCTTCGTTCATCGAGCCTTATCAGGGCGCGGCCACCGGCGTCGGCGGTATCCTGCGCGACGTCTTCACCATGGGCGCACGTCCCATTGCGGCGATGAATGCGCTGCGCTTCGGCGCGCCGGACCACCCCAAGACCCGTCACCTGGTGGCCGGCGTGGTTGCCGGCGTCGGCGGCTACGGCAATTCCTTCGGCGTGCCGACTGTTGGCGGCGAGGTCAATTTCGACGCCCGCTATAACGGCAACATCCTGGTCAACGCCTTCGCAGCCGGCCTCGCCAAGGCCGATGGCATCTTCCTGTCGCAAGCCAAGGGTGTCGGCCTGCCGGTCGTCTATCTCGGCGCCAAGACCGGTCGCGACGGCGTCGGCGGCGCCACCATGGCCTCGGCCGAATTCGACGACAAGATCGACGAGAAGCGCCCGACCGTGCAGGTCGGCGATCCCTTTACCGAGAAGTGCCTGCTGGAAGCCTGCCTGGAGCTGATGGCATCCGGCGCCGTCATCGCCATCCAGGACATGGGTGCAGCCGGCCTCACCTGCTCGGCTGTCGAAATGGGCGCCAAGGGTGACCTCGGCATCGAGCTCGAGCTCGACAAGGTGCCAGTGCGCGAAGAGCGCATGAGCGCTTATGAAATGATGCTCTCCGAGAGCCAGGAGCGCATGCTGATGGTGCTGCGCCCCGAAAAGGAACAGGAAGCCGAGGCGATCTTCCGCAAATGGGGGCTCGACTTCGCCATCGTCGGCAAGACTACCGACGACCTGCGCTTCCGTGTCCTGCACCAGGGCGAGGAAGTCGCGAACCTGCCGATCAAGGAATTGGGCGACCAGGCTCCCGAATACGACCGCCCGTGGGTGGAGCCGGCCAGGCGCACGCCGCTGGCCGCCAACGACATCCCGCAAGCGGATGTGGCAGATGCACTGCTCAAGATGCTCGGCGGCCCCGACCTCTCCTCACGCCGCTGGGTGTGGGAGCAGTACGACACGCTGATCCAGGGCAACTCGCTGCAGATTCCAGGTGGCGATGCCGGCGTGGTGCGCGTCGACGGCCATGCCACCAAGGCGCTCGCCTTCTCCTCCGACGTGACGCCGCGCTATTGCGAGGCCGATCCCTATGAGGGCGGCAAGCAGGCGGTGGCGGAATGCTGGCGCAACCTGACCGCGACGGGCTCGTTGCCGCTCGCGGCCACCGACAACCTCAACTTCGGCAATCCCGAACGCCCCGAGATAATGGGGCAGTTCGCCAAGGCCGTCACCGGCATCGGCGATGCCTGCCGCGCGCTCGACTTCCCGATCGTTTCGGGCAACGTCTCGCTCTACAACGAAACCAACGGCCAGGGCATCCTGCCGACCCCGACCATCGGTGGCGTCGGCCTGATCGACGACTGGTCGAAGATGGCCAAGGTGGGATTTGCCGCCCAAGGCGAAGTCATCCTGCTCATCGGCGGTCCCGCAGGTTGGGGCAGCCACCTTGCCCAGTCGATCTACATGCGCGACATCCACAACCGCAGCGACGGCCCGCCGCCGCCCGTCGACCTCGCCCACGAGAAGAAGGTCGGCGACTTCGTGCGCAAGCTGATCCGCAGCGGCGCGGCCACCGCCGTGCATGACCTGTCGGATGGCGGCCTTGCGGTGGGCCTCGCCGAAATGGCGATGGCCTCCGGTATCGGCGCAACGGTACCCGGCCTGAGCGATGCCGATCCGGTCCCCGTCTTCTTCGGCGAAGACCAGGGCCGCTATCTTGTCACGGTGAAATTCGCCGGCCAGTCGGATGAGTTGCAGGCGCTGTGGAACGAAGCCAAGGCGCTCGGCATCTTCGCACCGTGGATCGGCAACACCGGCGGCAGTGAATTGAAACTGGGTTCTGCGCGCGCCATATCAATCGAAGACTTGAAAGCGGCGCACGAATCCTGGTTTCCTCGCTTCATGGATGCGTAGGACGAGCGAGCAGATGATGGAACCGGCAGCTGACGCGGTAGCAAATCGAAAATGGCTGAATTCGTGATCAACCTGATCGTGTTCTGTCTTGCTGATTTGGTCTGCAGGATTCTGCGAAACACGGCGAGAGCGGCAGGTTGGCGGCCCGTTGAGAGTATAACGCAACTGACGAGATCACTCTCGATCTCGCTTTTCCCCGGTGTCGGCTTGAATGGGCCTCGATCCATAGGGAGTGGACAGCGGTTTTCCGACCAACGATATTCAGCCTTGCGGCTCTGCAGATCTCGATCGGCGATTGGTTTGAAACCAACACTGGTGAATTGACCGAAGCTCACGAATCCTGATTTCCTCGCGTCATGGGGAACTGAAGAAGAAGGAACGTCCCATGGCTATGGACTCCCGCGACATCGAACGGCTGATCAAGGAAGGCATTCCGGACGCCAAGGTGACGATCCGCGATCTCGCCGGCGACGGCGACCACTATGCCGCTGAAGTCGTGGCCGAAAGCTTTCGCGGCAAGAACCGTGTGCAGCAGCACCAGATGGTCTACGACGCGCTGAAGGGCAACATGGGCGGCGTGCTGCATGCCCTCGCCCTGCAGACCAGCGTACCGGAGTAATGCGGGCCGTCTTCTTCGACATTGACGGCGTTCTGATCCACAGTCTTTTCCACCCCGACCCGGCGCGTCGCCGACGTTGGGATCAACATCTCCTGGAAGATCTGGGAGTGGCCCGGGAGGATATTGCGCCTCTCTTTGGGGCGGAATTCGATGACGTCATCGAAGGCCGCGTTTCACTCGTCAACAAACTCGACGCGTTCCTGCCGACGATCGGCTTTCGCGGTTCCTCCCTTGATTTCCTGACCTATTGGCTGACGCGCGACGTCAGCCTGAACCTGCCGCTTCTCGATCTCATCAAGAGACTGCGCCGTTCCGGCGACATGCGGCTGTTCATCGCCACGAACCAGGAACATATCCGGGCTTTCCACCTGTGGAGCGAGGTCGGATTGCGGCATCACTTCGAGGAGATGTTCTACGCCGCGCGCTTCGGCGTCGGCAAGAACAGCGCCCGTTTCTACGAAAACGTCGAGCAACTGATCGGACAGCAAGCCCAGCCCCCGCTTTTCTTCGACGATTCCGCCAAGGTTGTCGCGGCAGCACGACAACCTTGGCTGGGAGGCCGTCCTCTATAACGACCTCGACGATTTCACGCGCCATCCTTGGATTGCGTCGCGACTCGACTGAACAAAAAGCCCTGCAGAGGTTTGAAAACTATCGTTTTTTCACTGCCAGAACAGGGCCGGCAGGAAACGAACCGCCGACAATCGTGTCGGTCCCGTTGGAGAGCGTCGAGACGGCGCCGTCGAAGAACAGCGCATTGCGGCAGCCCAGCGCATCGCGAAACAACCTGGCAAAGCCGCCAAGGCTGACTTCGCCGCGCGAGATCGCCAGCACCACCGTATCGGGATCGCGAACGCCGACACCGTTGCGGATGTAGCGTGACGTACCATTCGGCTCGAAGCGTGGGTGCAGCGCTCCGTCGATCACCAGCATCGGACCGGATTGGGTGGCGTAGGTAACCGCAAGTCTGGCTGTCGCGAAGGCGCCGGTTTCCAGGACACCCGCCTTGCCGTCGATACCGATGTAGAAAACTCCATTCGGCTTGAGAAAGAAATTGCCCTCAGCGTCATCGCGGTTGAGCGGTGCTTCTTCGTGGGCCTTCTCAACGAACAGGCCGACCGGCGATAGGTCCTTGTGGTACATGCCGGCATTCATGGCGAGCAACACCGGTGAACCGCCGGCGCGCATGGCTTCGGTGAACTTCGCTACGGAACCGTAGGGTTTGGCTGCCGCATCCTGCCTGTGCAGCGATACCGCGTATCGGCGCAGATCCAGCTCGCACACGACATAAGCGACCGTCTCGAAGGTAAGATCACGGCAGGGTTCCGGTAACGCGTTCCCTGCCGGCATCTGTGCAGGCTGCTGCTCCGTCGATGGGGATTGCGATGATATCGGAGCCGATGGCAGAGGTGCTGATGGCGTGGACTGTTGAGGCGCTGCCTGTTGCGACCGCAAGGCAAGCCATGTCGCCAGACAGGCGCCCGCGAGCAATAGAACCAGCAAGACGATCCAGGTTCGACGGGACATCGGCAGCCCTAGACTGTGTTCTGCTTGGCCCAGCAACCGACTGTTGCTTGCGCCATTTCGGCATGGTGATCGGCAAACATCTTGTTTCGGCCCGCTGTCGGGGTTATCTCATTAGAAATGTTACAGCCCGACTCCCGCGGGCGCAGAAGGATTTTGGCCCATGAGCGGAATCAACGACTACATCGACAGCGAAGTGAAGAGCAACGACGTCGTCCTGTTCATGAAGGGCACGCCGGGCTTCCCGCAGTGCGGCTTCTCGGGTCAGGTCGTGCAGATCCTCGACTACATCGGCGTGGACTACAAGGGCGTCAACGTATTGACTTCCAACGATCTTCGCCAGGGCATCAAGGATTATTCCAACTGGCCGACCATCCCGCAGCTTTACGTGAAGGGTGAGTTCGTGGGCGGTTGCGACATCATCCGCGAGATGTTCCAGGCCGGCGAACTGCAGGCTTTCCTCGACGAGAAGGGCATCAAGGTCAAAGGCGCCGCCTGACCTGATCCTTGCCGGGCAGCCCCCTGCCCGGCTGACTTGAAATCGTCCGCTTCAGGACATCAGGCCGATGCACTCTGGTCGTGCATCGGCATTTTCGCATTTGGGGGATCCTCATGGATACGCAAACCCAGCAAGACGGCCGACAACAAGCCTTCGCCATTCCACGCTGGGAATTCATCTCCATCTGCGCAGCGCTGATGGCGCTCAACGCGCTCGCCATCGACATCATGCTGCCGGGTCTGCAGGAGATCGGCGCCAGCCTCGGCGTCACCAACGAGAACCACCGGCAGTATGTGATCTCCGCCTATTTCGGCGGGCTTGCAGCCGCGTTGATTTTCTATGGACCGCTGTCGGATCGCTTCGGCCGCCGCAAGCCGCTGCTGGTCGGTCTCGTCATCTATATCTGTGCAGCCGCCAGCGCGGTGTTCGCGCCGAGCTTCGAAACACTGCTGCTGCTGCGTTTCATCCAGGGCATCGGCGCTGCCTCGACGCGCGTCATCGCCGTCTCGATGGTGCGCGACCGTTTCGGCGGCCGTGCCATGGCCGAAGTCATGTCGTTGATCTTCATGGTCTTCATGGTGGTTCCAGTGGTAGCGCCCTCGATCGGGCAACTGGTGATGATCTTCTCCAACTGGCACATGATCTTCATGGCGATGGCCATACTGGCTACGGCGATCGCGCTGTGGACCTTCATCCGTATGCCCGAGACACAGCATCCCGAGGATCGTCGGCAGGTTGATCTCAGCTCTGTCTTGCAGGGCTTCGGGATCGTGCTGTCGAACCGGCTGTCGCTCGGCTATACGCTGGCATCGACCGCCGTGTTTGCCTCGCTGTTCGGCTTCATCAACTCCGCACCGCAGATCTATCTCGACATTTATCACCTCGGTTACTGGTTCCCGGTGCTGTTCGCGGCGATCGCCGGCATGATGGCGGTGTCGTCGTTCGTGAATTCGCGGTTGGTGATGCGGCTCGGCATGCGCCGTCTTTCGCATGGTGCGCTGATCGGCTTCACCATCGTCTCGACGATCTGGTTCGTTCTGTCCCTGCTCGGACCGATACCGCTGCCGCTGTTCGTGCTGCTGTTTGCGCTGGCGATGTTCCAGTTCGGCTGGATCGGCTCCAACTTCAACGCCATCGCGATGGAGCCGCTCGGCCACATTGCCGGTACGGCGGCCTCGATCCAGGGGTTCATCCAGACCCTGGGCGGCGGCCTGATCGGCGCCGGCATCGGCCAGGCCTTCGATGGAACGGTGACGCCGCTTGCCGCTGGTTTCTGTGGTGTCGGGCTGCTCGGGCTGATGTTCGTGCTGATCGCGGAACGCGGCAAGCTGTTCACGGCACCGAGTGCCAAGCAGACAGTCAGCGCGGATCTTTCCCACTAGAGCAATGCCAGGAAAAGTGTGCGGCGGTTTTCCGTCCGGAATTGCGCAAACACATAGGTTAGAAGCCGGCAGTCATCCTGCCGGCTTCTTTATTCCGCCCAGAGCTCGCGTCTGATCTCGGTCCAGCTTGCCTTGTCGGGTGCGACGATCAAGCCGCCCGAAACATGCGAAGGCAGGTAGGCGCTGCCGTCGAAGCGCGCAGCGTAGCCGCCTGCCTCTTCGTGGATCAGCACCCCGGCAAGGTGATCCCACGGCATCATCACATTGTGGACAATGAAGTGCGCGTGACCGGCCGCGAGCACGCGATACTCATGCGCCGAGCAGCGATAACCGATGTATGACAGGCACTTTGCCTGGTTTTTCGCGAGCAGCGAACGCTGCGGTTCATCGAACGCCTGCCAGCCTAATGCACCGGTCATCTGCCAGAACGGGACCGGTTCGGCCACCGCGACACGCTGCCGTCCCTGCCCGTCAACCATATGGCTGCCCGCCCCACGAACGCCGACCAGGGCATCCTTGCCGACCGGGTCGTAGATGATGCCGGCAACCGTCTCGCCGTCCTTGACCACGGCCAGGATCACACCGAACACCGGCACGCCGGAAGCGAAATTATAGGTGCCGTCGACCGGGTCGATGACAAAGGCGAGCTTGCTGCCGCCGAGCTTCGCCAGCAGCGTCTTGTCGGCCTCGCAGGCTTCCTCGCCGACAATCAGCGCATCCGGATATCTTGCGGCCAGGGCCTGGGTGATCACCCGCTCGGCATTGATGTCGGCCTGGGTGACGAGGTCCGCCGCTGACTTCTTCTGCTGCACGTCATCTGCGCCAAGGCGGCGAAAGCGCGGCATGATCTCGCGCTCCGCCGCATCGGCCAGAACGCCGGTCAGCCATTCGATGTCACGGTCGTCAAAGCGCATTTGTATTTCCGGAAGCAGGTGCCAGAGCAGCGAAATCGAACAGCTTGCGATCGAGCAAGTGAGAAGGCCGCACATTGGTCATGGCGCGGATCATCGTGTCCTTGCGGCCGGGCATGCGCTTTTCGATGTCGTGCAGCATCGCCTTCATGGCATTGCGCTGCAGCCCTTCCTGGCTGCCGCAGAGGTCGCAAGGGATGATCGGAAAGGCCATGGCACTGGCGAATTTCTCCAGATCCTCCTCGGCGCAATAGGCCAGCGGCCGCAGCACCATCATGTCGCCCTCGTCATTGAGAAGCTTCGGCGGCATCGCCGCCAGCCGTCCGCCGTGGAAGAGGTTCATGAAGAAGGTTTCGAGGATATCCTCGCGATGGTGGCCGAGCACCAGCGCCGAGCAGCCCTCCTCGCGTGCCACGCGGTAGAGGTGGCCGCGCCGCAGCCGCGAACAGAGCGAGCAGTAGGTCGAGTTCTCGGGCAGCTTGTCAGTGACGATCGAATAGGTGTCCTGGTATTCGATGCGGTGCGGGATACCGTTGGTCGTCAGGTAGTTTGGCAAGATGTGCTTGGGAAAGTTCGGCTGGCCCTGGTCGAGATTGCAGGCGATGAGCTCGACCGGCAACAGGCCACGCCATTTCAGGTCGAGCAGCAACGCCAGCAAACCGTAGGAATCCTTGCCGCCCGAGAGGGCGACCAGCCAGCGTTCGCCGGGTTTCACCATGGCGAAATCGTCCATTGCCTGGCGCGACAGCCTGAGCAGGCGCTTGCGCAGCTTGTTGAATTCGACCGACGACGGCACGTCGCGAAACAGCGGATGGCAACCACCATCGAGATCGGGAATCGGGTCTGCTGGTGCGTTCATGGCGTTACGTTCCGCAGGATCTTGGCGCATGCAATCGATGCGCGGCTCTGATGCCGCGCCTTATACCGAGGCTCGCGCCACCAAACAAATGCCTGAAACAAAAAAGGCCGCCCGAAGGCGGCCTTTTGCATTCGAAATTCGCGAACTGGATTAGCGCGAATAATATTCGACGACCAGGTTCGGCTCCATCTGGACAGCGAACGGAACGTCCGCCAGGCCCGGAACGCGGGCGAAGGTCGCGACCATCTTGTTGTGATCGGCTTCGATGTAGTCCGGCACGTCACGCTCGGCGAGGCCGACGGACTCCAGAACGATAACGAGCTGCTTCGACTTCTCGCGCACTTCGATGACGTCGCCCGGCTTGCAGCGGTACGAACCAATGTTGGTGCGCTTGCCGTTCACGTTGATGTGGCCGTGGTTCACGAACTGGCGTGCAGCGAAGATGGTCGGCACGAACTTGGCGCGATAGACGACGGCGTCCAGGCGCGACTCGAGCAGGCCGATCAGGTTCTCGGAGGTGTCGCCCTTGCGGCGGTTGGCCTCTTCATAGGTCTTGCGGAACTGCTTTTCCGAAACGTCACCATAGTGACCCTTCAGCTTCTGCTTGGCGCGCAGCTGCAGGCCGAAGTCGGAAAGCTTGCCCTTGCGGCGCTGGCCGTGCTGGCCGGGGCCGTATTCGCGCTTGTTGACCGGGGACTTCGGGCGACCCCAGATGTTTTCACCAAGACGGCGATCGATCTTGTACTTAGCGGATTCGCGTTTGCTCATCGCATTCCCTTTCAAAACAACACACCCGAACCACCGCGGTTCGGGTGAAGGAAACGCGCCCTCCTCTGGCCTCCGTTTTCGAGACCTGACAGGATTTTCCGCGCAAGCGACTGGAAAACCCACGGGACACGTCAGTTTGCGGGACCGGGAAAGTGCATGCTGTTTTCTGCCCCGGTCTCGCGGCCACAGAAAACCGAACACCGGGCGCGTGGCCCGGTGCTTGGACGGCTACCTAGTGGAAGAGCCTCGCCTTGTCAACGGCGGGGCTCAAACGAGGCATTCGCGCAATCTTGAGCGCCGCAGCGCGGAGTGCATCATAGCACTGCATGGCCGATGCACGGCTACTTCTTCTGAAGACGTTCGCCAATGCCGGACGCATAGTTCATGACATGGAAGGTGTAGTTCTCCTCCACCGTGCCCTGGAACAAATGCGCCCACGGCCCGATCGCATAGATGCCGAGGTCCTCGCCACCATGCGTCTCGCTGGAAAGCGGCACCAGCGAATGCTGCACGAAATCCGGCTTCGTCGTTTCCTCGGAAGTCAGCATGGGACGTTCGGAGGGTTTCTCCGAGCCGCCCGGTCCATTGGCAAAGCCTATGGTGGTGTAGGTCTTGCCGTCCTTGCCATAGATCGGCTCGTCATCGACACCGACTGAAATGCCGAGGATGGGATTGCCGCGCTTGGCATAACCGGCGATCGTCAGCGTGTGGCTGTGATCGCCGGTGACGACGATCAGCGTCTCGTCGAGATCGACCTTGCGCAGGATCGCCTTGACCGCCTGGTTCATAGCCACTGCGTCCGAAAGGGTGCGATAGGCATTGGACTCATGGCTGGCGTGATCGATGCGTCCGCCTTCAACCAGCAGCACATAACCCTCCGTATTGCGGGAGAGCATGTCGATCGACTTCTCCGCCATCTCCGCCAGCGACGGTTCGCCCGCTTTGTCGCCCGGGCGGTCATGTTCGTACTGCATATGCGACGGCTCGAAGAGGCCAAGCAGATGATCGGTCTTGGCCGGATCGATCGCCTTGAACTGCTCGGCGTTCCAGACAAAGGCGCCCTTGTCGCCATAGCGGCTGAGCCAGGCCTGTGTCAGGTCCTTGCCATCCTTGCGCTTGCCTTTCTTGTCGGCATATTCCGGATCGGCAGCCGTTGCCGGCAGGAAGCGATCACGCCCGCCGCCCATCGCCACTTCGAGACCGTTGCCGTAGCGCATGTCGACCAGTTGCTGTGCGATGTCGGCACAGCCGGCGGAAACCGCCTCGGCCGGCATGTCGGCATCCGATTCCCAATCGCGGTTGGCGATATGGGAGTAGGTCGCGCCCGGCGTGGCATGCGTAAGCCTCGCCGTGGTGATCGCTCCCGTCGACATGCCGAGCGTTTCGGCCATTTCCCACAAGGTGGTCACCGCCTTGGTCTTCTGGTCCTCGCAGGAATCGAGCCTGGCTGTGTGGTTGAGCCCCATCAGGTCGTTGATGGTCTTCACGCCCGTCGTCATGGCAACCGCGCTCGGCGCGGAATCGGTGATCTGGGCATCGGCGGAATAAGTCTTGGAAGCGGCCAGGTAAGGAAACGCCTCCCAGGCAAGGACATTGGATTCGCCATCGACCCCGCGTTGCTGCCCCTCGAAGATGCGGGCTGCGGTAACCGTGGAGAAGCCCATGCCGTCACCCACGACCAGGATGACGTTCTTGGCGCGGTTGGTGTTCTTCTGGCGCTTCAGGATCTGGTTGAGCGCGCCGTCGGCCTGCTTGTAATAAGGGTCGTCGCCCTGCACCAGCCTGGCATCCTCGGCGCGAACGCCCGTCACCGTAGCGATACCGGCCAGCACAAAGAGGGCTGGGCGGGCAAAATCCTTCCAGTAGCGTTTCATTCCTTCCTCCGCAGAATGACCCCACCGCGAGACAATGATTAGCCCGCTAATGAAATCTGGCAATGGTCAGGAGGAGAAGAGAGCCATTTTCCCCAGCGTAAAGCAGGCATGTGTTGTCGATGCACGCTGTAGGGGAAGGTCCGCCCGGCTCAAGCGGCGGCGTCGAAAGCCACCCGTGCGGAACGCAGATTGTCACGGTTGCCGGCAGCCCAGGCGCCGAGCGCCGCAATAGGCACCGCAAGCGACTGGCCAAGCCCGGTCAGCGCATACTCTACTTCCGGTGGCGTGGTCGGTCGCACGGTGCGGCTGACAAGACCGTCACGCTCCAGCGAACGCAACGTGACGGTCAGCATGCGCTGGGAGATGCCTTCGATCGCACGCTTCAGTGCATTGAAGCGCATCGATGCCGGCTGCAGGTTGAGTATGACGAGAATGCTCCAGGTGTCGCCGACACGATCGAGCACCTCGCGGATCGGGCAATTGCCATCGGCATCGGTGGCAAACCCGGGCGTGGTGTGCAGCAGCGGCACGCCCACTTCATTTGTCCTGGCGTTCATGCAGTTCCCTTCGCGTAACCTGGGCACGAAATCATGCGTTCTTTTCGTCGCCTCATGTCACAGCTATCTAGTTACCCGTGATAACCTGATTACCAGAAATATCCATCTTTCCTACTCAGGGAAAGGGATAAGACAAGGAGACCATCCATGAAGATCGCCCTTATCGGCGCCTCCGGCTTCGTCGGCGGCGCGCTGCTCAAGGAAGCCGTTCAGCGCGGGCACAGCGTCACGGCCATTGTCCGCAACCCCGAGAAGGTCGCCGCAGCCTCTGGCGTCACCGCCGTCAAGGGTGACGTGAACGACGTCAAGCAGCTCGCAGCATTGCTTGCCGGCCAGGATGTCGTCATCTCCGCCTTCAACGGCGGCTGGGGCGATCCCGACATCTACAACAAGCACCTGGCCGGTTCGCGCGCCATAGCGGCCGCAGCCAAGCAGGCCGGCGTCCGCCTGATCGTCGTCGGCGGCGCCGGCAGCCTGCTTGCGCCCGACGGCAGCCAGATCGTCGATTCGCCGGACTTTCCGGCCGCCTACAAGGATGGTGCCCGCGCTGCCCGCGATGCGCTTGCAGAATTGCGCAACGACAGCGACCTGGAGTGGTCGTTCGTGTCGCCGGCTGCCCACATCGCCCCGGGCGAGCGCACTGGCAAGTTCCGTCTCGGCGGTGACGAGCCAGTGCTGGATGCCAAGGGCGAAAGCCATGTCTCGGTCGAGGATCTCGCCTACGCAATCCTCGACGAGGCCGAAAAGCCGAAGCACACCGGCAAGCGCTTCACGCTCGGCTATTGATCGGGAACAGCCTGCCGGGCAAGATCAATCTTCGGATTTCCTGTCCGGCAGGCCGTCGAGCTTGGTCTCGGCCAGCTCCTCGAGTTCCTTCTCCGTCATCGACTGATACATCTGTTTCGATGCACCGAAGAGTTCGCTCTTCTTGACCTCACCGCGTTTGGCGGCAAGGGCTGCACCCGCGGCGCGTTGCTGGGCCTTGGAGGTGGCCGGCATGATCGCATCTCCCTGTCCGATTGAACGGGAAACGCCTCGTCCGGCCATGCGTTCCGCCGAATTTCAGGACGCGGTCAGCCCGAAGCCCTGCATCAGGCGCCGCGTCGCGAAATTGGCCTTGCCCGAGGTGAAGACGGCGAAATCGGTGCCGTTGCCGGAAAGCTCGACGACCTCCCTCGGCTGCCCATCCCCAAGCAGCGACTGTGCCCGGCGCGCGATCGCTTCGGCCGGATCGATCCAGTCGACGGGCCAGGGTGCGGTCTTGCGCATGCGGTTGACCAGAAAGGGATAATGCGTGCAGGCCAGCACGACGATGTCGGTGAAGCGGCCGTCCTGCTCGATGAAACAGGGGGCAATCTCGGCGCGCACCGCCTCTTCGTCGACGAATCCGTCACGCATGTAGATCTCGGCAAGGCCAGCCAGCGCGGTCGAACCGACCAGCCGGACGTGACATTTCTGCGCCCATTTGCCGATAAGATCACGCGTGTATTGCCGCTTCACGGTACCGGGGGTGGCCAGCACCGAGACGAGACCGGAACGCGTGCGCTCGGCCGCCGGCTTGATCGCGGGGACAGTACCGACGAAAAGATGGGCGGGAAAAGCCTCACGCAGCGCGTCGATGACCAATGTGGAGGCAGTATTGCAGGCAATGACCGAAACCGCAGGCTGGTAGCGTTCCAGCAATTGCCCGAACAGCGCCAGAAGATGCGCATTCAATGCCGGCTCTTCCCAATTGCCATAGGGAAAAGCGGCATCGTCAGCGATGTAGATGAAGCGACGATCGGGCATCAGCACACGCGCTTCGCGCAGCACGGTGAGCCCGCCGACACCGGAATCGAAGATCAGGATCGGCTGCTGCCCGGTCATTTCATGCCCTCAGTCGTTGTCCAGCCCCTTGCCGCCGACGGGCGGCAGCGTGTCGGCGTCGTCGCCGTCCTCAGAGGGATGCGCCGCGCGATCTGCCTTGGCCTTGCGTTCAGGATAGCCGGCGCCGCGCGGTTCCTTTGGCGAGAAATAGTCGAGCGACGCAACGACACCACGCAGCACCTTCAGCTCCGGCTCGGCAAAGCCGGCGCGGGTCAACACGGCGCGCAGATTGTCGACCATCTTGGGCTTCTTTGCGGCGGGCCGGAAATAACCGCGCGCCTCGAGCGCAGCTTCCAGATGCCCGAACAGGCCGTGCAGCTGTTCCTTGGTGGCCGGCAGCATTTCGGGGCTGGAGAAGTTGGTATCGGTCTCGTTCTCGAGACCGGACTTCATCCATTCATAAGACATCAACAGCACCGCCTGGGCGATGTTGAGCGACGAAAAGGCAGGGTCGACCGGGAAGGTGACGATCTCGTCGGCAAGGCCGACCTCGTCATTGTAGAGCCCGAAACGCTCGCGGCCGAACAGGATGCCGGTCTTCAAGCCATCACGCGTACGGGCACGCAACGCCCTGCCCGCTTCCACCGGCCCGCGTACCGGCTTGAAGCCGTCACGCTCGCGCGCCGTGGTGGCGAAGATGAAGTTGAGGTCGGCGACAGCCGAAGGCAGGTCGTCGTAGAGCTTGACCGCGTCGATGACATGATCGGCCCTGCTGGCAGCGGCACGGGCCTTCTCGTTCGGCCAGCCGTCACGCGGATTGACCAGCCTCAGCTCGCTCAGGCCGAAATTCGCCATGGCGCGCGCGACCATGCCGATGTTCTCGCCCAGCTGCGGTTCGACAAGGATAATGGCGGGGCCACCGGCCTGTTCAGGGGAATTCGTCATGACAAAACGCTCATTTGCGGCACTGTCGCGTCCCCTGCCACATCCGGCCGCGAAAATGAAGCTTTGCCTGCTCCCTCGGACCGCCGGCGTTTCAGCGATGCTGCAGGGCCAGGCGCACGCCGAGCGCACAGTAAATGGCGCCGACGACCTTGCCCTGCCATTTCAGGATCATCGGATTGCGGCGCAGCAGGTTGCCAAGCGCGCCCGCGCCAAATGCGAACACCAGCGTGCTTACCAGTCCCAACACGACAAAAATGACGCCGAGGCTGAGCAACTGGAAAGGAACCGGCCCATTCTCCGGCCGCACGAACTGCGGAAGGAACGCCAGGAAAAACAGCGCCGTCTTGGGGTTCAGGACTTCGGCCAGGATTGCCTGACGAAAAGCCTTTCCGGCGCTGATCGGCAGCGTGTTCGTGGCCAGCTCCGTCGGCGCCTTGGCCAGGATCGCGCGGATGCCGAGGTAAACGAGATAGCCGGCGCCGAGATATTTGACGATCGAGAACAGCATGGCCGATGCGGCAATGATGGCCGAGATGCCGACAATGGCCAGCACAGTGTGGATCATGTCGCCGGCGGCGATGCCGGCCCCGGTAGCGACGCCCACCTTCGTTCCCGAGCTGGTCGAACGCGCAACGGTGAGCAGTGTCGCCGGCCCCGGAATGAAGACGAAGCCGAACACGATCGCGACATAAGAAATCAGTGTGGCCAGATCAATCATGCGTGAGCTCCCTGTCGACGACTGCCAACAGCATCACCGTTTCGACCGAAAAGCAACGTTGTGCCAGCAGTCGGGCCTGTTCGTCGGCAGGCATTTGACCGTCACCGATGATCAATCTCGTATTCTGAGCGTTTGCACCCCCAATCGTGCTTTGATATAGGGGCCGCATCTCCTGGCCAAGCCGTGCGCGAGGCCCTTCCCGACCAGCAGCGAGGCTTCTTTCCATGGCGAAGATCAAGGTGGCTAACCCCGTCGTCGAACTCGACGGCGACGAGATGACCCGCATCATCTGGCAGTTCATCAAGGACAAGCTGATCCACCCTTATCTCGACATCAACCTCGACTATTACGACCTCGGCATCGAGCATCGCGATGCCACCAATGACCAGGTCACCATCGACGCCGCCAACGCCATCAACAAGTACGGCGTCGGCGTGAAATGCGCGACCATCACGCCCGACGAAGCCCGCGTCGAGGAATTCAAGCTCAAGAAGATGTGGAAGAGCCCGAACGGCACCATCCGCAACATCCTGGGCGGCGTCATCTTCCGCGAGCCGATCATCATGAAGAACGTGCCGCGTCTGGTGCCGGGCTGGACCAAGCCGATCATCGTCGGCCGTCATGCTTTCGGCGACCAGTACAAGGCGACCGATTTCAAGTTCCCCGGCAAGGGCAAGCTCTCGATCAAGTTCGTCGGCGACGACGGCCAGGTGATCGAGCACGACGTGTTCGACGCACCGGGCGCCGGCGTGGCAATGGCCATGTACAACCTCGACGAATCGATCCGCGAATTCGCGCGCGCCTCGCTGAACTACGGCCTGCTGCGTGGTTATCCGGTCTATCTCTCGACCAAGAACACCATCCTCAAGGCCTATGACGGCCGCTTCAAGGACATCTTCCAGGAAGTCTACGAGAAGGAATTCGAGGCCGCCTTCAAGGAAAAGAAGATCTGGTACGAACACCGCCTGATCGACGACATGGTCGCCTCGTCGCTGAAGTGGTCGGGCGGTTACGTCTGGGCCTGCAAGAACTATGACGGCGACGTGCAGTCCGACACCGTCGCGCAGGGCTTCGGCTCGCTCGGCCTGATGACCTCGGTGCTGATGACGCCGGACGGCAAGACGGTGGAAGCGGAAGCCGCGCACGGCACCGTCACCCGCCACTACCGCCAGCACCAGAAGGGCGAGGAGACGTCGACCAACTCGATCGCCTCGATCTTCGCCTGGACCCGCGGTCTGGCACACCGTGCCAAGCTGGACGACAATGCGGAACTGAAGCGCTTCGCCGAGACGCTGGAGAGGGTCTGCATCCAGACCGTCGAGAGCGGCTACATGACCAAGGACCTGTCGCTGCTGATCGGTCCCGACCAGCCCTGGCTGTCGACCACCGGTTTCCTCGACAAGATCGACGAGAACCTTCAGAAGGCGATGGCCTGATCCTGGCGGTTATAGAATTGGAAAAGCCCCGGAGCGATCCGGGGCTTTTTTTGTTGGCAGCGTGTTCAGGAGAAAGCCCGGAACGCGGCTTCTCAAACCAGCGGCAGATTGATGTCAGTCAACAGCTCGGCCGGCGATACGTCACGCGGATTGTTGAGATATTCCTCGAACATCACCGTGTCGCGTAGCTTGCGGCCGGACAGCGGCAGCCACTCGGCATAAAGCCAGGTATAGGCCTTGTGCATCTCGGCATAGGGGCCCTTGTGGCGCAGAACGGCATAGTCGCCGCCTTCGAGTGTGCGCCGTTCCAGCGGCGGCTGCACCGCCGCGTCCATCTCGACGCAGGCATAGGAACGCAGCTTGTCGACCGCGACGACATCGGGATCGTCGAGATAGACGCCGATCATGCGTTGCGCCGGATGCCCCTGGCCACGGGCATAAAGCGTTCCGAACAGCTGCTCGAACGCCTTGCCGATGCCCATGTAGGAGCCTTGATGGGAAACGCCGACCACTTCGGTTGGCTCGAGTGTGCGGATGGAAACATCAAACATCAGGGAAGCCTTTCTCTGCTTGCTTTCAAAGAGTGTGTGGCTTCCCTCTTTCCGGTAGCGCGCGGGCGGCATGCCGTAGACTGCCTTGAAGATGCGGTTGAACGACTGGACATTGGGATAGCCAGACCGTTTTGCAATTTCGCCGATGCCGAGATCCGTCCCGACGATGTCACCGGCGGCGCGATGCAACCGCAATCGCTTGACGGTTGCCGCGGCGGTTTCACCGTAGATGGCGCGATAGATCCGATGCCAGTGATAGGGTGACAGGCAGGCGATTTCAGCCAGGCCGTCCATATCCAGTTCCTCGTCGAGGTGTTCGTGGATGTGGTTCGAGACCCGTCTCAGACGGGTTTCGTAGACTGCCCATGCCGTTTCGCCATTCATGTCAGGCCTCATGCAAATCGATCGGCTGGAAACAACCATAGCCGCTTTTGACAAATCCTGCTGACTTGCAAAGCGCAGGAAGCAGCCGCCGCCGCGTGCTATGCAGCCAGACAGGAGACCCTGATCATGAACCACAGACCAACGCTCTACGGGGCGGATTACAGCGTCTATGTGCGCATCGCCCGGCTGGCCCTAGCGGAGAAGCACGTCGAATACGATCTCGTACCAGTCGATATCTTCGCGGCAGGCGGACCGCCCGATTGGTATCGCGCCTTGCATCCTTTCGCGAAGATCCCGGCGTTCGAGCATGACGGGCTGACGCTGTTCGAAACGACGGCGATTGCCCGCTATGTCGACGAGGCTTTCGATGGCCCTGCCCTGCAGCCTCTGCTGCCCCGCGAACGCGCGGTGATGAACCAGATCGTCGGTCTGCTCGATGCCTATGCCTATCGCACGCTGGTGTGGGACATCTATGTCGAGACCGTCTCCAAACCGCGTGAGGGCAGGACACAGGACGAAGCCGTCGTGTCGGCCGCACTGCCCCATGCCGAAACCTGCCTCACCGCCCTCGCCGCGCTGAAATCTCCAGGCCCATGGCTGCTCGGCGCACAACTGACCCTGGCTGACCTGCATGCAGCGCCGATCTTTGCCTATTTCATGCAGGCCGGCATCGCAGCGCCGATGCTTGCCGGGCATCCCGCCCTGCTGGACTGGTGGCAGGCGATCCAGACGCGAGAAAGCTTCACGGCCTCAAAGCCAACCAGCTAGCCCGACATTCGAAAGATTTTTTCCGTAAGCTTCCAAAACCGAGGCGTGGTTTCTTGCCCTCGGCTGTCAAGCGCCCCAAATAAAGGCAGCGGCTGTTCTTGCCGCGAGCGTCCTTGAGCATCTGCATGCCTTTGCCTGATGTGGACGCCTTTCAATCGCTGTCCTTTCAAGACATTTCAGGAAAGAGACCCATGAGCCCGACAATCCGTTTCAACGACGGCAAGGCCATCCCGCAACTCGGCTTCGGTGTCTGGCAGGTGCCGAACGAAGGCGCCAATGCCGCCGTGACTGCCGCGATCGAGGCCGGTTACCGTTCGATCGACACCGCCGCCATCTATGGCAACGAAGAAGGCGTCGGCGACGCGCTCGCAGCCTCCGAAGTCGACGATATCTTCCTCACCACCAAGCTGTGGAATTCCGCACAAGGTTACGATTCGGCACTGAAAGCCTTCGACGCCAGCCTCAAGAAGCTGCGCCGCGACACGATCGACCTCTATCTCATCCACTGGCCGGTGCCGTCCCGTGATCGTTATGTCGACAGCTGGAAAGCGCTGATCAAGCTGCGCGAGGAAGGCCGTGTCGCTTCGATCGGTGTCTCCAACTTCCAGATCGCCCATCTCGAGCGTCTCAAGGCAGAGACCGGCGTGGTTCCGGCGATCAACCAGGTGGAACTGCACCCGCGTTTCCAGCAGCAGGAGTTGCGCGCCTACCACGCCAGCGAAGGCATTGTGACCGAGGCCTGGAGCCCGCTCGGCCAGGGCACGCTGCTGCATGATCCGGCGCTCGTCGCGCTGGCGAAGAAGTACGGCAAGACAGCCGCCCAGGTGATCCTGCGCTGGCATCTCGATATCGGCAACGTCGTCATTCCGAAGTCGGTGACGCCATCGCGCATCGTCGAGAATTTCCAGGTCTTCGATTTCAGGCTGACATCGGAAGACATCGCCGCGATCAAAAAGCTCGATGATGCAAAGGGTAAGATCGGGCCGGATCCGGATACGTTTGCGATGGGCTAACCAGAAATCAGGCGCGTTCGTCCAGAACGCGCCTGACCGCCATCGCGATTTTCATGGCTGCCTTCAAACCGGCGCAGCTTCGTCCAGATTTCGTACCGGTTCAGCGCATAGTCTCCTGCGAAATTCGGGGGAATCATGCGCAAGAGGACCATTGCCCTGCTCGGGGTCATCGTTGCCGCTGGCGGCATATGGGCAATGAACAGCAGCCTGCTCGCCGGCACCGCGGAGCGACGGCCCATGCTGATCGCGCACCGCGGGCTCGGCCAGACCTTTTCTCCGGTTGGCATCGGCAACGACACCTGCACCGCCGAACGCATCTATCCGCCCGAACATCCCCATCTCGAAAATACCATCGAGGGGTTTCGAGCGGCGTTCGCGGCAGGCGCCGATATCGTCGAGCTCGACGTCCATCCGACCACCGATGGTGACTTCGCGGTGTTCCATGACTGGACGGTGGACTGCCGCACCGACGGCAAGGGCGTGACGCGCGAAAAGAGCCTCAAGGACCTGAAAGGGCTCGACATAGGCTACGGCTACACCGCCGATGGCGGCAAGACCTTCCCGTTCCGGGGCAAGGGCGTCGGCCAGATGCCGAGCCTCGGCGAGGTGCTCGCGACATTTCCGGACAAGCGCTTCCTGATCAACATCAAGAGCGACGACATAGCCGAAGGCCGGCTGCTGGCAAGGATGATCGGCGCGCTGCCGCCGGAGCGGCAGAAGCGCATCATGGTCTATGGCGGCGGCAAGGCGATCGACGCCTACCTGACCGCCTTGCCTGATGCCGTTGTGCTCGGGACCGACCGTGTTGTCCCCTGTCTCATGCGTTATGCAGCGCTCGGCTGGAGCGGTTACGTTCCTGAGGATTGCCGCAAGACACTGTTCATGCTGCCGGCCAACTACGCCTCCTTCGCCTGGGGCTTTCCCAACCGTCTCAGCCAGCGGCTGGACGCCAACGGCTCGACGCTGGTGATCCTCGGCGACAATGACGGGTCGAGACATTCGGCCGGCGTCGATGACACCGCGACATTTCGGAAGCTGCCCGCCCGTTTCGACGGCGCAATCTGGACCAACCGCGTCGACCGCATCGGAGCTGCGGTAGCAGCCTCGAAATAGGTGATGCCGGAATCGCTTCCGGCACCGATCATCTCTCAAATGCGGATCGAAGGCAGCTCACGGTTTAGGCGGCCAGCGCCGCCTTGACCGCGGCAATGGCGTCATCGGCCTTGGAGGCGTCCGGACCGCCGGCCTGCGCCATATCAGGCCGACCGCCACCGCCCTGTCCGCCGAGGGCTGCGGACGCCACACGCACCAGGTCGACGGCGCTGAAGCGACCGACAAGATCCTCGGTGACCGCAACGACGACACTCGCCTTGCCTTCAGCCTCGCCGACCAGCACGACAACGCCAGAGCCCAGCGCCTTCTTGCCCTCGTCGGCGAGCGGCTTCAGGTCCTTCGGCGACACACCGCTGACCGACTTGCCGAGGAAGCCGACCCCTGCCACGGTCTCGGTGGCATTTTCGGTCGCGCCGGCGGAACCACCGCCCATGGCGAGCTTCTTGCGCGCATCGGTCAGGTCACGCTCAAGCTTCTTGCGTTCATCGAGCAGGGTTTCCACCCGTGCGAGCACATCGGACGGGGAAATCTTCAGCGTCGCCGCGACTGCCTTAAGGCGACGGTCCTGCTCGTCGAGATGGCGACGTGCCGCCTCGCCGGTCAGCGCCTCGATGCGGCGAACACCGGCCGCCACAGGGCTGTCGGAAATGATGCGCACCAGGCCTATATCGCCAGTGGCCTTCACATGCGTGCCGCCGCAAAGCTCGATCGAATACGGCCGGTTGGCCTTCTCGCCATGCAGTGCCGTACCCATCGAGACGACACGGACCTCGTCGCCGTACTTTTCACCGAACAGTGCCATCGCGCCTTCCGCGCGTGCATCATCGACCGACATCAGCCGGGTCGTGACCGGGCTGTTCTGTACGACGATCTCGTTGGCCATGCGCTCGACCTCCTCCAGCTCTTCCGGGGAGATCGGCTTGTTGTGCGAAATGTCGAAACGCAACCGCTCCGGCGCAACCAGCGAACCCTTCTGGGCGACATGGGTGCCCAGCACTTCGCGCAGCGCCTCGTGGATGAGGTGCGTGGCGGAGTGATTGGAGCGCAGGCGCGTCCGGCGCGCATGATCAACCTCGAGTTCGACGGCAGCGCCTGTCTTCAGCGAACCCTTGGTCACCTTGCCTTGATGCACGAAGAGCCCATCGGCCTTCTTCAGCGTATCAGTGACTTCGATGCGGAAGCCTTCGCCGGAAATCGTTCCGGTATCGCCCATCTGGCCACCGGACTCACCGTAAAAGGGCGTCTGGTTGACGATGATCGCCACGCTGTCGCCTTCCCTGGCGTCGTCGACGACCTTGCCGTCACGCAGGATTGCTGTGACGATGCCTTCGGCCTTTTCGGTCTCATAGCCGAGGAATTCGGTCGCGCCGGTCTTGTCGCGTACGGAGAACCATACGGTCTCGGTGGCAGCTTCGCCGGAACCGGCCCAGCTCGCACGCGCTTCCGCCTTCTGCCGTTCCATCGCGTCGGTGAAACCGGCGAGGTCAACGGAGATGCTGCGCTGGCGCAGCGCGTCCTGCGTCAGATCCAATGGGAAACCGTAGGTGTCGTAGAGCTTGAAAGCAGTCTCGCCGTCCAGCATGTCGCCGGCGCCGAGTCTGTCGGTGGCGTCGGCGAGCAGGCCGAGGCCGCGCACCAGCGTCTTGCGGAAGCGTGTTTCTTCCAGCTTCAGCGTTTCGGTGAGCAGCGCCTCGCTACGCACGAGCTCGGGATAGGCCTGTCCCATCTCACGCACCAGCGCCGGTACCAGCTTCCACATCAGCGGTTCATTGGCGCCGAGCAGCTGCGCATGGCGCATGGCGCGGCGCATGATGCGGCGCAGCACATAGCCGCGCCCCTCATTGGAAGGCAGAACGCCATCGGCGACCAGGAAGGACGACGAACGCAGATGGTCGGCGATCACGCGATAGGAAGCGACATTCTCGGTGTTCGGCCCCTGCCCGAGCGCGGACGATGCCGCATCGATCAGGTGACGGAACAGATCGGTTTCGAAAACGCTTTCCACCCCCTGCAGGATGGAGGCCATGCGCTCCAGGCCCATGCCGGTATCAATCGACGGGCGCGGCAGGTCGATGCGCTCTTCCTTGGTGACCTGCTCATATTGCATGAAGACCAGGTTCCAGAACTCGAGGAAGCGGTCGCCATCCTCTTCCGGGCTGCCGGGAGGGCCGCCCCAGATGTGCTCGCCGCGATCGATGAAAATCTCCGAACACGGGCCGCACGGGCCGGTATCGCCCATCGCCCAGAAATTGTCCGAGGTCGCGATGCGGATGATGCGGTCATCCGAGAAGCCAGCGATCTTCTTCCAGTAGCCGGCAGCCTCGTCGTCGGTGTGATAGACGGTGACGAGCAGCTTGTCCTTCTTGAGCCCGAAACCCTTGGTGATCAGGTTCCAGGCCAGTTCGATCGCACGTTCCTTGAAATAATCACCGAACGAGAAGTTGCCGAGCATCTCGAAGAAGGTGAGATGGCGGGCGGTGTAGCCGACATTGTCGAGATCGTTGTGCTTGCCGCCGGCACGCACGCTCTTCTGCGCGGTCGCGGCGCGCGAATAAGGCCGCTTCTCCAGGCCGGTGAAGACGTTCTTGAACTGCACCATACCGGCATTGGTGAACATCAACGTTGGGTCGTTGCGCGGCACCAGCGGGCTGGAGGCGACGATCTCGTGGCCTTCCTTGCGGAAATAGTCGAGAAAGGTCGACCGGATATCGTTCACGCCACTCATCGAAACTGCCTTTATGGTGAAGCCACCGGCCAGGCCGATGGAAATGGACTAGGCCTTTTAGCGGCAGCCTTCCAGCCTGTCCAGAAACAGGAAAGGCCCGCTTGGCGCAGACCATAAGCCGCCACCCAAAATGCAAACCGCCGGCGCTAGGCCGGCGGTTCAAGCACCATCGTCAGGACAAATTACCTTTCAAGGCAACCTCTGTCCTTATCCTTCTGCAGCGTCGTCGAGATCGTTGTCGCTGTCGCCGCCATTGTCGAGGAACTTCTCCGCGATCAGCCCGGCATTCTGCCGCAGCGCCTGCTCGACCTCGCGGGCAAGGTCAGGATTGTCGCGCAGGAACTGCTTGGCGTTTTCACGGCCCTGGCCAAGACGCTGCGAATTGTAGGAGAACCAGGCACCCGACTTCTCGACGATGCCGGCCTTGACGCCGAGATCGATCAATTCGCCGGTCTTGGACACGCCCTCGCCATACATGATGTCGAATTCGATGACCTTGAAGGGCGGAGCCAGCTTGTTCTTGACGACCTTGACGCGGGTCTGGTTGCCGACGACCTCGTCCCGGTCCTTGATCGAGCCGATGCGGCGGATGTCGAGGCGCACCGAGGCGTAGAACTTCAGCGCATTGCCGCCGGTGGTCGTCTCGGGCGAACCGAACATGACGCCGATCTTCATGCGGATCTGGTTGATGAAGATGACCATGGTGTTGGAGCGCGAGATCGAAGCGGTGAGCTTGCGCAGCGCCTGGCTCATCAGGCGGGCCTGCAGGCCGGGCAGCGCATCGCCCATCTCGCCCTCGATTTCGGCGCGCGGGGTGAGTGCGGCGACCGAATCGACCACCAGAACATCAATGGCGCCGGAACGAACCAGCGTGTCGCAGATCTCCAGTGCCTGCTCACCGGTATCCGGCTGCGAGATCAGCAGGTTTTCGAGATCGACGCCCAGCTTGCGGGCATAGACCGGGTCGAGCGCATGTTCGGCGTCAACGAAGGCGCAGATGCCGCCCTTCTTCTGCGCTTCCGCCACCGTGTGCAGCGCCAGCGTGGTCTTGCCCGAGCTTTCCGGCCCGTAGATTTCAACGATACGGCCACGCGGCAGGCCGCCAACGCCGAGCGCGATGTCGAGGCCCAGCGAGCCTGTCGGCACCGTTTCGATCTCGACTGCCTGTTCATTGGCACCGAGCCGCATGATCGAGCCCTTGCCGAATGCCCGTTCGATCTGCGACAGCGCAGCGTCGAGCGCTTTTGTTTTGTCCACCGAATTGTCCTCTACAAGCCTCAAGCTATTCTGAGCCATGATACATCACCCCTTGGTCGTCAATGAAGGCCGGACAGTCCGGGATCCCTTGTTATTATGTACCCTTTTTGTTCCGTTTTGGCAAGGCACCCCAAAACTTTGAAAAATATACTCAATTCCAATTTGTTCTTTTTTTGTTTTGCAGATAGCTTCCTTGAAGTGCTCTCGCGAACGTCCATCACATCGGCGCCACACGGCCGGTGCCGATTCGGCGTCACGACAGCCGGCAACGGCGCTGGCGCGCACATCGCGGTGCCTGCATGAGCTCCACACCCAGACTTTTCGCAGCGGGTGGCGCGCATATCGACCGACGCGGCCAGGTCAGCGGTCCTTATGTACCGGCGGCTTCCAACCCCGGTACGATGCGCGAGGATGTCGGCGGCGGTGTTTTCAATGCACTGCGCACGGTCGTGCGACGGGGTGTCTCCGCCTCGCTGATGTCGGTGCGCGGTGGCGACACCGCAGGCGAGACGGTTGCCCGGACGATTACCCAGGCTGCCATCAAGGATCTTTCGGTCACCTTCCTCGATCGGGCCACGCCGAGCTACACCGCGATCCTCGACAGCGAAGGCGAGCTGGTGGTCGGCTTTGCCGACATGGGGCTCTACGACCTCGCCTTCCCGAAGCAGATGCGGCGCGCCAACATTCGCGGTGCGGTCGAGGCATCGGATGCGGTGCTCTGCGACGCGAATCTGCCAACCGCAGCGCTCGAACGCCTGATGGCACTGGCCGCGGACCAGCCGGTCTTCGTCATCGCCATTTCACCGGCCAAGGTGGTGCGCCTCGCCTCGCTGTTCGAACGACCGACACTGGTGTTCATGAACCGGCGTGAGGCTGCGGCTCTGACCGGCCTTTCACGCGAAGCGACGGAGAGAGAGCTGGTGACGGGTCTGCGTGGCATTGGCATGCGCGGCGGCGTGGTCACGGCAGGAGATCGCCCTGCCCTCGGCTTCGACATGCACGGCGCCTTCGCGGTTTCGCCACCGCCGCCCAAAGCGGTGATCGACGTGACCGGCGCCGGCGATGCGCTGGCGGGGGCCACCACCGCGGCGCTGCTGCGCGGGTTGCCGCTGCGCGTCGCCTTGCGCGAAGGTGTGGCGGCAGCGGGGCTCGCCATCGAAAGCCCCCTCGCAGTACCCGACTTCAACCAGGCATCCTTTGCCGCAGCCCTGGCCCTTGTGCCGGAAGCGCGCGAAGTGGCATGAGGGCGGCAATCCCATTCTTGAACGGCTGTTCGCGAACCGCGTGACGCCAACCGGAGACATCTCATGATCCTCGAAACCGCCCGCCAGTACATCGACATCCACGCGCCCGTGGCAGAGGCGCTGAAGGCGGGCCGCCCGGTGGTGGCGCTGGAATCGACCATCATCACCCACGGCATGCCCTATCCCGACAATGGTGCGATGGCGGCCAATGTCGAAAAGATCATTTCAGACGAAGGCGCGGTGCCGGCAACGATCGCGGTCGTCAACGGCCGTATCAAGATCGGGCTGTCCGATGGCGAGCGGGAATCGCTTGCCATGACCGGCGATGCGATGAAGCTGTCGCGCGCCGACTTTGCCTTCGCCGTCGCCGAAGGACGCACCGGCGGCACGACGGTCGCCGCCACCATGATCGCGGCACATATGGCTGGCATCAGGGTGTTCGCCACCGGCGGCATCGGTGGCGTACACAAGGGCGCCGAAAAAAGCTTCGACATCTCGGCCGACCTCGACGAGCTGGCACGTACGCCGGTCATCGTGGTGTCGGCCGGTGCGAAGGCCATCCTCGACATCGAAAAGACGCTGGAAGTGCTGGAAACGCGCGGCGTGCCGGTGATCGGCCATGGTTGCGAGACGATGCCGGCCTTCTGGTCGCGGCAATCGCCCTTCCGGGCACCGCTGACACTGGATGCACCCGAAAAGATCGCCAGACTCTTCAAGACCCGCCAGGCGCTTGGTATCGATGGCGGTGTGCTGGTGGCCAATCCGGTGCCGGTAACCGACGAGATCCCCGCGGCCGAGATGGCCGGCTATATCGAGGCTGCGCAGAAGGCGGCGGAAGCGCAGAACGTGACGGGCAAAGCCGTCACGCCATTCCTGCTCGGCAAGATCCTGGAACTCACCGGCGGCCGCAGTCTGAAGACCAACATCGCGCTGGTGGAAAACAACGCCCGCGTTGCGGCCCGGGTCGCCAAGGCCCTGTAGAAAAGGTCATCAGCTTCCCCGCCCTCACCTTCCCTCTGGCACGCAAGTGTGGTGACGATGTCCCGGGCGGGATGGCGAAGGAATGAGGACAGAATGCCGATCAAGGGAAAATTGACCGTCGTTGCGGTGAGCATCGCGACGCTGTTCGCGGGCGTTGCGAATGGCCAGGCAGCGACCAAATGCACGGCCTATGAGCAGCAGGTGGCCAGGCAGATCAAGGAAGGCAAAGCCTTCCTGAAGCAGGAAAGCTTCAAGAAGTGGATTGACGACGCCCTGCAGAGCAAGGCGCCCTACAACAAGAAGCCCTATACCGCCTACAGCAAATGGTATACCCGGTTCGACACGCTGGGCTCGATGGGAGCGGAAACGGAAAACGTCAAATTCCTTGAAAACCACGGCTTTACGGCTTCAGCCGCTTATTCCGTGTTTCAAGGCTATGCCCTCAACGGCAAGCTGACATCCGATGTCGACATCGATTTCGAAAAGAAGATGAACGCCTTTTCCTGCGGCTGATTTGTCTTTCCAGGCTGGCTTCCTCGTCTCACTTTCCCGAGCGCAAGCCGGCCTGATAGGATTTCCTGGCCCAGGAAGCCATTTCGTCCGCGTCGTCGGCAGCGCCATCCGGCAGTGTCCAATACGGCATCGCCACCTGCTTGCCGTGGCGCGAGCCGACATAGGTCCATTGCGTGCAGCCGGCCGCGTCGAATTCACGGCCGAGCTCGGCATCGCCCTTCAGCATCAGCTCGCCGCGCAATTCGACGGCCACGATGACACCTTCGAAATAGATGCCCTTGCCGCCGAACAGACGGCGGATGCTGACCGGGCCCAGGCCAGAGAAAAGGTCGGAAATCGCGTCATTGTCCATGGCTTGATCCTGTCACGAACCCCAGAGCAATTCCAGGAAAAGCGGCCAACGGTTTTCCGTCCGGGATTGCATCAAAACAAAGAGTTAGAGCGGTTCCGCGTTTCCATGAAAAATGCAACCGCTCATAACGGCGCAACCAAAGTTCTCCTGACAGGTTTCGTCCGCAAAGCGTGTAGGATTCAGGCAAAGAACGAGGAAACGATCATGCCCATGCTTCTCCAAGGCTCCTGCCGTTGCGGCGCAGTTCGCTTCGAAGTCGAAAGCCACACACCGGCACCCTATCAGCTCTGCTATTGCTCGATCTGCCGCAAGCAGCAGGGCGGCGGCGGATACGCGATCAACCTCGGGGCCACTTCAGCAACGCTGCAGATCACCGGCAAGGAAAACCTCGGTGTCTATCGCGCCGAGATCCAGGACGACGAACGCCCTGTGTGCGAGACCTCCACGGGCGAACGCAATTTCTGCAAGAACTGCGGTTCGGCACTGTGGCTTTACGATCCGACCTGGCCGGAACTCGTGCATCCATTCGCATCGGCGGTGGATACGGAACTGCCTGAGCCGCCGGAACGCACGCATTTGATGCTGAAGTACAAGAGCAGCTGGGTCGAGCCCGAGATCCGCGACGGCGACAAGGTCTTCGATCTGTATCCTGAGGAATCGATTGCCGACTGGCATCGAAGAACCGGAATGTGGGTGGAGTGAGACACCTGCGGTGAGGCTGCGAGCCGACCGGCTCTCCGCTGTAAATCTCCGGGGCACTGTCAGTTTTCGCTGGCGAAATCCTCGAGTGCCTGTCCCTTAAGGCGAAAGAACACTTTTTCTTCTTCACGCGAGGCACCGGTTTCGTCATAGAAAGCGAGCAGCCGGGCATTGCCCCTGTCCGCGGTCCAGTCGACGCGCGAGAGACCGCGCGTCACCGCAAGGCGGGCAAGCGCGCGCAAAAGCGACTTGCCGGCGCCGCTGCCGCGCACGGCCTCCAGGACGAACAGGTCCTTGAGGAACAGCCCGCCCTTCAATCCCGGGCCGGGGTAGATGGTGGAGAATGTGGCAAAACCGATCAGGCGATCGGTTTCAGCGACGAGGATCTCAACACCGGCCGGGAGGCTGGCGAGGTCTGCCAGGATGGCCTCCCTCGCAGGGCATGGCACACGATAGTGCTGCTGCATCGCCTCGAAGAGGGCGGCAAGCTGCGCGTGGTCGGCAGGACGATGCGGCCGGACAGAGATCACGCCCGCATCAGTCGAATTCATTGCAGCAAAAATCTCAGGCGGCGCTTTGAGCGCGGGCCTCGGCCAACGCCTTGAGGTCGGCTGGCTTTAATTCCACCGACTCGCCGCAGCCACAAGCCGAAGACTGGTTCGGGTTGCGGAAGGTGAAACCGGTGCGCAGCGTCGTGCGCTCGAAATCCATCTCGGTGCCGAACAGGAACAACGCAGCTTCGGGCGCAACGTAGACATGCGCGCCGTCACGCTCGACATGATCGTCCTTGGCGTTCGGTTCGGTCACCAGATCGACCGTGTATTCCATACCCGCGCAGCCGCCCTTCTTGATGCCGAGACGAATGCCTTGCGCGTTCTCGCGCGTGGCCATGATCTCGCGCACGCGCTCGGCGGCTTTGTCGGTCATTGAGATGACGGCGAAGCGTCCCATGTCATTCTCCAGTTTCACGCAGGTTCAAGGCCTGCGGAACGAGGCCAGAGCGTTTCCGTTTTTCACGGAAACGCGGAAACACTCTGGCTTTGTTTCTACGCAATTCCGGACGGAAAACCGCTGTGCACTTTTCCTGGAATTGCTCCAGCTATAAGATGGTGAAGTTTTCGCAGCCATGCAAGACGGGCTTAATACCACCCCACCGCAACCTGAGCCTCTTCCGACATGCGGTCGGGTGTCCATGGCGGATCGAACACCATCTTGACCTCGACGCCCGAAACGCCTTCCACGGTGCCGACGGCATTTTCGACCCAGCCTGGCATCTCACCGGCCACCGGGCAGCCGGGCGCGGTCAGTGTCATGTCAATCTTGACCGTGCGGTCGTCCTCGATGTCGATCTTGTAGACCAGACCGAGTTCGTAGATGTCGGCCGGGATTTCCGGATCGTAGACCGTCTTCAGCGCCGAAACGATGTCATCCGTGATGCGCGCCAGTTCGTCTGCGGGAATTGCCGAAACGGGACCGCTCTCGGCTGGCACCGCCTGAGGCGTCTCTGTTTCAGTGATCGCGGCGTCTTCCATGGCTCTTACCCGAAGAATTTCCGTGCTTTTTCCAGCGCCTCGACAAGCGCGTCGACCTCGGCGCGTGTGTTGTACATGCCGAAGGATGCCCTGCATGTGGAGGTCACGCCGAAGCGTTTCAACAGTGGCTGCGCACAATGCGTGCCTGCGCGCACGGCTACACCCTGTCTGTCGATCACCATCGAGACGTCATGGGCGTGGATGCCCTTGAGCTCGAAGGAGATTATGGCGCCCTTGTCGGGCGCATCGCCGAAAATGCGCAGCGAGTTGATCGACCGCAGCCGCTCATGCGCGTAGGCCTTCAAGTCAGCCTCGTGCGCAGCGATGCGCTCGCGACCGATCGATTCCATATATTCGAGCGCGGCACCAAGGCCGATCGCCTGCACGATCGGCGGCGTGCCGGCCTCGAAACGGTGCGGCGGATCGTTGTAGGTGACGATATCCTCCGTCACCTCTTCAATCATCTCGCCACCGCCCATGAAGGGCCGCATGGCCTCTAGTCGCTCCTTCTTGCCATAGAGTACACCGATGCCGGACGGACCGTAGACCTTGTGGCCGGTGAAGACGAAGAAATCGCAGTCGAGATCCTGCACGTCGATCGGCATGTGCACGGCGCTCTGGCTGCCGTCGACCAGGACCGGAATGCCGCGCTGATGAGCGATGCGGCAGATTTCCTTGATCGGTGTCACCGTGCCCAGCGCGTTCGACATCTGGGTGATGGCGACGAGCCTGGTGCGATCGGTCAGCCGCTTTTCGAATTCCTCGATGTGGAACGCCCCCAGATCGTCCACCGGCACCCAGACCAGCCTGGCGCCCTGGCGCTCGCGGATGAAATGCCACGGCACGATGTTGGAATGGTGCTCCATGATGGAGAGCACGATCTCGTCGCCTTCGCCGATGTTCGGCATGCCCCAGCCATATGCAACCGTGTTGATGGCGGCGGTGGTGTTGGAGGTGAAGACGATGTTGTCGGTACTCGGCGCATTCAGGAACCGTCGCACCGTTTCACGCGCTTTTTCATAGGCATCGGTGGCGGCGTTCGACAGGAAGTGCAGGCCGCGATGGACGTTGGCATATTCCTGCGAATAGGCGTGCTGGACGGCGTCCAGCACCGCCTGCGGCTTCTGCGCCGAAGCGCCGTTGTCGAGATAGACCAGCGGCTTGCCATAGACTTCGCGCGACAGAATCGGGAAGTCGCGGCGGATCGCTTCGACATCATAAGGGGCAGCGGTGTTCAGCACATTATCCATTTCTAATCAGAAGTGAGTAGTCAGTAGCGAGCTAGTCAGTGTAACGGGCCTGAAGTCCGCATATGCTCTCTCACGACTGACTACTCACTAATCCCTACTCACTATCTCTCACTACCCGTGCGTCGCGAACCACTCGTCGAGCTTGCCTTCCAGCGTCTCGACGATCTGCTCGTCTTCCAGTTCCTCGATCACTTCCGCGACAAAGGCCTTCACCAGCAGACCACGCGCGGTCTTTTCATCGATGCCGCGCGCCATCAGATAGAAGAGATGGCCGTGGTCGATCTCGGTGACGGTGGCGCCATGGCCGCACTGGACGTCGTCGGCGAAGATCTCCAGTTCCGGCTTGGTCGAGAACTCGCCATCGTCCGACAACAGCAAGGTGTTGCAGGCCATCTTTGCATCGGTCTTCTGCGCATATTGATGCACGTTGATGCGGCCCTGGAAAACACCACGCGCCTTGCCGGTGACAACGTTGCGGATCACCTCCGTCGACGTGGTGTGCGGCACCGCATGGTCGAGCACCATGGTCACATCGGTGTGGGTATCGCCGGCCAGAAGATTGACGCCGCGCAGCTTGAAATCGGCGCCTTCACCCCTGGTTGCCACGACGACTTCCTGCCGCACCAGCTTGCCGCCGGCATTCATGAAGAACAAGGTGAGCTTGGCATCCTTGCCGATCCAGGCCTTGAACTGGGCGAGATGCGAAGCCGTTTCCGGCTGCTCCTGCACGATCAGCCAGGTCGCTTCCGCACCCTCATCCAGCGTCAGCTGGCTGACGGACGAGGTGAGCGCTGCGCCTTCACCGGTCTGGCGCTCGACGATGACCGCCTTGGCGCCTTTGCCGATACGAACCGGCAGCCGGATATGGCTCTGGCCGCCAGCTGTACATTCTGTAGTTCGATCGGCTTTTCCAGTTCGATCCCGTCGGCGATGTCGACAAACACGCCGTCGGCGACGAAAGCCGTGTTGAGCGCGCCGATGGCATCGTCAGCGCCATAAAGATCGAGCGCCGGCGCAAAGCTGCCGTCGGTCAACTTGTCCGACAGCCGGGCGAACGAGACACCTTCGACCGTCGGGAACTTGGTCGTCGACGCACCATTCAGCACCGAAACCACCGTCGAGCCTTCGATCACCGCGGCAATCGGCTTGGCGTTCGCCGATGCATCGAATCCCGGCACGGCAGGCAGCAAGGTGCGCAGATTGGTGTAGTGCCAGCTTTCGATACGCTTGGTCGGCAGGCCGCCCTTCAGCGCCTCGATGGCGTTGTCGCGGCGAACCATGACCTCGCCATCGCCCGGCAGCAGCGACTGCCGCTCACCGAAGGCATCGATCAGCGCCGTCTCGGCCTGTGTCAGCTGCGGTTGAACATGTGCATTCATGACAGTTCCCTCACGCAGCCTCGCCGATCACGCCGGCATAACCATTGGCTTCCAGATCGAGCGCCAGCGATTTGTCACCCGACTTGATGACCTGGCCCTTGTAGAGAACGTGCACGCTGTCCGGCACGATGTGCTCGAGCAGGCGCTGGTAGTGGGTGATGACAAGGAAGGCTCGGTCGGGCGAACGCAACGCGTTGACACCGTCGGAGACGATCTTCAGCGCGTCGATGTCGAGGCCGGAGTCGGTTTCGTCGAGCACGCACAGCTTCGGCTCGAGCAGCTTCATCTGCAGGATCTCTGCGCGCTTCTTCTCGCCGCCGGAGAAGCCGACATTGAGCGGACGCTTCAGCATGGCGATGTCCATGTTGAGCGAAGCCGCGGCTTCCTTCACCCGCTTCAAAAATTCCGGCACCTTCAGCGGCTCCTCGCCACGCGCCTTGCGCTGGGCATTCATGGCCACCTTCAGGAATTCCATCGTCGCCACGCCCGGTATCTCCATCGGATACTGGAACGCGAGGAAGATGCCGGATGCGGCGCGCTCGGCCGGATCCATCTCCAGGATCGACTCGCCATTGTAGAGGATGTCGCCTTCGGTGACCTCATAGTCCTCGCGACCGGCGAGGATGTAGGACAAGGTCGACTTGCCGGAGCCGTTCGGGCCCATGATGGCGGCGACTTCGCCCTTGTTCACCGTCAGGTTCAGGCCGCGAATGATCTCGGTGCCGTCATCGGCGATGCGGGCATGCAGGTTCTTGATCTCAAGCATCTTCTTACCTTCAAATTCAGTTTCTTCACCGCGTATTGCCGCGGTCAGTCACCCTTGAGATGCCGGAGACCAACGGTCCCATCACAAGCATCCCGACAAAAAAACCACCAGCACCGATTGCAGCTGTATAGCCGCCAAGCGCCTTGAGTTCCGACCAACCGCCTATCGCACCAATTAGTGCCAAAACGGCTCCGCCAATTGCAGCAATTAAGAGCAAGCCCAAGACACCAAGAATTGCCCACTCTATCGTGTTGACAATTCGGTAGAGCTTGGGCTCAGCGCTCACTACCCTACGCTTCCCTCCAGACTGATACCGATGAGTTTCTGCGCCTCAACGGCGAACTCCATCGGCAGCTCCTGGATGACATCCTTGACGAAGCCGTTGACGATGAGCGCGATAGCTTCCTCTTCGGGGATGCCACGCTGCATGACGTAGAACTTCTGGTCTTCGGAAATCTTCGACGTCGTCGCCTCATGCTCGAACTTCGCGGTCGAGTTCTTGGCTTCCATGTAGGGAACCGTGTGCGCGCCGCACTGGTCCCCGATCAGCAGCGAGTCGCAGTTGGTGAAATTGCGCGCGTTGGTCGCCTTGCGGTGAGCCGAGACCTGGCCGCGATAGGTGTTCTGGCTGAAGCCGGCGGCGATACCCTTGGAGATGATCCGGCTGCGGGTGTTCTTGCCGAGATGGATCATCTTGGTACCGCTGTCGATCTGCTGATAGCCGTTCGAAACCGCGATCGAATAGAAATTGCCCTGGCTTTCATCGCCACGCAAAATGCAGGATGGATATTTCCAGGTGATCGCCGAACCGGTCTCGACCTGCGTCCACGAGATCTTCGAACGATGGCCGCGGCAGTCGCCGCGCTTGGTGACGAAGTTGTAGATGCCACCCTTGCCCTGCGCGTCGCCGGGATACCAGTTCTGCACGGTCGAATATTTGATCTCGGCATCGTCGAGCGCGACCAGTTCGACCACTGCGGCATGAAGCTGGTTTTCGTCACGCTGCGGCGCGGTGCAGCCTTCCAGATAGGAAACGTAGGCGCCCTCTTCCGCAATGATCAGCGTGCGTTCGAACTGGCCGGTGTTCTTCTCATTGATGCGGAAATAGGTGGAAAGCTCCATCGGACAACGGACGCCCTTCGGCACGAAGACGAAGGAGCCGTCGGTGAAGACCGCCGAGTTCAGCGTGGCATAGAAATTGTCAGAGGTCGGCACGACCGACCCGAGATATTTCTTCACCAGTTCCGGATGCTCGCGGATGGCCTCCGAGATCGAGCAGAAGATGACGCCGGCCTTGGCCAGCTCTTCCTTGAAGGTGGTGACGACGGAAACCGAGTCGAAGACGGCATCGACGGCGACGCGGCCGGACTTGTAGACGTTATCGCTGGCATCCTCGTCCGAGAGACCGTCGACCGGCGCCTTTTCCTTCTGCACACCGGCGAGGATTTCCTGCTCCTTCAGCGGAATACCGAGCTTCTCGTAGACCTTGAGCAGTTCCGGATCGACCTCGTCCAGCGACTTGGGGCCGGACTGGTTCTTCGGTGCCGCGTAGTAGTGGAGCTCCTGGAAGTCGATCTTGGGGTACTCGACGCGCGCCCAGGTCGGCTCTTCCAGCGTCAGCCAGCGGCGATACGCCTCCAGACGCCATTCCAGCATCCAGTCCGGCTCGTTCTTCTTTTCGGAAATGAAACGGATGATGTCTTCCGAAAGGCCCTTGGGTGCCTTGTCGGTCTCGATCGTCGTCTCGAAGCCATATTTGTATTGATCGACGTCGATCTTTCGGACTCGATCGATCGTCTCCTGCACAGCAGGCATAAGCGTTCTCCATCCATGCCGAGGTCAAGGCCCGGCCGTTTTCAAACTATGGCACCGCCGGCCCGATACGGACCGTGCTTGGCGGCGTAAGTTCCATATAGTGCGCTCCGGCCAAGAAAACACCCGGCCAATCGGAACACACGGCTCTACCAGGCCGAAGCCTGAATGCTTCCCGCCTTTCTCAGGCGGCTCTTTCCCGCGCGGCGCGACGGGCGACGATGCCGGCCAGCGCCTTGCGAAACTGCTCGACTTCATCCGCGGTCGTGGCAGCACCGATCGAAACGCGCAGCGCCCCGCCCTCTTCGCCATGGCCCATCGCCTTCAGAACGTGGCTCGGGCCGACCTTGCCTGACGAACAGGCGGAGCCCGCCGACAAAGCGACACCTGCAAGATCGAAGGCGATCTGCACCGTCTCGGCCTTGGCGCCCGGAATAGCGAAGAACGTCGTATTGGCAAGGCGTTCCACGCGCTTTCCGAAAATTTCGGCGTCCGGCACCAATTCGGTCACGATCGCCTCGATGGCATCACGCCGCTGCCGGACAACCTCGATATCGGCAAGTCCAGCCAACCCTTCGCGTGCGGCAGCGCCAAAACCGGCAATGGCGGCAAGGTTCTCCGTGCCGCCGCGATGACCCTTCTCCTGGCCGCCGCCGGTAACCAGAGGCGCAGGCATCATCAAATCAGAGGCAGCAACGATGGCCCCTATGCCCTTGGGACCGCCAAGCTTGTGGGAGGAGAGAATCAAGTAGTCCGCATAAGGCGCTGACATATCGAGCGGAATGCGCCCTGCGGCCTGCACTGCGTCCACCACCAGGAGACCGCCGGCTGCCTTCACGATCGTGGCAATCTCGGCGATCGGCTGGATGACGCCCGTCTCATTGTTGGCGGCGTGCATGGCTACAAGAGGCAGTCCTTCGGCTTTGTCGTGGCTAGCGAGTGCCACGCCCAAAGTTTCGAGATCGATGATGCCATCGGGTGTCACGCCGATGCGCACGATCTTCTCCCGTGCGAAACGACCACCGTTCAGGATGCACGGGTGATCGGCTGCAGAGACGTAGAGGCGCGCCATGCGCAGTGCCGCGCGGCCCATCCGCCAGTCGGGAGACAGCAGTGTCACCGCCGCTTCCGTAGCGCCTGAGGTGAAGAATACATGATCCGGCTTGGCATTGACCAGTGCGGCCACATCGCGGCGCGCATCTTCAACCAGCCGCCGCGCTGCACGGCCTTCGGCATGAACCGAGGAGGGATTTGCCGCATCGAGCGCCGCGACCACAGCCACCCGCGCCGCCGGGAGCAGCGGTGCACTGGCATTGTAGTCGAGATAGGCGCGATGCTCGGCCATTTTACCCGGTGTTTTCCCTTCAAAACCCGCTCTCGCAGCGAGAAGCGTTATTTCCTTGAAATTCCAAGGCCAGCCGTCCTATTACGCGGCTTGCGGCAGCAATGGCAGAGCCTTACATCTCTGCCATGCAGTTTTGAACAGTTCTAAACTAGCTTCTAGGTAGGCGCTCGCCTTGCGTCAAGCTTGGATTGAAGCCGGAGTTGGAATTGTTCGGACACCATATAGCGTACACCAGGAGTTATTGATGCCAGAGGTCATTTTCGCCGGTCCGGCCGGTCGCCTTGAAGGTCGCTACCAGCCTTCCAAGGAAAAGAGCGCGCCGATCGCCATCGTTCTGCATCCACACCCGCAGTTCGGCGGCACGATGAACAACAAGATCGTCTACGACCTCTTTTATATGTTCCAGAAGCGCAATTTCACCACGCTGCGCTTCAATTTCCGCAGCATCGGCCGCAGCCAGGGCGAGTTCGATCACGGCACAGGCGAACTTTCGGATGCCGCCGCGGCGCTCGACTGGGTGCAGTCGCTGCATCCCGATTCCAAGAGCTGCTGGGTGGCAGGCTATTCCTTCGGTGCCTGGATCGGCATGCAGTTGCTTATGCGCCGCCCGGAGATCGAAGGCTTCATTTCGGTGGCGCCACAGCCCAACACTTATGATTTCTCCTTCCTGGCGCCTTGCCCGTCTTCGGGCCTGATCATCCATGGCGACGCCGACAAGGTGGCGCCCGCGAAAGACGTTCAGGGGCTGGTCGACAAGCTGCATACCCAGAAGGGCATCACCATCACCCAGAAGACGCTCCCGGGGGCGAACCACTTCTTCGCCAATGACGCCGAGCTGCTGATCGAAGAATGCGCGGATTATCTCGACCGCCGTCTCGCCGGCGAACTGGCCGACCCGCGCCCGAAGCGACTGCGCTAGAACGCTCATGCCGGCTGGCCGGCAGCAGGACTACACATGAAAATAAGATCCTACGCCGAGCGCGATACTGCGCGCCTGGTCGATATCTGGCTTGCCGCCGTGCGCGCCACGCATCATTTCCTGACCGAGGACGACATCCGCTTCTTCGAGCCACGGCTGCGGGATCTGCACATACCGGCGCTGGAAGTCTACGTCGCAGAAGGCGATGACGGCCAGTTGCTGGGCTTTGCCGGGCTGGATGGCGCAAATCTCGAAATGCTGTTCATCGATCCGTCTCATCATGGACACGGCATCGGCAGGCAGCTGGTCGACCATGCCGTCGCGCTGAAGGGACGTCTGAAGGTGGACGTCAACGAACAGAATCCGGGTGCGCTGGCCTTTTATCTCAAATGCGGCTTCACACAGGTCGGTCGTTCCGAGCTCGACGGCTCCGGAAAGCCTTTTCCGCTGCTGCATCTTGCGCAGCTGGGCTGAGACAGTCGTAATCCGCAACAGGAGCATTGCGTCAAAGCCACGTTGATTTCAGGGTAGTCCTTGAGAGAAGGATTTCACCCTTGTACCAGCCGCCGCATTTCAATGAGACGCGCCTCGAGGTCCTGCACGCGCTGATCCGCGCGCATCCGCTGGGACTGTTGATCTCCAACGGCGTAGACGGACCCGTCGCCGATCCGATCCCGTTCCTGCTCGACGCTGAAACCGATACGCACGGCAAGCTGAGAGCGCATCTGGCCAAAGCCAATCCACACTGGCGGCTGATTTCGGACAATCCATCAGCCAGGGTTCTGGTCGTCTTCCAGGGCAGCGATGCCTATGTCACGCCATCCTGGTACGAAACCAAGCGCGAAACCGGCAAGGTGGTGCCGACGTGGAACTATGCCACTGTGCAGGTGCGCGGAACGGCAAAAATCGTAGCCGACAACGCATGGCTTGCGCGGCAGATAAACGATCTCACCGGCAAGCAGGAAGACGGGCGCGAACACTCCTGGGCGGTTACCGACGCCCCACCGGAATTCATCCAGGCTCAGATCAAGGGCATCATTGGCCTGGAAATCACGATCGAAGACATCACAGGCAAATGGAAAGTGAGCCAGAATCGGCCCGTTGCCGACCGTGAAGGCGTGGCAAGCGGCCTCGACCGTGAAACCTCGCCGCATTCGCCCGACATGGCGGCGCTGGTGCGCCGTTATGGCGGGCTCGACTGATCGGCCCCTGAGCGTTTCCGTTTTCCACGGAAACGCCGAAACGCTCAAACTTTTTGTTTTCGCGCAATTCCGGACGGGAAGCCGCTACGCACTTTCCTGGAATGGCTTTAGTGCAGGGTTGCGGGCTGTTTGCGGGCGATCAGGTTTCCGGGAGCTGTGGCACTTCTTGGCGTGCGCCAGACCGTCCGTCTCGGAAGGGGCAGGCCGACCGGGTTTGAACGGAACAGGAAACCCAGGCGTGCACAGACGATCGCAGCCACAACCGCAAGGCCGAAACCGAGGCCGAAGCCGACAATGGTGTCGCTGGGATAATGAGCACCGACGAAGATACGCGTTGCCGCCAGCCACAGGCCGAGGAGCAGGAACCAGTACCTTCCACGCGGGAACAAAAGCATCAGAACGGCCGCGACCGATCCGATCGTCGTGGCATGCCCGGACGGGAAGGAAGCGAAGATGGCTTTCACCGTGAACGGATGAAACGAGAACGCACCATACGTTTCGTAGAGCGCGGGGCGGGCGCGACCGAACAAGATCTTCAGGACGATGGTCAGCAATCCGGGCAAACCGACAGCCACAAGGACGAAAAGTGCAATGGAGGTGCGGTTGTAGACCGCCATCAGTTGTTTGCGACCAAGACCCGTCCAGTCGATCTGATTGGCCACCAACAACCATGCCGCCGCTGGCCAGAGATACCACTCCCCCAATCCCAGCGGTGTGGACATTTCAGCCAGCGCACCAAAAACCGGGTGCCAATCGCGTATCGAAGCGTGATCGAGATAGATGGCTGCCAGTCCCGCCAGAAGGACACAGCCGATTGTCCAGGGCAGCCAGAATATCCGGTCATATTGCGCCGGTCGGCGGTGGAAACGGCGACCAATAACAGCAAAGGTGGTGGCCGTGTTCGTCCGGCTGCGCGCAAGCATGCGCTGCAGCAGCGGCCGTGGTGGCGCGCCGGCGTCCTTCATAATCAAAGCCCCTTACCCCAGTTCCGCCAATCAGCGGCAGCAACACATCGGTAGAGTGACGCTATCATGACAGATCATCAAGGTCTGGCTAATGAACGGTCAAGGATTGGCGACCCTGTAGAGCCCGAGTGCCAACTTGTCGCCGGACGAGTAGTTGGTGCCGTCGATTTCCTTCAGGCGCGCTGCCGTCTTCCCTGACCCGGCCAGCGCGGACTGAAGTGCGGGCTCGTCGGCAACAGGAACCAGTGCAAGCGCGCAAGCCGGGTCCATTGCAAGATGGGCAGCGGCCCCTTGTGTATCGGTCAGCTTGGTATTGGTGCCGGCCATGAAGATCAGGCTCGGTTCATGGTATTGAGAAGACGCCAGAATTGAATTCTGACACGGTTTGCTTTCCTGGATCGCAGCAACGATGCGCGGCGTAAGCCACATCGGCGTCAGGGACGGCACGATGAGACCGATCAACACAGCGTATGCTGCTCCCGCGGCCGCTGCGGCGGCACCAACACGGTTCAACGAAAGCTGCAATTGGCGCGGGAATGCCAGATAGCCCGCTGCGAGCGCGAAAACGGCCGCCGGAATGCTCCACGGATTGAACGCACCAGTCAAATACAGCGGCGCCCCGACGGCGACCGCCGCCAGCCCGAGCGTGACGACGACAAGACCGAAGGCCGTCGCCCAATAGAGCCACGTCTGCCAGCGCTTCAGGACGGCCTGCTCGGGCGACAGGGTCAGCAGCCAGCCGACAAGCAGCGCGACGGCCGGATAGGCCGGCAGGACATAATGCGGCAGCTTGGTGGGCACCAGTTCGAGAAGGATCCAGAACGGGATGTACCACGCCAGGCAGAAGCGCAGCCGCGGGTCATTGCGCACATGATTGAGAGCTGCCAGTCCCGCTCCGAGCGCGATCAGGCTGAAGGGCCACATGAACAGCGAATAGGTCAGCGAATAATAGCCCGGAGGCATGCCGTGCGATTCCTGGCCGTCGGCAACCTTGCCGACCAGGTCCTTTCCGACAGCTTCCTGCCAGAAGGCACCACCACTCTTCCAGGTGATGATGGCAAGCCAGGGCACCACGATGAGAGCCGCCAGAAGCAGGCCCCGCCCGGCCTTCAGTCGCGACAGCCAACGTGCGTCGCGTTCGAAAGCGAGCAGGATCAGGATGGTGACAAGCGACAATGCCGGCGTGATCGGTCCCTTGATGAGGATACCGACCCCTTGCGCAATCCAGAACAGCCACGGCAGATATGCGGCCGACGGCTGGTCGCGGCGTGCCGCGACATAGATCTGCGCCAATGCGCCCTGCGCGAGCACACAACAGGCCAGGAGGAACGCATCGGTCTTGGCGATACGCCCCTCGAAAGCCGTGGCAAAGATGGCAGCGAGCACCAGACCGGCAGCCATACCGGCATTTGCTCCAAACAGAATCGTTGCCGTCCACGCCGTCGCAACCACTGCAATGGCGATGCCCAGCGCCGAAACGAGACGATAGATCCAGATCGGAGCACCGGCCCCCTCGCCGCTCAATCCCACTGCCGCTGACTGCAGCCAGTAGATGCCGATCGGTTTCTTGTAGCGCGAGGCATCCTGGAAACGGATGTCCATGTAGTCGCCGCTCTCGGCCATCTGCTTGGTGGCCTGCACGAAACGCGCTTCATCGCGGTCCACCACCGGCAGGCTGGCGAGCCCCGACGCAGAGAGCACGAGACTGAAGAGAAACAGAAACAGATATTTCCTGGTCATCTCCACGCGCTTGATCTCCTGTCGAAAGATTGACCCGCCGTGGACGCCCGCGCCATTGAGGTCAGTCGACCTTGCTCATGGCGGCCTTACGCTCATTGGCGATCAGCCAGAGATTGCGGATATAGATGAAGAGGCCCAGCCCCTGCCCGGCGATAAACACCGGGTCACGGCGCTGTATTGCGTAGATCAGGAGCAGGCCGCCGCCGCCGAGCGAAAAAAACCAGAAAGCAATCGGTACCACCGAACGCTTGGCCCGTTCGGAAGCGACCCATTGCACCACGAAGCGCATGGTGAAGAAGAACTGCGCGATGAAGCCGAGCAACACCCAGCCGTCGAACTGCTGCACAAAGACTTCGTGCAGCCAGGTCACCAGTTCCTGGAACACACTATCCATGCGTGATTTCCCTTGCCTTTGGCATACGCCGACGCCTGCGCCGCAGCCACCAAACCCCGAGCAGATCGGCAGCGCCCTGCAGCCCCCGATCAAAGATGCCGTAATTGGACTTGCCGTGACGGCGCGAGCGGTCGACCACGTCGCGATGCACCACGCCGTAGCCTTCCTGGATAACGAGCGCCGGCACGAAGCGATGCGTGCCGTCGAAGAAGGGGAGCTTGCGGAATATCTCGGTACGCACGGCCTTCAGCCCGCAGCCGGTATCACGGGTCTGGTCGTGCAGGATGGCGTTTCGCAACCAGTTGGCGAAACGCGAGGCAAGCTGCTTGGCCTTGCTGTCGCGCCGCTTCAGGCGCTGGCCCTGGGCCGCGCCGACCTCCGACCCGGCCTCGCGCAGCGCATCGACCAACACCGGGATGTACTGCGGATCGTTCTGGCCATCGCCGTCGATGGTCGCGACGATGTCGCCACGCGCCACCCAGACACCGGAACGCACGGCAAGGCTCTGACCGGACGACTTCTCATGGCGGATGTGGCGAACCGGAAACGGTTGCGCGGCATCCAGGGCGGCAAGCACCGTCGCTGTGTCGTCGGTCGAACCGTCGTCAACGACGATAACCTCGAAGTCACGCCCGTTCATGGCCGTTGCGATCTCGTCGATCAGCAGAGGCAGGTTAGCCGCCTCATTGCGGCCTGGTATGACGATGGAGATCAGGGCGTCCGCCATGGCAATCAGATCGACCGAACAGCTTCACGGATGTCGAGCGACGCGGTCGGCCCGACGCGTCCCTGGAATGGCGGCGCGTCCACCGGAACGCGGGGCTTTCCTTACGCCAGCGGCCAGATCGTGGCAAGCGTCCGGGACACGCCAATACCGTTCACGGACGCGTGATCAGTCCACCTGTCACAGCGTCGCTGCAGCCGGTCGTGGTCGGAAAGGTCAACGGAAGACCGCGCTCGGCACGCACGGCGAGATAGGCCCAGGCCTCTGCTTCTGTGGCGTCACCATTGAAACCGGCATCCTCGGCCAGGATCACCTGCGCACCGGCCTTCAGCGCACCGGCGCGCAGGTCGCCGACGATATGCGGGTTCTTGCGGCCGCCACCGCACACGATCCACAGTCGCGGCGCTTCCGGCATATGGTCGGCGGATTTGAGGATGGCCTCAGCCGACACGCTGGCCAGCGTGCGGGCACCGTCGGCGAGTTCCAGACCCTCGACTTCATCAAGCGTGAAATCATTGCGATCCAGGGACTTGGGACCGGATTTGGCGAAGAAGGGACTGTCAAGATAACGCTCGACAACAGAGAGGATCACAGCACCTTCGCTGGCGATTGCACCGCCGGCATCGAAGGGCACGCCCCCTTCGCGCGACACCCATTGATCGATCAGCGTGTTGCCAGGTCCTGTGTCGAAGGCGACAGGATCGCCGCTTTCCCCGACATAGGTGATGTTGGAAATTCCGCCGATGTTGACGAACACGACCGGATATTCGCCAGCAAAGGGCTGAGGCAGTGTTCTCGCCAGCGCAGCATGATAGGCGGGAACCAGCGGCGCTCCCTGCCCACCGTGCAGCATGTCATTGGCACGCATGTCATAAACCACGGGCAAACCGGTGCGCGCTGCCAGCAACAGCCCATCACCGAGCTGGACCGTCAGCCCCAGATGTGGCCGGTGCAGCACGGTCTGGCCGTGGAAGCCGACCAGGTCGGGCTGCCCCCATTTTCCAGCATCCGCAGCCAGAAACCGCGTCACCGCATCCGCGTGCCTCTCCGTGATCTCCCGCTCGAGTCCGGCAAGCATTCCCGGACGCTCCTCACGCAGGACGATTGCCTTGGCCTCCTCCAGCCCGACCGTGATGCGCTGGCGGAAGGCCGCCTCGTAAGGCACGAAGAAGGATGGACCGCGCTCGAGTGCATTTTCGCCGTCGCTACGCAGCATGGCGAGGTCGATGCCATCCATGGAGGTACCGCTCATCAGGCCGATTGCGCAGAATTGGGGCATTCCTGACCTATATTCTTGTGATTCCAGGCCCGGCGATGCTAAAGGCCCGGAGCAGCGCACGCCAAGGGCTGCGCTGCTTTCTCGTTGTTTTCCGGAATCCAGTCATGCCCGCCTTCAAGTCCGACTTTCTGCGCGTTCTCGACGAACGTGGCTTCATCCACCAGATCTCCGACCCGGAAGGGCTCGACGCATTGGCCACGAAGGGCCCGATCTGCGGCTATGTCGGCTATGATGCGACGGCTACGTCGATCCACATCGGCAATCTGATCACTGTCACCATGCTCTACTGGTTGCAGGAAACCGGCCACAAGGCGATCACGCTGATGGGTGGCGGCACCTCGATGGTGGGCGACCCTTCCTTTCGGGACGAGCAGCGCAAGCTGCTGACGGTCGAGCAGATCAAGAGCAATATCGAGAGCATCAAGAAAGTCTACGGCAACATCCTGCGCTATGACGGCTCGAATCCTGCCATCATGGTCAATAATGCCGACTGGCTGCTGAAGCTGAACTATGTCGAATTCCTGCGTGACGTCGGCCGCCACTTCTCGGTCAACCGCATGCTGTCGTTCGACAGCGTGAAGCTCAGGCTGGACCGCGAGCAGTCGCTGTCGTTCCTCGAATTCAACTACATGATCATGCAGGGCTACGACTTCACCGAGCTAAGCCGGCGCCACGGCACGGTGCTGCAGATGGGCGGCTCCGATCAATGGGGCAACATCATCAACGGCGTCGATCTGAGCCATCGCATGGGCGGCCCGCAGCTCTACGCACTGACCACGCCACTGCTCACAAAATCCTCCGGTGAGAAGATGGGCAAGTCTGCTTCGGGGGCGGTCTGGCTGAACGGTGATCTCTTCAGCCCCTATGATTTCTGGCAGTATTTCCGAAACACGGAAGATGCCGATGTCGGTCGCTTCCTGAAAATCTTCACGCGCCTGCCGCTCGACGAGATTGCCAAACTGGAAGCCCTGGGCGGTTCCGAGCTCAACGAAGCCAAGAAGATCCTCGCCACGGAAGTGACGGCAATCGTGCACGGACGCGCTGCCGCACAGGAGGCTGCCGAGACCGCGCGCAAGACTTTCGAGGAAGGCGCGCTGGCCGACAATCTGCCGTCGATCGAGGTACCTGGCGCCGAGCTGGAGACCGGCATCGGTCTTCTTGCCCTGCTGGTGCGGGCCGGGCTGGCCGCTTCCAATGGTGAAGCACGCCGCCATGTCCAGGGCGGCGCGGTGCGGCTGAACGACGAGGCGATGACCGACGAACGGCGCTCTGTCACAGTTCAGGATCTGAGTCCGGAAAAGGTCGTAAAGCTTTCGCTCGGCAAGAAAAAACACATTCTGGTGCGGCCGGTCTAAATCGAGCGGTCTTATCGGAACTCGAAGATCGAGCGGAAAATGCCGGGCGCGATGACTGACAGCGGGTTGATCTGCAGGTCGGGCTTTTTGGCACTGCCCCTCAACCGGTAAGTCACGCCGATCAGACCGCGGTCGCGTCCATTGCCCAGCAGCGCGCCGACCAGAGGCAACTCGCCGAAGATGCGGTTGATGCCATAGGCCGGCATGAAAGTGCCGGTCATGTCCATGTTGTCGTTCTGGTCGTAGAGCGTACCCTGGAAGGTGGTCCCGATCAGCGGGCCACGCAGCACACCATTGGCCACCTTGAGAGAACCGGTTCCTTTGACGATCTCGGCATAGCCTCGCTCGAACTGAACGCGCGAGGTATCGATATCGGCCTTCACCGCCTGGTTGAGCGACCGCTTGTCGCCGGTTGGCGTCGTCGAGACGATCGACGCCAGCTTTGGCTCGTTGACGATCTGGAAGTTGCGGGCATCCACAGTGCCGCGCATGGGCCCATCCGCCGCGCCGGCCAGCGCTACGGCGATCGCGCCGCCTTCCATGTGCTTGTAGATGTCGAGGAAACGCAGCACCGCGCCCGCATCCGCCGACTTCATGTCCAGCGTATGCCGGCCGCCAACGGTGTTGTTCGAAACGTCGATGGACGCGCCGGAGCGGGCCTGTGCCTTCACCGTAAGCCCGTTCACCTTCGATCCCGCGCCGCTGTAGTCGAGCGTGAAGTTCGACACGACTTCATCATTGAAGCCAGTCAGCGCCTTCACGTCGGCAGTTACGGAGATCGCGTCACCGCCTGTGCCCTTCGTGGCGCTGTCGGTGTCCGAGGTGAATTGCTTGACCAGTGCGCGAGCATCGAGTGCGTCGCCGTTCACCTTGACGGCATAGCCCTTGCCGGAGCGCTTGATGGAGACGGCAACGTCATCGCCACGGTTGAGCTGCACATGGGACAAATTCGCGGAAACCAGATCTCCATTGGACAGCTCGACCGCACCGCGAGCCTCAAACGTCTTGCCATCGAGATCGAAATTGGTGAGCCGCGTGGTCGATCCGGCCTTCTCCATGGTGAAGGAAACTGTTGCCGGCACTCCGGGGCCCTTGCTCCATCCCGCCCAGGGAATACTCAGCTTGGCACTGGTCAGGTCTGCGACGACGTTCTGATTGGCGTTGTCGCTCTTGTCGAGCGCGATCTTCATCGTTCCGGAAAGCATGGCAGAGAGGCCCGGCATCAGAGCCTGCCGGATTTTATCGTCAACCGTAAGCGTCACCTGACGAGAGCGTGGCGGCCCGTCTGCTTCAAGCGGTTCGACCAGCGTGACGTCGGCGGGAATGTCGTTGAGCAAGGCCTGAGCCTTGACCGTCGCGCTCCTGGGATCGACGATGATACTGCCGTCTGCGCCGGTTACCATCTGGTCGTCGATCGGTTTGGAGATGGCGAGATCCTGGTAATCCAGCGACACCAGCCAGCCGAGTTTTGACGTATCGATACCTTTCTGCAGCGGGATATCCGCCTTGACGTTGCCGGTGACGGTTCCGGACAGTTCGTCCGGCTTCAACCCGACGTGCCGCATGGCGTTAATAGGTTCGTAGGAGGCCAATTCGACGATAGCGTCGGCATCGCCCGCGACATCGATGTTCAACGCGCCGATGACCGGCGGGATGTTGGCATTCTTGACACTGAGCGTACCGTTGCTTGCAGCCACCAGTCGACCGCTCGGCATGTAGACCGTACCGCTGGACAGCGAGATGTCGACATCGTTGCCGTGGAATTCGACCACGCCATTGGCATCGCGGATAGGTGGAATCTGGCCAGCAGTGTCGAAGCGTGATCCTTCGAGCTGAAAGCGGCCGAACACTTCGTTGCGGTCAAGCGGGACGCCGTTTCCTGCCCGTCCGGGCGCCACCTGATACTGCAAGCTGCCTTCCACGACCTTGCCACCGAACAGGTTCTCCAGCACCCATTCGCGGGCCCCACGCGCAGAGAACCAGGGCCAGAGCTGCTTGACATGCGAGACCGGCATGTCGTGAACGTTCAGAGCCATCGAGACACCCGGCGCCTTGCCGGCCACGAACTCCACAGCTGCATTGCCCAGCACCTCACCCGATGCCCCCGATCGGACTGCGATGGTTGGCACGACAAGCTTGCGGCTCACAGTCTGGTAGTCGCCAGCAATGCGTCCGACGAAGTCAAGTGCAGGTTCCGACGAATCGATTGGCGCCAGCATCGCCTTGTTGCTGACGAGGTCGAAACGATAGGACGGTTCATCGCCGGCTACGCCCTGCGTCGGTTTAGGCCCAAGCGACCCTTCGATATCGAAGTCCGACCGGCCAACCTGCAGGTCAAGGCCGTCGATACCGATCTTGTTGGCACCCCGTAGCAGCGTCGCTTTCAGCTTCGCGTCGACCGGCAACATTCCACGTGCACCAAGATCCAGCACTGCACCAGCCAGTGACCCGGAGAGGCTGAGCCGCGGCTGCGCGTCACCCTCACCCTCCGTTCCCTCCAGATGCAACGTTACCGCTCCGACATTGCCACCGGCCTGCCCGGCTGCCTTGATGTCGGCTTCGATCGGCTCCGCCGTAATGTCGGCCTTGAGAGCCGTTACCTTGCGCGCGGCAGGATCGCGCCCCGCAGAAGCTTCCACTGCCAGCTTTCGACCATCGATGTCGAGCTTGGAAGAAAATCGCACGGCGGCGGGACCGGATTGCGAAACCGTCGCGTCCGCAACCGTCACAAGCCGCACATCACCGGTAGAAGAAAGGACCACCGCAACATTTTCGAGATCGATTGAACGGATCGAATCCAGCCGGATCGCATCAAGCGACTGATGGACTGCCCCAAAGACCGCATCGACGATCCTGTCCGGGTCAATAAGCCCATCGGCGTTGCGCAGAGAAGCCGCCCAGTCACTGCTCCCCTGCGAGGGCATCGCTTCGGCGAACAGGCTCGCATCGGAAATCCTTGCGCTGGTAAGCTGTACCTCGCCCGACAAGAGCGGCAGCATGCGCACACCAAATCGTATCAGGCCGGCTTCCACCATCGGCTTGCCATCGCCGGCGGTCAGCTTCACATCGCGAACTTGCAGGGCCAGGAAACTCGCTTTGTCGAGCGTGATGCTGGCTGGCCCCATTGCAACGCGGACATCAACGCCGGCCATTCCCTCGATGGCTTGCTCGGCGGCCTGTCGCAGCCGCTCCGAGCCTATGCCACTGGCGCCGATGGCATAAATTCCACCGACCGCCAGCATGATCAGCATGCCGATGCCGAAGAGAACACGCGTCAGAAGGCGGGCACCGCGGCGAAATCTGGCGCGCCCAAGCGGTGGTACGGCATTGGCCGAAGGCAGGGTGCGGAGATCTGCAATCTCATCGCGCCTGAACCGGATCTTCTCGTGCCTCGGGAGTTCCTGATTCACCTAGTCTTCCGTCTTCAGCCCTCATTGGCCGACGATTCCACGCCGACACTAGAGTGTTTCCGCCCTGAGCGGAAACGCGGAAACGCTCCAACTCTTTATTTTACGCAACTCCCGCGGCGCACTTTTGCTGGAATTGCTCTATAGCGAGCCAATCCAAAGCGGGAACGGCAAAAGCGGAATCGTGCTTTGCCTTCCACCGCGCGCCGATTTATTGAGGATCACGCACGATGCCAGCCGAGGCCAAACCCTCAGCGGCATCATTGGCTCGGCGCTTAGGCTCAAACAAAGGCGTGGTTATGGCTGATCTTGACGTGGGTGATGTTGCACCCGATTTCACTCTCCCAGCCGACGGCGGCAGCAGCCTTAAACTCTCTTCCTTTGTCGGCAAGCCAGTGGTTCTCTATTTCTATCCGGAGGACGACACGCCAAGCTGCACCAACGAGGCAATAAGCTTCTCGCAACTCAAATCCGATTTCGAGAAAGCCGGCGCCGTGGTGATCGGGCTCTCGCCCGACAGCGTCAGGAAGCACGACAAATTCAAGGCCAAGCATGCCTTGGATATCGCTCTCGCCTCCGACGAAGAGCGCAAGGTAATCGAAGCCTACCACCTGTGGGTGGAAAAGAAGATGTATGGACGTACCTATATGGGAGTGGAACGTGCCACTTTCCTGATCGGGCGCGACGGCCATATCGCCCGCATCTGGCGCAAGGTACGGGTCAAGGGCCATGCCGAATCGGTTCTTGACGCGGTTAGAGCCCTGTAGCCGGACATCGGCTCGGATTTACGCACCTTAGAGCTGCACGGACCGCGTGGGGCAAGGCTTTGTTAACCATAACAAGTGCCTAATGGGCATTGTTGGGGTAGCAAACGAAAGCCTGGTTCTGTGAACGCAAACGGTCAGTCGGCGGTGTTCGGCAGGCGCAAGGAGCCGCATACGGTCATCATCGCCCGAGGCGATGAAATCCGGCACTTCACGGTGCGTCCCTGGATGATTGCATGTCTGGGTTCGATCGTTGCAGCCGTGGTCGTCGGGTACTTGCTGGCCACATCCTATCTCGTTTTCCGCGACGACCTCATCGGCGCGACGACCGCTCGCCAAGCCCGCATGCAGCAGGCCTATGAGGACCGCATCTCCGCGCTGCGGGCGCAGGTGGACCGGATCACCAGCCGGCAATTGCTCGATCAGCAATTGATGGAGACCAAGGTCGGTGAACTGCTGGCGCGTCAGACCCAGCTCAGCCAGCGTCATGGCCGGCTTGGCCCCATCCTCGAACGCGCAGAAACTCTCGAAGGGATCAGCCCGGAACTGCAAAATCCAACGCCCACCGTGCCGGCCGATCGAACCAAGCCTGAAGACCACGCAGCGATCGTCGGCGACAAGGTGATGCCGGAGCTTGCCGCGCTGGCCAGCATTGGCGGCAGTTCCGAGGCGCCGGCATTTTCACGCTGGTCAACTCGTGCCGACCTGCCCGTAGGCGCGTCTTCGGCTGACCGCGCCGACAAGCTGTTTGGGGCGATCAATCAATCGCTGCAGGCGATCGAAACGGAGCAGTTGCAACGTATAACCAGACTTGCCGATACAACCTATCAGAATGCCGATGCCATCAAGGATGCGCTGCAAGCGGCCGGACTGCCTGTTGACGCTGATTTTGGCAAGGATGAAACCGATGTCGGTGGCCCGCTTGTGCCGATTGATCGCGCGACATTGTTTGACACCAAGGTCAAGGAACTGGACGAAGCCCTCGACCAGCTCGATCATCTGCGCAAGGAAGCGAGGCGGTTGCCGCTCGCCAATCCGGCTCCGGGGCGTGCCGTGACCAGCCCGTTCGGCGTACGTACGGATCCCTTGCTGGGTACCGCGGCGCTGCATTCAGGCATGGATTTCCGCATTCCGCTCGGCTCCCCTGCCCGCGCCACGGCAGCCGGCATAATTACCAAAGCAGGCTGGAACGGCGGCTACGGTCGCATGGTCGAAGTCGATCATGGTCAAGGCTACACAACCCGTTACGCCCATCTCAGCCGCGTCGATGTCGCCATCGGCCAGGCCGTCAAAGCCGGCGATGTCGTCGGCCAGACCGGCTCGTCGGGCCGCTCGACCGGTCCACATCTGCACTATGAGGTCCGGCACGATGGCGACGCCATCGATCCGCTGCGCTTCCTGAGGATCGGCAAGAAGGTCGAGAAGTACCTGTAGGTATCATCGGATGGCGCGAACGCTGTCCTCAATTCTCCCGTTTCGGGATTCTCCAAGAGCAAGGCCACAGCGCCGGATAACCGTGCAAAGCTGATCGCTTCCCGAGCAGACCCAGGCGAGATGCCCTGAGCCTGCGGCTCGGCCTTTCATTTCCCCAAGCCCACAGAGCAAGCCAGAAGCCGCAAAAATTCGATATTGACGAGTGCGGCATAAAATGGAATAAATATTCCATAAAGAGTTAATACGCTTCAATCATTCCAATTGATGTTCTGGAGGTCCATCAAGGGGAACGTCATGCCGGCCCCAGGCCCAGGGGAACAATGGGGCCGAATGTTTGGGAGCAGGAATCCGGATTGTCAGGTGCGACCGGACACCATCGTGGAGGAGAACTGAAATGAAGAAGCTTTTGCTGAGCGCAATCGTCACAGCGCTTATGACTGGTACTGCCTTCGCTGGCGACATCGGCGTGTCGATGGCGAATTCGGACACATTTTTGACGGTGCTTCGGAAAGGCATCGAAAAAGCGGCATCCGATGCAAAACAGCCGGTCCAGATCGAAATCGCCGACGACGATGTCAACAAGCAACTCAGCCAGGTGCAGAACTTCATCGCCGCGAAGGTAGACGCGGTCATCGTCAATCCCGTCGACACCTCGGCCACTGCGAGCATGACCAAACTCGCCAACGACGCTGGAATCCCGATCGTCTATGTCAATCGTCAGCCGATCGACATGGACAAGCTGGGCAAGGGCGCGTTCGTTGGCTCCAACGAAGTCGATTCCGGCACGTTGGAGACCAAGGAAGTCTGCCGCCAGCTCAAGGAAGCCGGCAAGACGGAAGCCGGCATCCTGGTAATGCAGGGCGACCTTGCCAACCAGGCGGCGGTCATGCGCACCAAGGACGTGCATGACGTGATTGCTACTCCGGACTGCTCATTCATCAAGATCATCGACGAACAGACCGCCGGCTGGGATCCGGTCAAGGCTCAGGATCTGATGACCAACTGGATCGCCGCGGGTCACAAGCCGGATGCCGTCATCTCCAACAATGACAACATGGCCATCGGCGCCATCAACGCGATGAAGGCTGCCGGCTGGGATATGAAAACAGTGATCGTCGGCGGTGTCGACGCCACACAGGAAGCGCTCGCCTACATGAAGGCCGGGGATCTTGATGTGACAGTGTTCCAGAATGCGGCAGCTCAGGGCGGTGGCGCTGTCGACACCGCAATGAAGCTCGCCAAGGGTGAAGCTGTACAGTCCCCGGTATGGGTGCCGTTCGAACTGGTGACCCCAACCAACATGGATCAGTACATCTCGAAGAACTGACCGGGGCCGCGAGCGCGCCGCATGCGCGGCGCGTCTCTCCCATCGATTTCATCAACCATGCATCTGAACCGGGTCTGGGAGGACTGATCGGCATGCAGAGCCCTGTGGCAACCACGACGCACGACACCGGCATCGTTCCCATCGACGATTACATCCTCGAGGTTGAGGGTGTGCGTAAGGAATTTCCAGGAGTTCTTGCCCTCGACAATGTACAATTCCGCCTGCGCCGCGGCAGCGTTCACGCCTTGATGGGCGAAAATGGCGCCGGCAAGTCGACGCTGATGAAGATCATCGCCGGCATCTACACTCCCGACTCCGGTTCGTTCCGCTTTCACGACAAAGATATTCGCCTCAAAAGCCCGCTCGACGCCCTCGAAAGAGGCATCGCCATGATCCATCAGGAACTCAACCTGATGGCGCCGATGACGGTGGCCGAAAACATCTGGATCCGGCGTGAACCGACCAACCGTTTCGGTTTCGTCGACCATGCCAGGATGCATGCCCAAACCGTTGCGCTGTTCAAGCGCCTCAACATCGACCTCGATCCGGATGCCCAGGTCGGCACACTCAGCGTTGCCAATCGACAGATGGTCGAAATCGCCAAGGCGGTGTCCTACGAATCCGACGTGTTGATCATGGACGAACCGACGTCAGCCTTGACCGAGCGCGAGGTCGAGCACCTGTTCAAGATCATCCGCAGCCTGCGCGAACAGGGCAAAGGCATCATCTACATCACGCACAAGATGAATGAACTGTTCGAGATCGCCGACGAATTCTCGGTGTTCCGCGACGGCAAATACATCGCGACAAGAAAATCGACCGAAGTGACCCGCGACGACATCATCCGCATGATGGTCGGGCGCGAGATCACCCAGATGTTCCCGAAGGAGACGGTACCAATCGGAGAGGTAGTGCTTTCCGTGAAGGACCTCGCGCTGAACGGCATCTTCAAGGATGTCACCTTCAACGTCCGTTCTGGTGAAATTCTGGGCATTGCCGGGCTTGTCGGCTCGGGGCGCTCCAACATCGCCGAGACGATCTTCGGCGTGACACCAGCCGATTCAGGTACGATCGAGCTGTTCGGTAAGACGACACGCGTCGACACCCCTGCCACCGCAATGCGTCACGGCATGGCTTTCCTAACGGAAGACCGCAAGGACACCGGCTGCTTCCTCCTGCTCGACATTCAGGAAAACACCCAGATCGCCGTGCTGCAGTCGGGCTATGTCAAGAATGGCTTCGTCGAGCAAAAGCGGCTTGCCAAGGATTCGATCGACATCAGCAACGCCTTGCGCGTCAAGACACCCGACATGTCGGAACCGATCAACAATCTGTCCGGCGGCAACCAGCAGAAGGTTTTGATCGGACGCTGGTTGCTGACCAAGCCTAAGATCCTGATTCTCGACGAACCGACGCGGGGCATCGATGTCGGCGCCAAGGCGGAAATCCATCGCCTGATTTCCAAACTGGCGGGCGAAGGCGTCGCAGTCATCATGATCTCATCCGAAATGCCGGAAGTACTCGGCATGAGCGACCGCATCATGGTGGTTCACGAAGGTCGAGTGACCGGATTTCTGGACCGCGAAGAAGCCAATCAAGTGAAAATCATGGAGCTGGCATCTCACTGAGATTTGCCGCCCCACTTTTGGTGGAGACAAACATGACTACGAATGATCTTGCGGGGCCCACACGCATGATAGGGGCCAAGAAGCGCCTGCCGCCGGAGGTTTCGATCCTGGCCGTGCTTATCGGGATCGCGCTGGTGTTTGAAATCCTGGGTTGGATTCTGGTCGGCGACAGCTTCCTGATGAACAAGCAGCGCCTCTCCATCATTATCCTGCAGGTGTCCGTCATCGGCATCATTGCCGTCGGTGTCACGCAGGTCATCATCACCGGTGGTGTCGACCTGTCTTCCGGTTCGGTTGTCGGTCTCGTTGCCATGGTCGCGGCCAGCCTGGCACAGACGTCAGTCAACCCACGCGCCGTCTATCCATCGCTGACCGATATCTCGCCGGTCTTTGCCATTTTGGTCGGCCTTGCCGTCGGCCTGCTCGCTGGCTGGGTGAACGGCTTCATCATTGCGAAAACCAAGATACCGCCTTTCATCGCCACGCTTGGCATGATGGTGTCGGCGCGCGGTCTCGCAAAATGGTACACGCAGGGCCAGCCGGTAGCCTTGCTATCGGATGAATTTACCTGGTTCGGCAAAAGCTTCGATGTCTTCGGCTTCCCGCTGCCGCTACCGGTTATCATCTTCCTGCTGGTTGCGGTGGTCTTCCATGTAGCGCTTGGCTACACACGCTACGGCAAATTCACCTACGCGATCGGCGCCAATCCACAGGCAGCGCGCGTGTCGGGAATCAATATCGGCAACCATCTTATCAAGGTCTATGCCATTGCCGGCCTGCTCTCGGGCCTCGCCGGCGTTGTCACGGCAGCGCGCGCGGCTTCCGGCCAACCCAATATGGGTGTCGCCTACGAACTCGATGCAATTGCGGCAGCCGTGATCGGGGGCACGTCCCTCTCCGGCGGTGTCGGACGAATATCCGGAACCCTGATCGGCACCATCATCCTCGGCGTGCTGACCTCGGGATTCACTTTCCTCAAGGTTGGTGCGTACTACCAGGAAATCATCAAGGGCATGATCATCGTCGCCGCCGTGATCATCGACCAACAGCGTCAGAACCGACGCAAGAAGGCCTGAGCCGTCTCCTCCCAGGACAGCCATCTCGCCGCGCCGCACCCCCGGCGCGGCGTTTTCCATTGCACCAGGCATAAACCCGGCTGCCTCGAATCCAGGCAGCCAGACTGCAGGTCAAATTCGGATCGTCGTTTTGAAGAATCTGGTGGGCGATGACGGGCTCGAACCGCCGACATCTTCGGTGTAAACAATGCTCCCTACCCTGAACTGTGAGCTTTTCCGGGAAAAGAGCACTTCGCAGATGGACGTTTCAGGCGACATGTTCCGCGTGCGTTCCACTTTTGAGGTTCGGCGTGCCAAAGAGCACTTCGTAACGCCTTGGTTCTAGGAGATGAAAGATGGCTGACGAAGAGATGATTGAACGAGTTGCGCGGGCTATCCATTTCCGTGGTGACGATCAAGGCGACGATGCCTGGAATTATTGCCAGAACTCGTTGAGGGTGCTGGCGCGAGAGCAGGCACGCGCTGCGATAGAAGCTATCCGCTCAGATGGCGCGGCGGGCTATCGCGTGAAGAACACCGTAGGGATGGGGGAATACTCATTCTACGAATATCTGCATGGCGCCGTTCCTCACTCGCAGGGCAACGGAAATCCGGTAGAGTTTCTTTATGTGCTGCCTTCCAAATGAGCCCCTACCGCCATCAGCAATGGCCATATGCCTTCATAGTAGGCGTGGCTGTCGTGTATCTGGTGGGGTATGTCGCGTGGAAGGCGATTCACTTCCTGTTATCGCTGGGATAGAATGCACAATGGCCGAAGATACCATCTTCCGTTTTGCTCTTGCCAACAAACTCGCTCGTATTAAGTACGGCGCCTCAGAGATTGTCAGCCGCAGTGATGCGCAACGAGCGTGGCCACCAACAGGCGATCATGACACTTCTGACGAAGGCGCTTTTCGCGCCATGGCGCTTGCGCACGGCGGCCATAGGCCAGAGACATCCTACACGACGAAAGAGCGCATTCTGAACGATTTGGACCTGTCGTTCTCGGTTCACCAAGATTTGAGAACAGGCGATTGGATTATCCATCGAACCGCATCAGCGTGCCCCAAATGCCATGGGCGTGGGTCATTTGATGTTCAAAGGATGGTCACTACGGAAATCGGCCCGGCTGAATATCTGTCTGACGAAATTGTCAGCGTCCGCGATAGGCAGGCGTGTGATTGCCAATCCACCCCATTGCGAACGTAACCGGAACATGCAACCCTTATCGTCCGGGGTGTGAAACTTCCTTGGTGGGGACACTGAGGCGAGCAAATGGGCATACGAACGAACGCAATCCACGACTTCAACTACCAGATCCACATGCTCGATTCGCACGGGAAAGTGTTCGAAACACTAGCAATGGCCAACAACTTCGAGGTAGCCAAGGCTGCTTTTGAGGCGTCCTTGGCCTCCCGGACTTGGTGCACCATCGAACTTTGCAACGGCGGCAAAATTATCGAGCAAGCCACGACAGGCGGCTACGATATCGAGACAAAGACAGTCCCGATCTTGAATAGGCGCAAATGAGCGCTACTCTGCCGAAATGGCGAGGAAAGCACGCAAGATAGGCGTAGGGGATGTGGTGACGCTGCAAGCGCGAGTAACAGGCGTTGGCGTCATAGACGGCTATATCACCGTCGAGATCAACGGGCAGAAGCAGACGATACCGGAAGACTTGTCCGAGATAATCGACGTGAAGCCGTTCAATCCGGCTGACGTGTATAAGCGGGTGAGGTGATTATTCTTCCTTGGCCGGCCTAGCTTGCCAAGCCTCTGCCGCGCGCTTGAGAGCGCCGGCTACCCACCATGAGACGAAGGCAGCGAGACAGGCGGCTGCAAAGAGCCCTTCCCCGTCTGTTGAGAATCCTGCCTTGTCCTGAACATAGGGGGCGAATGCAGCACCGCAAATAAGCGCTGCTGTCGTGCGGCGGAAGAAACCGCGAATAGTGCGAGGAGGGACAAACACCAGGGCGACAACAGCACCAGCTATCGACCCGGCAGCTTTAAACATCATTGCGCTTATCAATTCTGGCGTCATTTGACTTGCCAGAACGGAGGGTGGTTTCTTTTCGAGAATAGAGCGCGAGCGAGACCAAAAAGCCGGCGACCCCGATAGCTGCCAGAACGAAGCCGAGCATAGCCAGCCCTATCCATGATGCCGGTAGCGGCGATGAGCAGAAGAGCTGCGGCATTGACGACCTCAAGACTTACGGCAAAAAGCAGCTGGGTTTTGATGATGCCTGCCAGATAGAGGATATCGAGCAGGATCATGGCATGGAACATGTTCCACGTGCGCAATTCCCAACGCTGCTGGGCGAGCGAATAGATGGCCAAGCAGATAGCCAGATTAGTGGCCATGCCGTATGCAGCCCCATAGGGAAGCCCAGCATTGTGCCACCAAGCCGACGTGACATAGGAGAGCGCGCCGAGTGCTATCCAGAAGACGGCGCGCGGTAGGTGCCAAGCACAGGCGGCGGCAAGTACCGCCATTGTGATCAGCGTCCAGTGATACCATTCAAGCATCAGCGACCGCCGTCCATTGTCCCGATCGGAGCGAATGGCGCTAGAACAGCGTATTCACCGCCGACATCGCATTCGGCTGCCTTGGCCCATTCAGTCGCTTGCTTGTGAAGCGGATAGATTTCCTCCTCAATGGCCGCGATTTGGCCGGCGAGGCGCCCCATTTTCGAAATCATCACCATGGCATCGGTGCCATTAGGAATGATGCCGGCCTGATAGGCTTTCTTCAGAAGATCCTCGAATGCTGCGAAATCACCGCGCGCCAGGTGAAGGCGCTTTTCGGCTGTGCCAATTCTCTTGGCCGCCTTCTCTACAATTGCGTTCTGCTCTTCAGACATCTTGTTGCCCTTAGCCCGGTCCAGCATTGTTTCCTCCCATCAGCCGGTTTCCGATGGGGAGAATAAGCACAAATCAGGGTTGTCGTCTTTCGAGTCGGTCTAGCCGCTCCTGCACGTCCTTGAAGAAGTCCCGCGCGCCGTAGAGGCTTGAAAGCTGGTTCTTTACTTCGTCTATCTGGCGCTGTTGATCTTTGTCGGTGTTGGCTTGCGAGAGCCAAATCTGCTGATGCTCTTCACGTGGAACAGAGCGTGCCTGTTGCGCCTTGATGTCGGCAAAGGCTGCGTTGGTATCCTGCCGGTTCACAACGCGGTTGTTTTCGTAGGTCGCGCGGAAATCATTCAGGCTCGAAACGATGTTGCTGTTCTGCTGCATCAAGCCCCAGGCAACCACGCCGCCCACAACCGTGACGAACGAAGTCATGACCGTGAACAGGAGCCCTGCCCCGGCGAGGATCGTGGCCCAAGGGGTCTTGGACTTCTCATCGAATTTCGAAACGAGGCCGTGAATATCCTTGCGGATGGATTCAACTGCCGCCTCTACGCCTGTAACGCGCTGTGTAAGTGCCGCGACTTCGCTCGGGGAAACGCTGTTATCAGTCATTTCCGGCAGTACGCATCACGACGCGCATTCAGAGCGCGGTTGCCGTCTATGGTCTCTGGCGTATCCTTCGACGCGGAATAGGTCGCAGGCGTCCAAATCGAACAGACAGCCTTATCGATTGTCGCGGTTGTAGGGGTCGTCAGACACCCTGCCAGTGGGGCGAGCATTGCTAGCGTCAGTGATATCCTGAAGATGCTTGGCATAGGCGTCTGCCTCCTTTGCCTTCTGTGCGTTCACGGCGGCGGTGTATCCAGATTGGCGAAGTTTCCAGCCTACGAAGATGGCTGCAATGGTGGCGGCAATCTGGGGCCAAAACTGAAGGAGAAGCGCGGTCATTGCATCGCCGTCCCGATGCTGTAAGCCGGCCCAGAAATGATCTGGGCGCGTTTTGGACATGCGATGTTGCCGCAGGCGCCCTTACATTCCGAGCATGGATCGTGTGGCACTGCTCCGATCCGGTTAGGCCAACCGGGATATGGGAGAGGATTGTAGAGTGGCGCGATTCCGGAACTGCCAGGGCACGTATCCACATGTGGTCCGTGGTGCTTCTGGCATGATGGACAGAACCAAGCAGCGCGGGTCATTTCGCCCACCCGAGTTTGCGAGCGATGAAATACCAACCTTCAGCAGCGGCACCGAGAGCCGCGCCAATGGCCAACTGCACATCGGGATCAGTTGCCAGGGTATTGCCTGCGTCATCTGACAACAGGCCGCGCGCGATAAGATAGCCGGCGCCGTAGCGGAGGCCGATACGAATGAGGACAGCAGCCATAACTACGCTCCTTTGCGTCGAAAGATGATGTCGAGGATGATTTGCAGAAGGCTGCGCTTAACTGGAGGCGTCGATGCCTGTGGCGCTGGCTCGGGCGGAGGGGATTGAGGCGCAGCAGGAGTGACCACGACCGTTTCAGCGGGCTTTTCTGCTGGCGTTAGCAGTGTCTTCGGCGCCTGCCCGATGTAGCCAGCGGCACGCAGTGCGGTTTCGAAAGCCTTGGCGTATCCCGCGATCAGTTCGGCCTTGTCCATGCCGTTGACGATCCGGCGCGCATTCACATAGTCGGCCTTATCGCCGCTGATGTAGTCGGACAGCTTCTTGCGGGTGAACCATCCCTCCATCATCCCCCGAAAGAGGATTTCAGAAGCGATATCGAGATCCAGAGCCTTCTCAGGAAACTTGACCAGATTGATGCCAAGCACCTCGCCAGCGTGCTGGTAGTTCTCCAACCATGTGAGCTGCACGAACCCGCGCCCGAAATAGATCTTGTCATATGGGCCGGCTGGTTTGCCGTATGGGCGTCCCTTCCCTTTGCCATACTCTTCGATTGGCAGCATGGTGCGAGCCGTCTCGTGGTAGGCAGTTGCCAGAACATACGCGAGTTGGCGAAGCGGCAAGCCGATGGACTGGCCTTCATTTAGAAGCGCCTCCGTCCCATTGACCTGGGTTTGTGAAAGGGAAGTTCCGAACACGCCAGAATTGCGCGCGCGAAGGCTCTCGTAGAACTTGCTACGATCCATGGATTGTCCTTTCAGGAGGAGAGGGTTTGAAGCGGAGCGCTCGCTATTCGCGGAAGCGAAGGACGCTCATGTGTCCGCCGCGATCCAGCTTGATTTTATCGTTCGGTCCTTCGCCATCGGACCCGGCGTATCCGATTGCGGCGACATAATAGTCACCCGATTTTTCAATCAGCACTCTGTCTGTCATGTTCCGCACCATGTGGTGCATCGCGGGTGTGACGTTTTCACCAAGGCCATAACGAGGGTTGGTAATGGGCTGACCGGAAATCCCCGTCGCGCTCTGTGTGAGAACTAATTTCGAAGTGAACTCGACATTGTACCCAAGATCGTTCGTCACTTGGAACATGGCCTCGATATCGAGAATGTCGCCTCGCTCGCATCCCGGCAAAAAGACATGTCCTATGCGAACTTCTGGAGGCAAGATCCCGGTCCCGGCGCCATAGAAATCTGCATCTAGGAAGCTGACGAGTTCGCAGGGTTGGCGACTTTGGAAAAGCTCTACCTTCATGGTGCATACTCAGATGCGACTATGAGGCTGGGTGTCCCAAAAATATGCTGGTTGTCTCCCCTGCGGCCTAGATAGCCCGTACCCGACCAAACCCGCCAGAAAACAGCATAGGTATGGTCCCCGCCTCCGTGCGTGCTGTCTATCCACGTGCAGGAGAGAGGCACGATATCAGCGTTTGATTGCGGATAGGCCGATGCGCCGATATCGAGGAGGTTGCCGTCCCGAAACAGGGCCAATTGCACCAATCCAGACGCGGAATGACCGCATACCCCACTGAAGTCAAAACGAACGTTGTTCGCCGCGCCGATGCCCGCAAGAGATAGGCTGAGTTGTGGAACAGCCGTCCATGCTGTGTTTTGCGTTGACGGATCGGCGGCATTCCGCGCGTGAGCGATACGCTTGATCGGCCCTGAAACAGGGGATGGCAGGCTATCTGCCGGAATGCCTATCGTAATCTTGAGCGGAATATCGACCATAGGGCAATTTCCTTCTACTGGACTGTTGTGAAAAGAGCGCCGACAGCATCGCCTGTGCCAAATACAGTGAAGGTCCCCCCTGCACTGATTTCGGCAAATATGCTGGCGTAGTGGTATCCCTCCGATAGATCGCGGATACCTGAGCAGCTCAACGGCGCGCTCGTTGACAGTGCGGTCCCTGTGCGACCCGTTATCGTAGAGCTTCCGTCAAGGCCGATAACCAAGATGCCGCTACCAACACCCGATGTTCGTCCCCACCCTGAGAACATTGTTGTCACGGCTTCGTCTGCCCAGATCAGAAATTCGTTTCTGATTTCGGTGTTCAGCTCTACGAAGGTTGCAGAGGTTGTAGACCTGTCCGCCGAATAGGTCGCTGCACCGCGCTTGCTCTTAGGGCGATTGAACCAAGACCGGACGAAGCGCTGCCCAAGGGAATCCACCCAGGCGGGACCGGTTACAGGCCGCGCCATCCCTACAAGAGTTCTGGTCGCATCACCGCTCATCACTTCAACGCCATTCAAGCCGGTCACATGCCCTGTTGTGGAAGCGACAAGAGCGTTCACAACACCGCCCGATTGAGTGGCGTATATGTAGTAGAGAGTGGATGGGGTTAGGCCCGTAGCCGCAAGAGAAACGCCGCCAGAAGGGACTGTGCAAAGCATCCCGTTGACATACAAATAGTTGCCACCCAATGGCGTCAGGACGAGGTTCCCACCTGAAAGCGCCAAGGTACATTGCCCATTGCCAGCGGTGGCGGAAGTCGAGACCTTGCCGGCAAGTTCACGTAGGATCTCGTTTCGCCAGTCAGGCGAGAAGATTGAGACGGTCATTCGCCGTTCCCAGGCAACATCGCGATGTTGCGCATCGATTGCAGAGCCATCAATTTCTGGCCTGTGCCGTTGGCCCTAACCATCTCATTGCGGAAGCTCTCGACGGCGGCCCCGGTCTGTCTCGATTGGTTGGCGTTCTCGATCATGAGGACAGGCGTCCAAGCGAAGGAACAGCCCCATTCATCGACTTCCTTACCGGAATTGCTGTCAGTGCCCCGCACGAGAACGAACAACGGGCATCTGTGACAAACCTTCGAAACGTCCTTTTGATGGAAGGGGCAGATTTCGCCTTTTGTCGCGATCGGTTTTTGCATAGGCCTCAGTCTTTCGTTGCTACAATCACGTCCACGTACTGGACGGCGAGATTCAGGGTGTGCGTGTGCGTTCCACCGCCGCCCGTAAAGTCTGTCGTGCCGGTGATGCTGTGCGTGTGATTGGCGCTTTGGACGGCGGACGTTCCAGAAGCCGAAACTGTATGGGAGTGAGCGCCATTGGATGAAGTGGTGGCACCAAGACCACTAGGGGTGATGTAGCCAGCATTGCTGGATGTGCCAGACCCGATGTAGTTCGCGCCGACCACGTGGGTATGGTCGCCATCAGTTGAGGTTACTCCGGTGACAGAAACTGTGTGGGTGTGAGCAACGCTTTCAGTTCCGGTAGTGCCTGAGAAATTGTGGGCATGTGGTGGTATCTGAGTGGACAAGAGTGCCGTGGCGCCGACGTTCTGGCTGGTGAAAACAGTCGTGAAAGCCAGAGAACCACCGGTCCCAACAGACCCTGACACAACTCTGAGAGCCTTGTCGTTGTTGCTTGTATCCTTCGTCCATCCCGTTGGCGCGGTGGTCTGCTGGAAAAGCAACTTGGTTCCAGTTTCGAAAGATCCTGCCGAACCCTGGAGCATCCATGCTCCTGTCCCGCTGTTTGCAGCGGTTGAGTACACCAGCCGATAGATGCCGTTCTGTCGAATGTCATTTGGCGAGATAGCGATATCTCCGCCCAACCCCTGCTTTCGGATTGGCTTGGATGCGAGGCCGTTGACGGCAATCGTTGTGGTCGCGCTCGTATTGCTAAGCGCCGCCTTGAAGGAGACCAGAAGACCATCTGTCAGTATCGTGAAGGGTGAAGCGGCGGTGAGAACGATCGCGTTTGCCGTCCCCGTCGCAGTGATCGCGCCGCCCATGTCTTTGAGCAACTCGGCCATGCGCTGCATCATGGCGCGCGCGGAGTTGTTCACGGTGTTCGGAAGCTGATTTTCCAACCAATTGATGATGCTGTCCGCATCATCATTGTCCGATGCAGTCAAGCTCCAATCATAGATACTACTCATCCGATTTTCCTCGACTGCATGAATTGAGAGACTAGATCCGCAAGCGTCGGCCCTTGTGGCTGCTGCGGCATCGGCGGTGCTTGCGGTGCGTCCTGCGGCTGCATTGCCATGAGCGCGTTCATCAGAGAGTTGCCGCCCCCCTGGCTCTCCTCCCCATCGCCACCCAGCAATGATAGCAATCCACTTGGGGGCGAGCCTTGCGCCGTCTGCGTCTGAGGCTCAGCTATCGGCCTGTCGGCAATCATTCGGGGAGGCGGAAGGGCGGGCGCGGCTTGCGGGTAGGCTTCCTGCCCCTTGGGTCCGTCTGCCATCCCTGCATAAGGATTGGAAAACGGCTCACCTTTTGCATTGTCGGTGAAATAGTGGTTCCCGATTTTAAGCGCGTTTCCCTCATTGAGGCGCCGAGCCCAAGAGGCTGTTGAATCTCCGGGATTGGCATAGTAGAGCGCGCCACCGGTTACGTCTGGGAGGCGGCCACCGAGAAGTTGTTCAGCAACGGTTCGAGCTTCTCTTCCTACCCTGGATGATTGGCCTTGGAATTGGTTCCGAGCTAGAGCTTGGTCCAGCAAGGATGACCCATACCCTGAAAAATTCTGATTGGCTCGGTTCTGGATGACACTTGCAACGGCTTGCAAACCTCTGAGGCCTTCGCCACCAGCCTCGCCTTGGAGGATAGAAGCAAGAGTGTCCAATTCGCTCCCGCGTGAACGGGGTGTCCCTACATAGGCCATTCATTTGCCTCATGGAAAACAGTCCCGACTTCTTGTAAAAGCGTGGTTTATTTCGCTGTGTCGGGGGATATGGTGCAGGTTTCGCACGCGCTCTATGAGCGCATTGGTTTCTTGGTTTGGACTATTTCAACCGTCGTCATTCTGGCTATCGCCGCGATGCAACCAGAAGTCAGGTCGGTTCTTGTCGCCTATGACTTCGGAACCCAAATGTTCTATTCTGGCGGGAATCTGTACAACCTCGAAAGCACGATGGGGTATCTCTATGCCCCCGGCTTTGCTGCTCTCTATTTTCCGTTCTATGCTGCCGGGCCGATAGTCGGCGGATTACTGTGGCGTTGCCTGAGCGTCGGCATGTTGACTTGGGTTGTTTTCAAGCAGGCCAAGCGTCTTGACGCCACCAATTCAACAGAGATGGCGTCCTTTGCGCTTTTTATCGCGCTCCCGCTCTCCCTTGGGGCTATCCGCAACGGACAAGCCACGATCCTTCTAACTGCCTCCTGCTGGATGCTGGCTATGAGCGCGCTCGATGGTCGCAGATCCGCAACGACCTTATGGGCGTTCATTGCGTTGCTCGCCAAGCCTTCTGCGGTAGTGGTCATTCTCCTTGTAGGAGCCCTCAGACCGAAGATGATCCCCAATCTGGCGATTGCCTTCCTGCTTGTCTTCGCGGCCCCCTACGCTTTTGCACCGGCTGACTACGTGACCGCACAGCACTTAGAGTTCTTCAAACTGCTTACGTCTATGAGCCACACCGAGTCGGATTTCTTCCGGCCCGCTGACTTCTCCGGCGTCCTCACAGCTATCGGCGTGGATGTTCCGGCAAACATCATCCTGCTTGTCCGTCTGGCCGCCGCAGGCGTGGTCCTTGCTTTCGTTCTCTGGATTGACCGAGAGGGAGACACGAAAAGGACTGCCTTTGCCGTTTTCCTCCTCGCGGCGTTCTACATGAACGTTTTCAACCCAAGGGCCGAATCCAACACCTACGTGATGCTGGCTGTTCCGCTCGCTCTAGCTGTCTCGTATATGCGGCTTGGAAAGCAACCACTTTGGCCGATTTACGCAGTGGTCATCTTCGGAGCTGGCTTGACCGGCCTCGACGGGCATTTGCACGCAATACTGAACCCTTGGTTCAAGCCTTTGGTGTTGACGCCAGTGACAATTGCCGCAGTTTGGTGGCTTTCTGTTTCCAAATCCGCGACAGCCTTCAAAACGTCGATGCAAGAGCGTATATAGATCACGGATGAAGCGCGAACCGTTTTTTGGTCAGAACGCCAAGGCTTGGGCGATACAATTTGCCTCGGCATTGGGCTGTTGGTTTTTATTCTGCCGGTGCTAAACGGCTCATTAGACAAATACGCAAAGCCGTATTTCGAAGCGGGATTGGACACCATCTGCGCCTCTACCGGCCTGTGTACCCCGGAAGCTGCTGACCGGACCCGCGCGACAAAGCCTCAGTAATCATTTGCATCAATGGAGTAAGAGGCTGCTGAGCCGGCGCGCCGCCGCTCCTAATAAGCGAGCTGAGCGCCCCAGTATTTGCCTTGGTCATGCCGTCAGCGATTGCCTTGGCACCCATACCGCCAAGAGATGCCACGCCAACGGCTGGATTGATCATCGTCCCGCCGATGCCGAGAGCAGCCATCAGGCCGTTGCCGGAAGGCGATAGTTTCCCTGCGAGGCGCAGTGCATTCTGCGTCGCAGTGCCTTCCACTACTTTGCGAAGAGCAGCGATTTCCGCTTCTGTGAAGCCGCGAGGGTTTTCAAGCAAGCGTCGCAAATTCTGCCGGATAGCGTTGTCAACGTTCCCGCCTGAACCAGTCGAGGCCGCTCGAAGTTCTGCGCGCTCGATAGCATCCGCTACACGCTCATTCTTGGAAAGTCGGGACCAGATTTCGCGACCTCGCGTCACGGCGTCTGATGCAAGCTGTGTATCGCCCGCCAAGACTTCAGAGGGCTTAGGCGATTTGATGAGGTCATCAATTGCATTGATAATCCCGCCAACTGCCTTGTTGTTTGACTTATTGCCGGGGACATATCCGTTCGAGGCAACTTTTCGAAGGGTGTCCAGTCCGGTGAACGTGACGTTCTGTCCTGCCAGGTCGTCAATGCGCTTCACAACTGCCGCCGCCCCAGGCTGCAACGCTGGATCATAGCCAAGGTCCACAAGACGTTTGCCAACGTCCATTTTCAGACGGTTCACCGCCTCGGGGGTGAAAATGACGCCCGCATTGTCGGCTTGTTGATATGCAGCTTGGCCAGCAGTTCGAAGATCCTCGACTGTAGGCACAGCTGCATTGCTGACTTTCGATGCCAGTTTGCCAGCCACGGATCCAAATGTGCCGCCGACTGCACCGCCGCTGAGAAAACCTCTCAGCGCGTTCCAAAGTCGCTCATCGAGCCCCTTACCTTCGCCGGCCCCATACGCAGTGCCATATGCAGCCCCTTCAGCGGCTGCGCGTCCGCCCATGCTGGCAACCGTTGGTTTTGCGCCATTGAGAAATGACAAGCCGCCAGTGGCCAAAGGAGCCGTAGCGCCCAAACCTCCAGCAATGCTGCCTACTGTCGAGGCTATAGGATGGCGTTCGCTGCGACGGCGTTGCAATTCAGCCTGCAAGTCCTGGGACCGGTTGTACTCGTCAGCCGGGTGAAAACCCTTCCCCTGAACCGCGCTTATCGCGGCTTTTGGAAGTGCAGAAAGGGCGGAATATAGCTCATCTGCAAATGGGACCGCATTCGCCATGCCAGAGCCAGTCATATCAGCTAACAGACCGGTTCCCGCACCTTTTTCGTATTGATCAGCAGCGGCGGCAATCTCGGGAGGAGTATTGTAACGACCTGCCTTCTGAGTAAGGGCAGAGAGTTCGGACAAGCCTGCCCTTAGACCCTGAGACGGTTGTAGCCTGCCGAAGCGCTTCTGCAAAGCGCCCTTGATCGCGTCCGGCGACGTGCCGTCAGGGAATTCCGCTATGGCGCCGTCTGGAAGCTCGACTTCAATCATTCGAGTTCACCAGTTGACGGATTGAATTTGTAGCGTTTCTGACCGCCTTCCGGCGTTGTTGGCTCGGCGTTGCCACCGGCTTGCATTTTCGCACGCGAAACACCCGAGCGGATCACGTCTTCAAGGTCTTGGATGGCCCTAAGATATTCCTCATCACTCAAGCGATAGTTGCCGAGCCGAGAAATCGCGTTTTCGGCCTTCGCGCCCTCAACCTCGGTGATCTGGCCGCCGCCACGCAAGGTGTTGTACGCCTCAAGGAACGATTGCCCTTTCGTCTGGTCGACAAGGCCTTGAAAATCCACCTGCTCGGACGAGCGCGCGGGCAACAATCCTTCCAAGAAGCCGGTTGACCCTGCTCGCCCCGGATGGGTTTTCATCCTCTCCAGGAGGTCGATACTGCGTTGGGCGTTCTGCTCAACGCGCGGCAGATCGAATTGCGCTTGCCCTCGGCTCTTTCCCTTCTCCTTTTCGGCCTCGGCTCCCGCCAAGTCTTTGGGAATGGTAGACACCACTTGCCCCGAACGGTCGGTTATGCCCCAAGCCGTGCCGAGGTCAACGCGATCGACGCCAGGGGTAAGATCGACGCCCTCGGGCAGCGGAGCCTCCACAAGGCCGCCAGCCTTAGACGGCTGCATGACGATGGTTTTCCCGCCGCGCTTTCCATAAATCGGATTGAGGCCGAATTGATCGCGAACACTGTCAGCCTTGGGCCCACCAATGGGATTTCGACGTTCTGGATTGTTCTGGTCAACCATGAAATCCTGCTCTTGGCCCTGATCATTGAGCAGGCGCTGGATTTTCCAATCTGGCTTGTCGCCAGCTTTCCAAGAGGAATACCAAGCGCGCAAAGCAGCCGGATCAGAGGCGAGGTAAGATGCCTCCTGAGCGCCCATGCCCTGCTGCTGGAGCCAGCCTGCCGTTGCATTCTGGTTTTGGGCCTTCTGCGCGCGCTCGTCTCGGTCCGCGTTCATCGCCATGAGGCCGGCGCCCAACTGGGCATTTCGCGGGTCGATCATGGCGATTGCAGGCGCGAGACGCCGCAGGAAATCGCTCGCGCCTCCGCTGCGAGGCGCAGAAGGCTGCGAATTGCCATTCAGAAGATCAAGAATGCCAGCCATCTGGAAACCTCGTTAGAACGCGCCTAGAAGTGCGGCCAGACCGCCAAGGATGTTCGCCGGCTGCTTGGTCGTGGTGTTCTGCGTGCCCCAATTTCCAGCCGACTGAGTGCCAGCAGAGAGGAGGCCGCCAAGGCGTGCCCAATCCTGCATATCGTTCTGGCCCCAGCGATTGATGAGGTCGTTAAGCTGGCTCTGGCTGGCTTGATCAAGCTTGTTGCCGAGGCCCATCTGTTGATTGGCGTCGAAGACCTTGTTGCTCTGGATGTTCGGAAGCTGCCCTATCATCTGCATCAGATTGCCGAAGCCCTGATTTTCCAGCCCCGCCGCGTTGAGAGCGTCGGAACGCTTCCCGGCGAGATTTTGCCCCTGCACATTGGCAAGGCCGCCAGCGGCGTTCAAGCCAAGCCCCATGCGGCCCTGCTGCGCGCCCTCCAGCGCGTTGGCCGCGTTCATCTGGTTCTGCTGCTGCTGGTTGTAGTTGTTGTAGAGCAGGTTGCTGGTGTTCTTGGCGATGGAGTCTGCCAATACGCCCTGGTTCGCTCCCGAACCATACCGGCCACCAGAAGCGAACATAGCGTTCACCTGATCGCCCACCTGTTGATTGGTCTGGTTTATGATGTTGCTCAACTCTGGCGAGCCATTGAGATAGTCGCCGCGCGCATATCCGGTAAGGTATTGGTTTGCCGCGCCGCCCTGTCCTGCCTGTCCAAGGATGCCCTGATATGCGCTGGGATCAATCTGCCCCATGCCGTTCTGGAACTTCTTGATGGCGTCCTGTGTGGCCGCGCCCTGCCCGCCTTGTGCGATAGTCTGGTTCGCCGCCGCGATAGGTGCCGTTTGCAGCAGATTATTCTGCTGTTTGTAGGCATCGGAGCCGACATTCGACCAAGCCGGCGCCGCGCCATTGGCGTTCGTCGTGCTGGGCTTCTGGGCAGAGTTTGTCGAGTTTCCCATCACATCACCACAGGTTGCCGCCGCTCTGGGCTTTGCGTTGCTGGTCAATATAGGCTTGCGGAGGCTTATCGCTGCGTTCGCCGGTCACGGTGTTGATGTAGTACATGACAGGAACGTTTGAGCCCTCTCGCCCGCCTTGTCGCCGTTCGCCACCCTGCTGCTGGAGCCAGACGCCGGGGCCAGAGGCAGGAGCGGGCTGAGCAGCAGCGTTCTTTGCCTTCACCGCCGCAATGGCCTGCTGTGCCTGCTGGATCTGTGGAGTATTGAAAACGCCTTCGTTCGTGATCGGTGCCCCGCCGCCAGTGGCCGCGAGTAAAGCATTCATCCCTTGAAGCGATGTGGGAGAGAACTGCGCCTGTGTTGGACCGTCATAGACGTTGTAACCCTTACCGCTGTTGTAGAGAGCAAGAGCATCCTGCGCTCCCCTCTCCATCACGGGGAGCGCATATTTTGGTGGATTGCTTTCGGTCTTTTGAGTGCTGCTTTTGCTGCCCATTTCAGAGAGCCTTTCGGTAAATCCGAGCCTTTTCGGCATAGCCAAGTTCGGGGAGTAGGCGCCCCCATCCCTTCCGGCCAACCAATTGCGCCTCTTCGACGCCGTGGACCTCCTTGGCCCACCTTTCGATGTCATCAAGCAGCGGAAGGCATTCCTTGAGCCGCGAGCCGCCTACCTCTGCCAGGATCAGTTGCTTTTTCCCGGTGGCGTTGATGGTCACAATCTCCGTGATCGGCGTCAGAACGACTTCATCGCCATCAAGACACAGCCAGAGGGTGCGCTTCCCTTCTAGGCACTCGCTCAGGATGTTCTCTACGGTCTCCTCACCGCTGAAGCGCTTGCAATAGATGGCGAGACAGGTGCGAATGTCCGCCCAATAAGGCGCCATCTCATCCGCGCTCATCTCGGTAGCGTTGCGAAGGATCATCCGGAGCGCCCCGGCACTTCCGCGATGGAAGTCACTACGTCTATGGAGTTCGCCGCACTCGCCTGGACCCGGATTTCATCGCCAACGTTCAAGGCGAACGCGTCGAGCGGGAGCCAGACCGCGCTATTGGCAGGAACAATGTGCTGGAAAAGCAACTTGTATTCGTCCGTTGCGCTGATGCTGTAGAACCCTACCGATGCTGTTTTGTCGCTCGAGGTGATGTTCGAAAGCCTAACACCTATGACTTGGGTGTATCCGGTTGCCGTCAGAACGGTGGTGTTCGTGGTGCCCGTCAGGTGTGTCCCAAGCACCCGGCAATTGTTCTGAACGAAGTTTGACATCACTGCTGGCCTTCAGGTGAGCCGACAGGATCAACACCATGTATGTCATTCCAGACATTCGCCGCCGCTGCCGGGATCGTCACCTCAAACCTGTGGAATTGCCCCGAAGCGCGAGCGGGAATGAGACCGGTTTTGAGACTGGCGGAGGCAGGTAATTTCCAAGTGCCATTGCCACCAGCCCAATCCTTCACTGCAACCCGACCGCTAATCTGTGGCGCATCGCAAAGCGCTCGAAAGCCGTTGACGAAGGTTCTAGCGCCCGGGGTTAGCTGTGTATCTCCAGTCTGCAATGTGGCTGGCAGCGGCGGCCCCGAGAACAAGCCAAAACGATACGACGTATCGAAAGCAGCGATGAGAGGCGTGGAACCCGCCCACGCCCGACTGTCGAGCGAAAACGGCAACTGATCCAAGCCGAGCCCGAGACTCGCCAGACTGTCGAGCGTGTATCCGGGCGTCACAGCGTCAATGAGGCCGGTCAGGATCGTGCCAGGGCTCAGCAGCGACCAGCGGTCAATCCCGTAGTGATACAACAGAACCTTGTCATAAGAGCCAGCCAAGGGGTTCGCTGTGGACTTGTAAGCCCAATAGACAATCTTGCGGTTGGGGTCTTCCGAACCATAGACTTGGAAGACTTCCGACAGGTCGACATCATTCAGAAAGAAATTGTCGACCCTTTCAACTCCGATTGGGACAGGCGGAACGCCGTAGCGATAGAACCCGTCATCAGAGAGGTAGTATGTCCCGCTTCCCGTCTGCACGATGGAACGAGGCGCCAGACAGCCATGATTGGCTACGGTCTGCGTGAACGTCATGACAAGCGACGTATCTAGCGCTAGAGCGCCTTCACGGATTGACTCAGCATGGAAGATCACCGCGCCCTGGTTTCCCCCGGCGAACCCCATGATTTCGCCGCCATCAGGGAAAGGCTGGAAGTCTGAGGACCTTTGTCTTGGAGTCCAGAAAGCCGAGTCATTGAGACCTGACCATTGCACGGCGCGTTGGTTAGAGGCCAAATTCGCCATCATGACGAAATCGCCAAGCGTTCCTGTGTAGAACGCCTTTGGCGCGTTCGGCAGATCTGCGAATTGGACTGGCGTATTTACGTTAATCCACTGGACCGGATCACCGCCGTTCGTAGCGATGACGCGATCACCGAACTGCGTGAATGACCACTTGCGGTCAGACGTTCCGGAATAGCCGCCAGTTTTTGAGACATCGATCCAGCCGAGTGTTGCGATGTCGAACATGTAAATTCTAGTCGCGGTCGCGACAAACAGCCGATATTGGCCGTTATCGACATACGCCAGGATCGTCCCAAGCGGCGCAGATGGGAGGGCCAGAGACACAGGCGAAAAGCTTGGGAACGGCCCGTACGAACCTGCTTTTGGCAGAACGTTTTCGATCTTGTCGCAAAAGGTCGCGTCGAAGATCGATCGATCCGGGCCGAACTGCGCGAAAGGGATCATGGCGTTGGGCCGCTTTTCCGTGCGCCGGCACGCGAATAAACAGCGGCGCGATCATCACTAAGGATCTGATCCAGGGCGCCATTCATCTGCTCCCCGAACATCGCCGCACGTTGCTCATTCCCGATGTAGATACAGGCGTGCTTGAGACACCCGGCCAAATAGGCATTGGGTGATTTCGTCAGAAGCCAGTTTGTTGGAGACGACGGGCCAAGTGCCGGGATTTTTGCATAATACTCGAGTTCTATGTTGAGCGCCGTTGTCGGCAGTATCGTCACCTTGTCGCCGTCAAGGCTGAACACCGCAGGTTGGCCGGAATAACGATAGGCAAAGGCGTCATCGCGCCACGTTGGCGCAACGTTTTGCAATTCCCACCTGGGATTACCCAAAGCCACCACATTGCGAAACTGGAGATAGTCAACCGGCAACGTGATCTGGCTGTTTACATCCGGTGTAAGCGTCGCGATGGCTATTTGTTCGCGCGTACGCAGGACACGGTTGAATTCACCCTCGGCAAGAGCGATGAAATCAGGACAGACCGTGCCGATATCTGACCTGTCGAACATCCAAGACTGAATGCTGGCGACAAGATCGCTGTAGGTTCCGAGAGCCATCAAACGGTTCCCTTGAACGTGCGGAACTTGCGATTATCGGAGTCGTTGAGCCATTTCTTGATGTACTTGCGATCACCATTCTTGCGGGCCTCCGCAAGCTGGCTGAAATAGACATCAAGTGGGATAGACGCGACCCGTTGCCCGTCTCCCCAATTCTGGCTCAGGCTGTTGCTGTAGGCTTCGGCGTTGTCGCTGATCAGATCGTCAACCGGCGTATCGGTGCGCACGATCATCTGACCATTCCCGAGGTCTAGAAACCAGCGAGTGACCCCGGAATGTGCGTCATGAGAGAACAGACGCCAATCGCCTTGGGTGATGTCAAAAGGCGTCATTTCTGACTGCCAAACCTTTTTCCACGATGCCGCGCGCTTCGTCAGCCGGAAGCTCGATTTCGGAGCCTTCATCCTGACGCCCGCGTCCATCAAGCGGCCAATAAGCTGTGTTCAGCCGCACCGGCAGCGTTTCAGCCTTCGGGGGTCTGCCCCGCTTAACTTCGTTGCTCATGAGCATCCTCCATGAGAAAAGGGGCCGCTCGAAAGCAGCCCCTTAAGGTTTACGGTTGTCGCCTGGATTTAGGTCGAGGCCGTCAGACCGAAGACATCGGCAATGATGCCGTGCGCTGCTTCGTTGCGATTGACGAGCGTCCATTCGGTCTTGATGACCTTCTTGTTCGCATCGCCAGTCTTGGCCGGGGTATCCTGCGTCATCGGACGGAGGACGCCGCGAGCCACCTTGGACGTGTCGATGATGAACACGTTTCTGGCAACTGCCGCACTGGTGGACATCACACGGTTCGGCAGAACGTCGAGTTCACCGAAATCCGACTGATAGACATCAGCCGCCGCCAGGATGACGCCCTGCTTCTTGTTGTCCGAGACCGGACGACGGAAAGGCGCCACGTTCGCGTCCGACATGAAGGTGGAAAACACGCGCTTGTTGTAGGGCGAAACCATGATGATGCTCGGATTGCCGCCAGAGGTGTAAACGCTCTGGATGCTGTTATCGAGCAGCGTCTTGGTCCATGCGCGCTGCGTGCCGTTGGTCGCGGCAGCAACAAGCCCGGTGTTCGAGCTGAAGCCACCACTTGCGCCACCAGCGCCGCGATCCGCATTGGTCGTGAACCATGCCGGGAAGCCGGCAGAAACACGAGCGGTCGTGTCATCGCCCGCAACCGATGCAGCATTGGAAAGCATCGAAAACTCGATGTCCTTCTTAAGCTCCACGGATGCCTTGGAAAGCTGATAGCCAAGCTCGGTATCGCGACCGGCCTTGTTAACAGCGTCCTGGGTTTCCGTGACGATGACGGGTTTCCAGCTGATCTGCGTGAAGTTCGCGACGCGCTTGGTTGGGCTGCGCGTTGCATAGGTGTAGTCATCGCCTTCAACCTGCGCGTTGGCGGCGGGCGTTGCGAGAGTGTCGGTCTGCCAGTCGTGACGGACAGCCTCAACCTTCGTCGTGCCGATCAACTGCATGAAGGGGGTTTCTTCCGGCGTAATGCGATAGATCGCATTTTCCAGATCTTCGTGGTTACCAACCGCATCGTAGGAACTGAATGTTCCGGTTACCTGTGCCATAGCTAGCGTCCTTTGGTCAGTTCGAGGAGAAGCTCACCACCTGCTTCGAGTGAGCCGGTTTTGCTCAGCTTGGCCCATTTCTCTTTCACGTTGCGGGACTGCGCCTCGTTCTGCTCAATGCGACGCCCTGGCTTTTGCACCTGTGGGACGTTCTGCACTTTTTGCTGAACTTTTGGCTTCGCGGCCTGCAATCGACGGTATGCCATCGCGTCCCTTGCAAGGAGCAGATAGCGATGATCCTCGATCGCGTTCACATCGGCTTCGGAAAAGCCGTAGTGCTGTGCCGCTTGTTTGAGGTCCGCATTGAACTTCTGGTACTTCGCCTTGTCCTGAAGTTCCGGCATCTTGGCTCGGGCCGCTTCAAGTTCGGATATGAGCCGCTCACGACGCCCTTCATCCTCCTGCGCAACGCGCTGTTGCTCGGCTACCTGCTTGGCTTCGTGAAGCTGCTGTAGCTCGGCAATGCGCTGATCGTAGAAGGCTTTCTGCTGCAAGAAGCCGATCGGATCAGTCTGGATTAGAGACTGGTCCGGCTGCTGCGGCAGATGGGCCATTGCCAGTTGGATGGCGAATTCAGCGTTCTGTTCGAAAAATTGGGCCTTCTGCGTCAGATCTGTACGAAGGCCGGCCACCTCTTTCTTTTCGGTGGCTAGTGCCATCGTCTTCTGACGATAGTCGGCATCGCGCATATAGCCGTTGTTGATCTCGTCAAGCGTGACCTCCGTGCCGTCTTTCAGACGGATTTTCTGAGGTTGCTCAGGCTCTTCAACTTCGGGCTCATCGTCGGATTCCGACAGGTCAGGCTCTTCAACTTCGCCTTCCGGCTCGGTCTCGTCCTGCTCGCTCTCCAAGACCTGTTCCGTTTCGTCGCGCTCGTTGGCCTGGTCAGGCTCGGCAGCATCGGCTTGCGGTTTGGTATTGGCGGCCTCTTCCGTCCTTGGGTTGACGAAATTGGCCATCAATTCAGCGCCCTGATCAAGCGTCAGCGCGCCGGTTGAGTTCCCTTCCGGGTTGACTCCATCTTGCATGGTAAAAGCTCCATCGGGCAGTTCCACGGTGGGTTGACTGCGCTGGGACTGACGCGCCTCACGGCGGGCCTATTGCAGAAAGGATTAGCCTCGCTGCCCGGCAGATACCTTGCTGTAGGCTCGCAGGCCCACAATGGTGTTCTGCACGTCTCGTATCACACGGATGCGCTCCACAAGCGCCGCCATGCGTTTGCGACTCGCCCAAAAGGGCAAATCGACCATTTGTTCAAATGTCCGCTTCTCCATGTCATCGAAAACTGCACGCAGCCCTTCGCTATTCGCGAGAAATTCGAGTTCTGAAGAAGGGATGTCGGTCAGTTTCAAATGACTGTACCGCCCTGGCGGGAAAGGTCCGGCAGATGGCCGGCACCGCGCGTTTTGATCTGCGCATTGGTCATGCCACTGGCTACCGGAGTGCCGCCCTGACGAGTGATATCACCCATGAAACCGGGGCCAGCTGCTTTGAAATCGTTGTCGGTCATTGCAAGTCTCCTTACGAGATGACGAGAGTGAAGTTGGCCAGTTGTGCCGTGGCCGTCAGGTTGTCCGTCACACGAACCGACAGATTAGCGAATGAGCCAGTCTGTGTAGGCGTCCCGGACACGGCGCCTGTTCCGCTGTTCACTGAAATGCCCGTTGGCCACGTGCCAACCAACGAATAGACGTATGGCGTCTTGCCGCCTGTTGCTGTGGCGGTGAAGCCCGCATAAGCAACACCATTCGTTCCGGTCAGAACCGGCGTTCCACCGATTGCCAGAGCGTTGACGTTGCCGCCAGACCGAGCAAGGTCACACCAGATGCCAGGGCCATTCACGGCCATCTTGGCATTGGTCATGCCGGATTCGATGTTGCCGCCGACGCGGGCCATATCTCCAAGGAGATCCGCGCCGCCGTTTTTGAACTTCTCATTCGCCATCGCTATTGCTCCGGTAATTGCTGGCGCTTGATGTTTGTGTCAGCCTGCTTTTCCTTTACGGCTGCATCCATCACATTGGCTTGCTGTGTCAGTTGCGCTTCAAGCAGCATTTCTTCGCGGCGCAATTGGGCATTAAGTTCCGCGTCGAGACGCTTCTGTTCACGCTCTGCCGCAGCCTTATCGGCCTGCAACTGGATTTGCGCGGCTGCCTCTTCGCGTTCCAACTGAAGCCTAAGTGCAGCCTCTTCGCGTTGCGCCTGGAGCGAGGCTTGCGCCTTCTGCTGGTCAAGCTGAAAGCTCTGCTGTGCCTTTTGCTGCTCCACCTGAGCCTTTGCCATCTCAGCTTGGGCTTTCGGGTCAGGCTTTGATGCTTGTTGCTGTGCAAATTGCTGCAACTGCTCCGGGTTCACTTCATTGAAGTACCCGTCCGGCTCTCGAATGCCGGCACTTTCGACCATCTTGCGCAGTGTGTTGGCGTACTGCGTCAGGTTCACCACAGGGTTTTGCGGACCCATCTGCGCGAGGATAAGTTCCTGCTTGGCCGCAATCTGCTGAAGTACCATCAAGTCGCGATCGCGTGATCCCGAGCCCAGACCGACCGACACCGTTGCATCCATGTCCGCATTCCACGAACGCGGGTCCATGTTCACCCACTGGTTGCGCAGGCGGATCATTCGGGGCTTGTCCTGATAGCGGACAATCAGCTTGAGAATGCACTTGAACAGCCGCTTTAGGCCGATTTCAGCGATGTTCCGAGCGTAAAGCTCGTTCTTGGAGTTTGCCGCGCTCTGCCCTGCCTGGACACCCGCCGCCGTTTGGTTCTGGAGCGCTTCAGGGTCGAGCGCCATCGACTGCCGCGACACACCAGTACGCTTTTCAGCCACCTGATCCTGGTATTCCAGCATCATATAGGACTTGTCAGCGACAAAAGGCGTTTCCACCTCGCGAACCTGCCCAAGAGCGTCGACAAAGATTGTCCCGCCGATAGTGGGGTTGATCACCTCATCCGGGTTCTTGACGTTCTTCAGCACCACTTCGCGCTGTGGCGTATTGGTCAGATACAGATTGTCCAATGTCTGACGGGTCAGAACTGTCTTGACCTTGGCAACATCTTCCAGCTCATCAAAGAGCGATCGGCCGCGCCAAATATGCGCGTCTGGGTTCGGAACCACCTCGGCAAACGGTACTTCGTCCGTCCATTCCTCATTCGAGAGAATGTGGTGTTCGTCGGCTTCACTTCCTGAAATGCCGGCAATGACGATCTTGCGCCACTCAGCGTAGCCGTCGCCATCGTAGTCCAGCCGTGTATAGCATTCGAATACCTCGACCTCGACCATGAGCGGGTCGGATTCGAAATGGTTCTGATCGTACAGGATGCGATTCCAGCGAGCGACCTTTTCCGGCTGCGACTGGAGGTCATAATCAGGGCCGATACCCATGACGACTTCACGCTTGTAGCCGTCATCAATCAGGCTTTGCCGAGTGCGCAGGGAGCGATGGCAAGCGAAATTGGCGTCCTCTATCGAGGTAGCGCCTCGCTCGATCAGGAATTCCTCGGGGGGAAGCGCAGCTATGCGAAGGCTGTTTTCGTTGAACGTCCGCTTGATCTTCAAATCATGGCAGACATACGGCTGTTCGAAGACTTGTCCGGTCTGCGGATCTGTAACCTCTTCCGTCTTTTCCTCGACCGTGTGTTCGGTGACCTCAACGTCATCGTCGCCCACAAGCTGGATGAACGCATCCTCATCCAGGCCGGAATATTCCTCGAATTCGATGCGCTTCCCGGTCTCCCACCAGAATTTGTGAACTCCATTGCCGAACATGAGCGCGTCTTGGAACGAATTCCACAGCACGCGATACCCGTTGCATTCGCGCCAGAAAATGTAGTTGACGTAATCGCTCGCCTGCTTGGCAAAAGGCTCGTCCTGCGGCTCCTGCGGCTCGTAGCAGACGATGCTGTCGGAAGCCGCGAATACACGCATGAGAGATGGCAATATCCATCCAACATGGTCGGACAGGTCGCGCGACGTGACCTTTGAGCGCCCCTCACTCGCAGGAATGTCTCGCAGCTCGCCGCGATAATATTCGATGGCCTTGACGCGACGTTGCGAAAGCTCCGTCTGGTCGTACCCGATCGCGTCATAAACTTGGCTTCTGACGAACGCCGCTACCTTGGCGTCGTCAATTGCCGTCTTTTTAGAGGCCATATTGTCGCCCGCTTAGTAGATGCCGCTCGTGCTGCGCTTGGGAATGCGCAGTTCAACCACGGGCTCTGCGAAGGTCAGCGCAACCGCGTCCCACTCATCAGGGGAGCGAAGGCCGCGCTTGCGAATGTCTTCTTTGCTTTCGAGAACAACCCGCGTCAGGCTGTCATACTTGTAGCCAGGCGCGCAGGCATCCGCCTGCAACGCGTCCTCATCCGGGATATCGACCCCGCCTGGCTCTTCCAGCCAGTCTTTCGAATTGCCCCACATCTCGGCACGTCGATTGAGATAGCCGCCCTTGGGCCTGCCTGCTTCGTCCAGCGGTTGCGGCTCAAGAGGCGCCGACCCGAAGTTGATGGCCGTAACCTTGTCGCCGTATCCCATCTCAACGAGACGGTCATAGACCCCAGCACCGACGCCGCCCACATCGATGAACATCCTTGCCGGCTTGTCATTATCCAAGACCTGCTTGGCCCAGCCAGCCCCGGCCATAGTGTCGAGCTTTGCGCGGCTTTCGACCTTGATCACCTTGCGACCGCGACGGAATGCCATCGAGTGCCGGTCAGATCCTTTCCATGCCGGGTCGTACCCGACCACCAGCGGACCGCTTGGCGCCACCTCGTTCTTGCGAGCTTTCAGGACCAGAGACGCAGGAATGTAGCTGTCATGCCCAGTCGACTGGAATGCCTCTGCCGCTGTCGCCGGGTATTCCTGCTTGAACAACAGCGGATCCTTCAACTCAGCGATCTTGTTGCGGCGCCAAACCATTTGCTCAAGGTCGAGCCCGTAAGCGCCTTGATATTCGCGCTCTTCCTCATCCAGTTCGAAGCCGGACGGCACATCACGCCGATACTCAGCTTGCCAAAACCACGGAATGAAAATGGCGATGTAATCGCCTCTGCCCTTCTCTGCCTGCTGCCAGCGCTCGTGGAATTCGCCGCCAACACCGTTGGCCGTCGATTCCAGAATGACTTCGGTCCCCGGCAAGTCTGGGATGGCTTGCACAACACCTGCAAAATGCGTTGGTGCGTTTGGCCAGAATGCCACCTCGGAACCGTGGAAGAGCTGCACAGTCTGTGAACGGCCAGTTGCCTTTGCGCCTGCCGTGCCGACCGCGTAACCACTCTCCAAGACGTTGAAGTAAAGTTCCTTGGCGTTTGATGCTCCAGTCGATGGCCTTACAAGCGCGGGCACATGCTGGTGATAGCGATCAACCATCCCGAACAGATTGTTTGTAGCGTCCTGCTCATGAGTGAGGATGAAGCAGCGCAGTCCCTTGTTGTGCGAAACCTTGTGGTAGTACCGGCCACCAACGTAGGTTGATATGCCTTGTTGTCTGCCTTTGAGGACCAGCGCGCGAACCTTTCCGGTTTCCTCTCTCTGCGCCTCAAGCCTGGAATGCAGGTACGTTTGCGCTGTGTTCAGCGTGAAAGGCTGAATTGACCCGTCTTTTGCCCTTATGCGCAGGCATCGGTTTGCATAGTGAGCGAAGTCAGCCTTAAGGCGCTGCCGTATTGCGCGCTCTTTGTCACTCAAGCTCGCCAAGGGCGTCCTCGTGGGAAACTGCGACTTTCGCGTTCATCTCCACATTGGCCAATCGGGCATGGAGATATGGAGCAGCCTTTTCAGCGGCCCACCTGCGGTTCTCTGCGGTCTCCATCTCGTCCCGGAGGACGGACAGCATGAATTCAAGTGGCATAAGCCCCGATGCTTCAGCCTTGGCTGTTATCTCTGCCGTGCGCTTGTTCGGAGCGCCCGCCTTTCGGCCCGCGCCCTCGCGCTTGCCTCCGCGAGCCATGGGTTGATTTCCTATGATTGTTTTTCAGATGACGGGATCGCCATCCACGCCAATTCTCGCTCGACCATCTCTGTCAAGCGGACGCTAAAGTCTGGGTATTTTTCGACAAACGAGCACATGGCCGGGAATGGCGACATCCTGCCGATTTCATCGCAGAATTCCGGATCGTGCAGCCACATTTGATGCCATGATGGACAGCTATCGCCATCGTCAACAAACGGAGGCGGGCACCACACCTCACCACATCGTTTGCATGTCATACAGCCGCCCAATGATAGGATCGGGCTATGCTTGACCACCTTGCAGATGAAACGCAGGTAGGGACGCTTGCGAAATGGCATCACCCAAACTCTTCCAACCTGATGTTTACGCAAGCGTGCTTGTGGCCGGAGACATCTTTGATGCGACCGCGTGGGAACACCCGCCAAACGATGCCGCGATAGCCAGCTTTGTGATGCGGCTTCAGTTCGTAATCCTTCGGAAGGCCGCATGAATTGCGCTTCCGAACAAACATCATCCCCGGCTGCAGATTCATCCGAACTCTTCCAACTGCGCCGCTTCCGTCCTCAGCACCTCAACCACCTCACTCAGCTTCATGTGATGAGACATGAGCGAGATAGCGGCTTCCAGAAACGTGATGCTCGACCGGCGAAGGTATTCTGCCGTTGCCTGTTCTGCTTCACGTTCGATTGCAGATGGCTTGGGAGGGTTAGTCATTGCGCTTTTCACCAGCCGTGGCCGATGCAGGTATTCACCGGCCAACCATTCACCAAATGATCTGCCGCAGTTTGCGAGTGCGACGGCGTAGGTCCAATCTGGAGGCCCATACGCGATGGAACACCGCCGTAGAACGAGACTTTCGGCGTCACGCGCCCTACCCTACAATGACGGTAAACCTGATTGAGCATATTGGTGAAACGCCGCTCGCGCTCCTGTTCGTCAATGACGACCGTGTAGCTCATGGCGCTATCCTGATCATTTTCGTGAAGCCGCGAAGATGATGCGAGGCGGATACGGCTTGGCTCTGCGCGGGCCAGTCCCTCTTCCGTCCATTTACCGATCAAGTCGGGATTATTCGCAGCATCAATGGGACGCCGCCTCGCATCTCGTTGCCGTCATGGACGGCGAATGAATGGCACTCGGCCCGATTCGACTTGCCTATCGCCCTGGGGGCTATTCAAACAGCAAGTAAGGGACACCGAGATACCAACTCTGTCCGCTCTTGCGGAATTGGCTCCCCGCCGAAGCATGTCGCTCCGATTTCCGCAGCAGCGGCGATCGATTTGTAGATCAACGTCTGCTGCCGCTGATCCTTTGTCGATCCTTATGCGGAGATAACTAAAATTGGCTCCCCGGGGCGCACCCGCACTCTGCCGGGGAATGCTGCGATCTGCCTCTTCAGCCGGACGGGCCAAGAAAAGAGCGTTTTGCACACTGGCGCAAATCACCTGCATAGCAAAACAGTACTCGACGGGGTTCACCTCGTCAATTCATTTTCGCACAGCGACTTGCTTCTGTTGTGCATGATTTGCGTAACGCCACATCACGCTTAGATCGTCCAGAAAGCCCCGTAGCGCGTCCATCAATGAGAGTTGCTGACGCTTCCCGTCCACCAGTTCACTGATTTGGTAGCCCTCGCCACAGACCTGTGAGACCAGCTTGTAGCCTCTCTCCCCTAGCAACTCGCGGCAGCGCTTCAACTCGATCCCGGCTTGCATCTGTTGAAGATTTATAGGCTCAGCAATCTTGCCGCCGTCCACTGGTTCCTTGGTGTAGTCGATGGCGCCGGCTCCTTTCCCGCCCAAAGTCTCCCACAGCATGCGAAAGCGGGTCGCTGACAGGGCTTGCGCCTCATCCAGCAGTTTTCTGGCCACCATGCCGCCAACGGCACTTTCACGCGGATTGATGGGAACCTGGATAAACCGAGTGAGTGTTTCCGACTGCGCCGGAGACCACAGCGGATTCTGAACCGTCGCCAGCGTGATGATGCGTGGCTCTTGCTTCGGTTTGCGTCGTGCCTTTGCCATGCTGATCCTCGTTCAGTTGCCGCGCCGGATGGCTTGGACCACTTCGTCTGCGAAAATGTACAGGCGCTGCCCTCCGAACATTCGCTTGCGCCAAGATTCAACCACTTCTACACACCGCTCCCGCTCTGCCATGATGGCGAGGGCGACAGATTTGGCGCATTCATCGAATTGGGAAATTGTGCCATCGTCGATGGTCCAACCCGCAAGAGTGTTCTTAGCTCTCTGCATCACGTCTTCCGGTATCTCGCTCATCCGCTCTCTCCTCGTCTATTCTGATGGGGTTGGGCGATTGGTGGCGCAGGTGCAGGCGTCTGCCTCAGGTGTTCCGGGCCACACAAGCAGACCATCCCAATCCTGGCAGAAGTGCGCGCCGGGAACGGCTTGCATCAGGCGCTTGAGTTCGGCCCGATCATTGCGAAGCTCTGCGGCTAGCTGGGCATAGTCGGAATGGCGAACCCATTGACCTTCGCGGTCTTTGGCCATCCGCTGTTCCATGAGGTCGAAATCGAAGCGCTCAACCATGCTCTCGGTCATCGTGCGGCCTCCCTATCACGCTTGCGAGCAACTGCCCGAAGAGCGGCATTGCGACGGCGGGCAATGTTGATGTTGTAGCCAACCAGCGGATCTGCGCCGGTCGCCTCCTGATAGCTGGCGATGGCGAAGAGGACAGACGTATGATCCCGCCCAAACCACTTGCCTATCTGCGTAGAGGACAGCGACGGCTTGCGCTCTTTCACTCGGTACATCGCCTCGTTCCTGGCTGCGACGACAAGCGAAGTCCGCGTACTGTCGGCAATGTCGGAAATGCAGGCTCCGAGGCGTTCTGCAATTTCCTGAACGATGTCAATCGCCCACTGAGGCATTCCGCGATGGACGCACTTCTTCGTGCCGACGCGGCGCAATTCTGCGCGGCCTTTTTTGCGAGCCTCTTGGAGAAAGGACTTGGTGTAAATCCTGTTGAGGTCTTCGGGCTGTTCCTCGGTGAACATCAGCGCGCCACCTTCGAGTATGGATCTGGGAGATTGCGCATTTTGCTCCGCTCTTTTGTGATCCAGCGGAGAACTGTCGGTTCTTGAACCTCGTATCTCTCGGAAAGGCTTGCAGTATCCCATCCTCCCCGGCGCCACAGGTTGTAAGCCTGCCGGGAGCGCGAATAGCGAACCAAGTCCCATCCACGCGTTGAAAGGCTGTATGGAATATCGTCGGGGTCTTTGCCCGCATATGCGATGAGCGTCATGATTTGCTCCTGATGCTTGGCGTTTCGAAATTTGACGGGATTTCTAGATCGGGAAGATGAGCTACAGCCTCGTCTGTGATCCCGTATCGAGCGCGGATCTCGGCGCGTTCGGCCTCACCTGCCTCGAGCTTGTCTGCCTCATATCCTGCTGTGAAAGCCTTATATGCCTTCTGCTGCCGGGCGATTGCTGCCGGTGAGCGCTGGACATGAGCGTTGTTCTCGCGGCGTTCGTTGATGTACTGCATCTCGCGACGCTCGCGATCACGATGCCAGCGATGAGGCTTCATGGCTTCATCGCACTGCAAACGCAGTTCGGGAGGTGATGGGTAGAAAGCGTGGCCAAGACGCCCTCTGAGGATGGCGCGGCAGGCTTCTGAAAGGCCGTGTTTCGTTACCCCTTCGAGAGCAACGAAGTAACCGGCCTCATGAAGTTCCACTTCGTTGGTTTGCCGCGATGGCAACGAGTTCAAGGATGCCAGCGCCTTCAGCTTGTCCTGATCCGTGGCTATTGCCCAAACGTCGATCTGATTTGTCGGGAGGTTCATATCGAGATTGACCGGTTTCGAGACGATGGATGGCTAATTCAGCAACAGTGCGCGGAGGTCGAAAGGGGGGCGCTGTAGAGTGCCGTTGCGGCGATTGCGCTGGCGCGTCATCCCAACGGTCTTGGTTGAGCCACGTAGCCGGATTGCACCATGGCCGGTCGTCGGTCTTAGCGACGTAGCCGCGAAGCCCGGTGAGGATGGTTTCGAGGTCAGCGCGTTTGATGGCTTTGAGGAAAGCCTTTTCCGCGTCGCGCTTGCCAACTCGATTGGGGTAGATCGACCAAAAGGCATCGAAGCCAGCGGGGGAAGAGCCCCCTTTAGGGGGCGAAGGGGGAATGGAAGAAAGGGGTTTAGGAGAAGGGGGTATGGGGGAAGAACCTTCCGGGGAAAGAAGGTCTGAATTGGCGTCTGAAACGTCTTGATCGTCTGAATTAAGACGCTTTTCAGACGACTTCTTCTGATAGTAGCGCGCGTTGCGCTCCTGTCGTGCGGTCTTTGGCGCTGGAGCAGCAATAGAGGCGCTGGCAATCGTCGCAGCAGTGCGCCCGATAATCTCAGGATCGACGCCAGCACGGATCATATCCGCTATGAGCGCTGCAACGTCGCTCATGCTGCAAGCTCCTGCTCAGCAGCGCAGATCAGAACGACAACAGCGGGACCGTCGAGGTTGTCAGCCCATTTGGCGCGAACCTCTTCGGCAAGACTGTCGTCAACAACCACGCCAGCGGCCACCAGCGCGTCACTGACAGGCTTTATCGCGTTGTCGATGTCGCGAGCCCGCTTGCTCCTCCAATCGCGCTGTACGGCGATATAAAGCCGGTACGGGCCGGTGATCTTGCCAGGGCGTGCAGCAGCTATTTCCCATGCAGCAGCCTTCTTCCAGGCAGCATAGGCTTTGCTCTTGACGCTATGGACCTTGCCACCTTCATAGAAGTGCGAGCGCATGCCATTGGCAGACGGAGGCATGTCCGTGATTGCAATTCGGATGGCGCGCGCTGCCTCGCTCATAACACCAGCACGCTCCAGGCGAAGCAGAAGAAGATGAAGGCGGTGAGGAGAGCGGCAGCAGCACCAAGTCCGGCCATGACCAGAAGGTGCAGCCTGTCGGATGGGTCTGGACCGCGTAGTTCGTCGGCAAAGTCGTGTTCGAACGGGCGCATCACTTTGCACCAGGTGTTTTGCCTGCTTCGAGGATGGGCAGATTTGCTTCTGTCGGAACGTAGATCACGTCCCTGCCGTTCGTGCCGGTCTCCTGAAGCATTTCGATATAGCGCCAGCGAAGATAGCCTTCCGGTCCGCCAAGGCTGTCCGCGATGATCTGGTTAGCCTGAGCAACGCCTTTGGCGCGCTCTACTTCCGCCTTCGCTTCCAGAGAGGCTCCATCCAGCTTGGCCTGGGCTTCCAATACGCGGATGCGTCGATTGCTCTCGGCCTTCTTCAACTCAGCTTCGCCAGCCAATTGTTGCGCATAGACGTTGTATTTCGGATAGAAGTAGGAACATCCGCCAATGCTGCTGATGACCAAAACGCCAACGGCCATAACGCCGCCAAAAATCATTGAACCATCGCTCATCATTTCCTCCGTTTCGGCCACTCAATCGCGGCCAGCAAAAGTTCCTTCGCCAGTCGCTTGACTGCCCTGAGTAACCGCATGGTTGTTTGCCTTGGTGCCTAGCCGGCGTGCTTCAAGCGCGTCTGCTGCTGCTTCGGTGCGTTCGCAAACGAGGCCGTAGAGTTCGCGGCCCTTCAGAAGCGCGCGATATACAGACCCCTTCACATCATTCATCGTCTCGATCTTGTATTGCAGACGAAAGAGGTAGCTCGCGCTAACCCCGATCTTCCCCGCAAGACGATCTCGAATGACGTATTCCTTTTCCCGCCGAGATTTTGTCTCGGCCTCCATCAATTCATCTGCCCATAGAGCAGCTTCAATCAACGCCGTACTCATGTCAGCCCCGGAAAGTTCTTTTCCGATTTCGGAAATTCTTTTGTCGGACATGCGGTTTTTCCTTCGGTACTTATGTGTCCGTCACAAGTACTGACTTGGCCGGTTGATCCGGCGGAAAGGGCAAGGAAGTGGAACTGTGGAGCCAAGCAGCGTTTAGAGCTTTGGAAGAGTGCAAACGCGCTATGGATGCCAACAAGGAAAAGGCTTCGGAGCGCCTTCAAGGCTCCGAGAAAATTGGCCCGGAGGCGAGCAGCCGGGAGGGGAAAGCTACTCAAGCCTCCGGTATCCGCGCACGCGGGAGTAACGCGGGCGGATTGGAGAAGGATCGGGGAACGGTGTCCGGTTGTTTCCTGCCAGCCACCGAGCCCCTTTACGCGGGCGAAACTGACATGCCCAAAGATCGCGCGAGTGCGCCCCGCGTATTTAAAATACCCGTTGCCGTACGGGTGCTGCTGGGGAGGCGCAAAGTCCTCGTTCAGGCTTCCCCAGCAGTGTTGATTGCGCAGAACGATAATAGACGCGCTCATGCTGGAGCCCCGATAAGGAAAATCACCGAGGCATAAGCTGCTGAGACAACGGCCATTCTGACGAATGACCAGCGCCGTTCGTGGCCTTCGATGCCAATCAAGACTCCACCGAAAAACAGGGCGACCACATATGCAGCTAACTGCTGGGTCATGCCGCCCTCCCCGACTTGTTCAGCCAGAGTTTGGAGGGGTCGAAGCCGTCGCTGTACTCCGTGTAGGTAACGTCGCGAGGGTCTCTGGAAAGGGTGCCCGAGGCTTGTTGGGGGTTGGGGGCAGCCTCGGGCAGATCGGCATTGAGGGGGTAGACTGCCGATTGAGAATCGGGTGCCCGTTTAGCGTCCGGGCCAGACGTATTCCGCTCTACAAAATTCTCTTCGCTATTCCGGTTTTCTACGGGTCCGGTCCCGACATAGCCTTTTTGGCCTGTGTGACCTGCACGCGCCGTGCTGCCGTCTACATCTCCGTTCTCCACGTTGGCGCCATTGCTGCCCATCTCTCGGGGAGCGTGCCCGGCGGTCTTACGTTCTGGCGCTGGGGTTTCTTGCGTCTCTTTTGCCGTCTCCGGCTGTTCCTCGTACACGTGCACGCGAGAGCCGCCATGAAGAGCCGACCAGTACAGATCGAAAATGGCGTCACGTTCCTCGCGCTCGTTTGTGTCGAGCTTGCGCGTAGCGACACAGCGACGGATGGCCTTCACGTCATAGCCGTGGCCGCGTGCTTCCTTGTAGATTTCAGACTTGTCGCTGTTGCGGTCTCGGATGTCTTCCTCAACGCGCTCAATGCGTTCGATGAGCGAGCGGAGCAGGCCGGCGTTTACCGTGTCGGTCATGCCGCCGCTCCATGGTCAGGAGACTGCTCGCCACCATCCATCTGCAATAACAGCGCGCGGGCCGTGCCTTTCGGAGGTTGGCCATTCTCCCAACGCCAAACCGTCGAAAGATTCACGCCAACCAGGTCGGCCAAATCCTTCTGGGTAAGGCCACGGTTCTTGCGAATTTGCTTGATATCAAGAGCATCCATGGCTGCAAAATATGCGTTATGCACATCGATCCGTCAAGTCGAAATGCATACCGATAGCATGCAAAATGCACACCATGGATTTCGATGACAGACCAGAGTTTGCGAAACGCTTGGAGCAGGCGAGGACTCAGCGAGGCTTTCGCTCAGCCAAGGAAGCCGCTCGCTTCTTTGGCTGGACATATGAAACGTACATTCAACACGAGCAAGGAATTCGCGGCATCAGCCGAGCTGCGGCCAGATATGCTGAAGCCTTTCGCGTCAGCGAGGGCTGGCTGCTAACCGGGGAAGGATCTGGCGGCCCGGCACCAAAAGTAAGCGGTGAAACTGCTGTAAAGGACCTTCTGCGCAGCATCGATAAATTGCCGGAAGCAGCAATCAATCCGCTTTGGCGCTTGATTAGTGGATATCTGGAAGACGCCGCGCGATCAGAACCAAACCCTGATCGGGATTATATTGAACGCGCCAATCTCCACCGTGCAGAGTAGCCATCATTACGGCAACTTCCGCAATCACTCGCTTAATGCGCATCTCCGGATCAATAGGCGGTCCGGCCCCTACCGAATTTCGGATTCCTGCAATGATTTCTTCATTTCGCATGCGCTGCGGTTTAGCTACGTACTTAATCGCCATTCCCTGCCCCTCGCCTCAAGGAGTCTCATTAGAAGGCCCTACTACGAAGCAATTCCTTAGACGGTTGTCAAGAACGAAGAGAGAACATTGCTTCCCTCTTGTGGGCTACGGAAGAAAGGTGAACATTACCAGGAGGTGGGCTGCCTGTGCGGCGTTGCCGAGGGAGAGCAGAATGATTTCAAGAGTTCCACGATGGGTTATGTGGATCGCTCCTATTGCCTTTGACTTCGCCGTAGCGGCTATAATCATTTGGTTTTTAGGGCAGTTAAGCGGGCTAGAATATTGGCCTGGAACGATCGTCCTATTCGCTACAATCGTAGCCCTCCAGTTTGTGGCCGCATTGTACGGGGCGATAAAGCATTGGATTCTGTTTTTGATTTTTGACCGTGAGCGGGTTGCGCGCCATTTCAATAGAGCGCTGTACGAAAAAGAGATGCCTAGGGCTTTCCCGTTCGAAGACACAATGGAATATCTCGCTAGAGTTCAATCTGACGAAGACTCGTCTATGCCGCAACGACTGAATGCGTCATTTACTATGGGTGAGATGAGTGGGGTAAAGGCACTGAAGCCACTGACTTCATACCTGATGATCCTTTTTAGCTTCGACCGAGCACTCAGACGGTACGACTAAAGTCTCCCGCAATCTCCCGGAGCCCAGCCCGCCTCGCGCGGGCTTTTTCATGCGCGAGATTCGCACGCAGCGGGCAGCCGCACAAAAAATAGTATGCCTTTCGCATATTTTTTGTTGACCCCTCAATGTGCATTATGCATACTGCTCTCATCCTGAAACGGGAGAGAGACAAATGGCCCGCATCGCTTACTGCACCACCATCCGCGATGAACTGCTGAACATCGACGTTCTGCCAGACTTCGAATGTGAGGTTGTCGTTAGCGTCGAGCGCGACGGCTACATCGCGATTGATGCGGTCTACCGCGATGGCAAAAGCCTCGCTTTCGGCACTGAGTTCACCAAGTCGGTCGCGGCTGATGTCGCCAATCATGCCGAAATCGACCTGAACACCCCGGGCAATTTCTACCGTGAGCAGGCTTTGGCGAAGGAGGCGGCCTAATGCCACTCCTAGACCTCACCACAACATACCTAGCCCAACACCCTTGGCGGACCTGCCTTTTGCTGTGCCCCGCGATCTTGGCCGTGTTCAAGCTCTTCTAACCCCGAGGACAACATGAAAATCGACAAGCTCACCCCAGAGCAGGAAGCTCAAATCCCGGTCATCCGTGATGAATTCCTGCGCCTTGGTCTCTCCGCCGAGCCGGCAGATTTCGAAGCCGCTGAACAGGCAGTTAAAGACGCCTACGTGGTCGCCGGTCTTCAGCCTCCGAAGCTGTTCATTCGTCTCGCCTCGCCGCGTGAAGGCGCCATAGCCGCCGCGATCCTCAAGAACACGAGACTTGGCGAAAAAGTCGGGGCTCAGGTCGGGGATCAGGTCAGGGCTCAGGTCGGGGCTGCTTTCTACAGCCAGCATGAAGCCGGGTTTCTGTCGTTCTATGCCTACTTTGCAAAAGCGTGTGGCCTGGAATGCGCTCAGAAACTAGAGCCCCTGACCCGCATTGCAGCACACTGCGGATGGGTCTGGTTCTTCGCTGGCGCGGCAATCATCACGGACCGTCCGCGCATTCTACGCCGCGACGACCAGAACCGCTTGCATTGCGAGGACGGGCCGTCGGCCACAGCGAAAGCGGCCACAATCATATTCTCGGCAGTCATGGCGTCACGGTCATGGAGCGCACCCACAACGGCATGCGCGTTCTTCACGCGATCCTGCTGGAACCGGTCCCGCTCAAGCAGTCTGCGGGCGCTCCGCACCAGGAACAGACCGTCGAACCGGGCGAGTACTTCATCACCAACAACGTTGAGTACAACCCCTTCCTCGAACAAGCCCGCCGCGTCGCGGACTGATCGGCACCGGGGAGCGCAAATGCTCCCCGCGCTGGAGGCAAACATGTCGCCTTCCATCTACCAACACTACCCGACCGAGACGCTTGAACGCTGGATGGCCGCATGCGCGCGAGCAAACCAGCACGCCGAAGCCGAGACCATCCGGCAGATCATTTCAACCCGAGCAGCACGTGAGGAAGCGGCATGAGCCTGGATGCTTACCGTCTCCTGTTGGATGCCATGGAATACCGCCGTCGCGCGTACTCGACACTGCGCACCGGTCTTCCCGGCAGGATCATCCATTTCAAGGGCTACATGCGCCAAGCGATCAGCAAGTGGCAGCAGTACGCCGAATTGCGAAGGGCAGGACAGTGACCGACGAGCCCACGAAGAAAATCCACCTCGCCCAACTCAAGACGCCATTCGAACCGGACCGCGTTAGCTGGCGTGTCGGCAAGGTCTCTGGTGACAAGAAGAAAGGCATGGCCCTAGCCTACATCGACGCCCGCGACGTTATGCAGCGCCTTGATGAAGTCTGCGGCCCCGAGAACTGGCAGTGCGATTATCCGCACGCAGGTCAGAAGACCGTCTGCCGGATCGGTATTCGCATTGATGGCGAATGGATCTGGAAATCCAACGGCGCTGGCGACACTGACATTGAGAGCGAGAAAGGCGCTCTTTCCGATGCCTTTAAGCGGGCAGCAGTCCTGTGGGGCATCGGCCAATATCTCTACGATCTGGACGCCCCATGGGTGACGCTCGACACACGCACCGGCAATGACGGCAAAACATACGTTAACGGCATCGCGAAGCACGAGTACACCCGGCTTCACAAGCTCGTAGGCGGCCAGAGCAGCAGTCAGCTTCGCAAGGACGACGCCTGGACAAGTTTCCAGAACGACTTGCTTGGTTGCGAGACGGTTCTTGCCGTTGAGAACCTTTTCCGGGAGTTGCGCCGCGAAGGATGGGCAAATTCGTGGCTGCAAGAAGCCATTGACGCCTGCGCAGCTCGCAAACAAGCGATCATTGAGGCGCTGGACGACGAAGACCTGTCGAGGCTCCCACTCAATGACGCCTTACGCGCCTCCCTCGCTCAACACCCACTCAATGGAGGCTGACATGGCCTACGAACTTCGCGAGGGCCAAGGCTCTCTGTTTCGCAACGACAAGCGCGAAGGCGACAAACAGCCCCACGCGCGCGGCGAAGCTCTCATTGATGGCGTCCTCTACGAGGTAGCAGCTTGGACCAAGGAGGGCCGCAAGGGCAAGTTCCAGAGCCTTTCTTTCAAACCGAAGCAGGACCGCGCGAGGCCGCAGCCGGAGCCCGAAGACCGCACGAGCTACGGCACCCCCAACGAAGACGATCTTCCATTCTAAACGAGGACATTCATGCGCTTTCTTATCCGAGACGAAACGGTACATGCGGCTTTCGATATGTTGGAAAGCCATGCGCAGCCGGCAGCAGCGGCAAAGGCCATGCGCGAGCGTCGCGAAGACGAACGCAAGGCTACCAAGGCTCGTGCCTTCCTCAAGGCTACTGGCAGCGTAGCCGAGCGAGATGCGAATTCCATTCTTGACGAGGAATACCGCCAAGCCTGCGAGCGCTTCTATGCCGCCGTCGAGGCAGACGAAGAATTCCGCAATCAGCGCAGCAAGTGCGAAGCCATCATTGAGGCTTGGCGCACCTGCCAGTCCAATTTCCGGGCAATGGGAAAGGTCGCAGCGTGATCTCCCTCCGCGACATCCGACACCTACTCGAGACCTGGGCAAGCTGGAGAAACAAACAGCGCCTCTACCGCGCCTATCCAGAGCTTGAGGAAATCGACCGCAAGCGCGCTGAACACCGCAAGTCTCACAAGCGAGGCGTAGCCGTCTTGGATCGCAGGGCACGTGTCATCATGACCGAGGCTTTGCGGGAGGGGCGGCACTGATGGGCGCTATCTCTTCAAAGCTCCGCGCTAGCGCAAAGGGCCAAGCCTGCACTCTGGCGATCCCGCACGTGTGCAACCACGATCCTGAAACGGTCGTGCTGTGCCATGCCCCAAGCGAATTCAAAGGCATGGGCAACAAGTCTCACGACTTCCACGCCGCCTTTGGCTGCTTCGAATGCCACACGACGCTTGATCAGCATCGCTTACAGAACTGGGAAGAGTGCTTCTACTGGCTTCGGGGCATCCAGCGGACACAAGCCTACTGGTTCGAAAAGGGCTTGATGGTCGTGCCGGTCGATGCCCCGTGTCCCAAACAATCCACCAAGATCTTGCCGCGTCGTCACCCACTCACTGGAGCGGTCATCGCATGACACCCGAAACCTGCAACTCTCCTGAAACAGAAGAAGCTCAGGCGGTGAACGTCGCGCTCGCACCCTGCCCGTTTTGTGGCGGTACGAAACTACATACGCATAACCACTTTGTGCATTGCGATGAGTGCTTCGCGGATGGCCCTGAGTTCGACCATCGAGACGGGGCGGATTGCCGAACCCAAGCCATCGCCGCATGGAACCGCCGTGCCGCTCCCGCCCTCCCGCAAGACGTAGCGGCCCTGGTGGAGCGGCTGCGCGCCTATCCGCGCGATCGCAACGGCAACTTCGACATCCTGTCCTACACCCTGACCGGTGAAGAGGCCGCCTCCCTCATCCTCTCCCAATCCTCCACCATCGCAAGCGCGCGAGAGGTTATTGATCAGATCGCGGAAGGATCAATCGACGTTTCAGCGACTGCCATCATTGTCGGCTGGCCAACGGCTCGTACCGTTCTCGACGCCGCCCGAGACTGGAAGGAGCGCTGACAATGGCACACCTTTGGGAAGTCGATCACCCTTATTACATGACCGAAGGCAATTACTTTTCGAACGATTGCCACACCAAATATGCAACCTGGGACGGGTTCTTAGCTGAATTTGGCGACAGCGATATCGACTACAACTGGTTTGTTCGCTGGGACTGGCTTGAGGGAGAAGACTGGAACGCCGGTACGTATCGCGGTGACGACTACTATCGCCATGCGCGCTTCATGTTCCAGTTGATTGGCCAGCGGAAGGCAAAGCTTCTGTCCTTTGAAGTGGCCGTTTGCCGAGCTGATGAACCCGCAATTCTCGAATTTCTAAAACCACGATGGGACTACATGAAACTCATGTGGGAACCGATTTCTGAGGGGTCCGCACAATGACAGGGACAGTGAAGGCGCTGACCGAAGCGCAACTGCGCGCATTGAAGGCCATGCCGTTTTCGTTCGCCACCTGGGGCGGAAAGCTGCAAACCCGCCTCCCGGACGGCGTAACTCGCCCAACCCTTCGCATCCTTCAAAAGAACGGCCTCGCCAGGACAGAGCGCGATCGCGCGGTCTGGAAATGGTCAATCACAGAAGCCGGGCGTGCGGCTCTCGCACAAGAGGAGCAGAAGCATGGTTGATCGTTATCACATCACTGGTTGGAACAACGAACAAATCGAAACCCAGGCCGAGGATGGCGAATGGGTTCGCTATGCGGATCACGTCTCAGCCCTCACGGCTTCCGCCAGTGAGCCGATGACAGAGCAAGAGCGTCATCTACTCTTGCGGATGTTGTCGGCGTTCGAACAGAGCCACGTTGGGCAAAAGGCGTCGGTTGAGCTTGCCCACGAACTTCGCGCCGCGAATAGGCTGATAGCTCGCCTCACCGCTGCCTCCCCCGTCCCCGCCAGTGAGCCGGAACCGGTGGCGTTCAGGGTTGTTGCCGAACCGAACTTGCCGTGGTCGTTCTACCGAAAGCGGGAAGAAGCCGAGCAGGCCGCAAAGAACCTGCTGATGTATCGCAAAGGCTGCACCAGCGCGCGCGTTGAACCCCTCTACGCCAACCCCGTCCCCACACCACCGCTTGATGTTAACGAACTGCCATCCGGTGCAACTCAACCGTCTTTGACTATCGCAAATTATAGCCAAGCCACACCAGACGGGGCGGTGAAAGCCTGCCAAATCTGCGGCGGACCTCACGACAACGATATGCTGTCAGACATATGTCAGGACTGCGAGTCATCTGCACCGTGGAGGAACGACGCCCTATCCGCCGCCCTCGAAACACCGTGGCAAAAGCCGGGAAGAGCCGCACAAGCACAGGCCGGAGAGAAACCGGACTTCCCTGCGGATGAGCAATCAGGCGAGACCAGCCACGGCGCGGCGGGTTTTGAAGCGGCATGGTCGAATTGGTGGAAGGACATAGAGCCGTCTCGATATTCCATGAAGGAAGGCATTGCATCGGATGCGTTTCGTGCCGGGTGGGAAGCTGCCCATCCGGCTGATGGATGGCGGAAACTGCACGGCCCATATGGATACCCCATCAAGCCGCATGGACTGAACGAAGAACACTGGTTTCTGGCTCTCCAGCCGTCCAGTGCAAAGGATGAGACCAGCGTTCCGTTATTCACCAAAGATGAGCAGGCTCTTGGTCCCGCCGCCCCAGCCGCCAAACCGGAGGGCGAGTGAGATGGCGAAGCCACAAAATTCAGACGAATTCGACGCGCTCGTAAAGAGAGCCGTTGCGCGCTACAAGGCATTGTCTCCAGAGAGAAGAAGGCACACGACGAAGCTCAGCGGGCTTCGTGGGTTCGCGGCATGACATCCCGTTGCGAACACGACGTTGTCGATTTCGAACAATGCCAAGAATGCCGCCGCGAAGCCCTCAAAGCGGAGGATGGGCGATGAGCCAGCTTTCCGACTATCAGCGCATCGTTGAGCGCCCGCAAAAGGCTGCATACGACGCCCGCATAGCCCAGCTAGAGCGCGAGCTTGCCGACATCAAGGAAGCGCTGGAACTCGGCAAGCCATTCGGCTTCGATCCCGCAACCGGCTTCATTCAGGCCGATGACGGCGGCTCTGGTGACCATTGCGTGTTCTATGTGCCCAAGATCGAAGCAGTGCGCGATCTTGCCGAGGCAAGGGCGATCAATGCCAACCTCATGGGTGATGACGAAAATAAGCCTCGCTACACCACCAAAAGGTTGAAGCAGGAGATTGCAAAGGCCGTAGCAGCCGCCGAAGCCGAGCGCGACCGCCTCGCCGCAGAGGTGGAGAGGCTGAGCGCCAGCGCAGACATCCGCGACCTCAAGGAACATTGGCATTCGTTCTGCGATGCAGACCCGTTCGAAGGCGGCGACACGTTTGCTGAGCGGATGGAGGCTCGTGGACTGATCGAGCTTGTCGCCGTCACTCAAGATGCTCTTGAAGATGGGTTCGCAACCGAGCGTGGAATAATGCCCGGTGGCTCTATGTGGCAGCTAACCGAGGCGGGCCGCGCCTCTCTCCAGGCAGGGGAGAAAGGGGAATGAGCGAGCGAAACCTGAACCCACACGCCGAGGAGCGGCTGGCAATGGCGCTGTGGAGCGAGGATTACGCCTTCAAGCAGCGCGGCGGCTCTATGGACTTCTGGGATAGCCGAACGCCAGCACAGAAGGCGCTGTGCGTTCAGATCGTCACCGGCATTCTCGACGCGGTTGAAAAGAATGGCCGCGCCCATCCATCAGGAGAGCAGCCATGACGGCAAGGGATGTGCTGGAAAAGTGGCTGGCTCGCTACAGTTTTCCGAAAGGACGCTCGGATAGCCTTATGCGAGATCTCGCCGCAGCCGGCTACTCCATAGTCCATGAGAGCGAGATACATGGGGCGACGAAGCGGCGGATAGCCGAAGAAGCCGATGCATTCGCAGATCAGCATGACACAGCCGCTATCCAGGCAACTGTGGTCGAAGCTATCTCGCGTTTTCGAGGTGGAGAAACGGCGTTGAGACGGTTTGCCGATTCAGTCCGCGCCCTTCCAGATGGAGGGGTGGAATGAGCGATCGCTACTCTTGGCACGTATCTCGACCCGATAGCCCATGCACTGACATTGTTCTGCGTCGGTTCGGTCGCCTTCATGAGAAGCCCTGCCGGAACCCGCAAACACTTACGTGTGCGCTTCCTGAGTGCCAGTATGCCAATGAATGCCAGTCTCTCCGCGCACTACAGGGGAAAGCCGATGAGTGAATCGCACATCCTTTTCCCAGACCTGAAGCCGTTGCCGTGCCATCGCGACAAGAATGGCCGCGAGATCAGGTACTGCAAACTACAGCACGATAACGGCAAGATTTATGACCTGTTTGGGACGGGAAAGAAAATGCCAGGAGATGGCGAGACCATCATGGTCTGGACGCCGGACAACAAACTGGCAATTGTAAACACCAAAGATATCGTGGTCTACGCAGGCGACAATCGAGGCTTCCTTATCGGGCTTTTCATTTTTCTGTTTCTTCTCGCGCTTGCTGTGTTGGGAGGCTTCTGATGAACAGAGGATTTGTCCCCAAGGTATACACACCAGCTGCGCTTGCAGAGCGCTGGGAGTGTTCCGAGCGCCATGTGCGCAATATGATAGAGACCGGGGAGATTCAGGCGTTTCGACTTGGCGAGAAGCTCCTTCGTATCCGAGCCGAAGTCGTGGAGGCTTTCGAATGGCAGAGTGGCGAATTACCAGACTCAGTGGAGAACTCTGCCTCACTTGGGACGAAGGCAACATCCGGCGCCGTTATCGACTTGGAACATCAAATCCAAAAGAGGCGGCCCGCATCGCCCCGTCTCGATTTGCGGAACTCACGCGCCCGCGAGGTACCACGGTAGGCGACCTTTGGGCGGCCTACTGTCTGGACAAGGCGGGCCGCTCTGTCGTCACGACAATGGGCTACACTTGGAAGGCTCTGGAGCCGCATTTCGCCAACATCGAAGGCGAAGCGGTGACGGTCGCTGATTGTCGCGCTTACACGGATCAGCGGCGAAAGGCGAAACGCAAAGACGGCTCAATCCATACCGAACTTGGCCACCTGCGTTCAGTGCTGGTCTGGGCTCAAAAGAATCGCCTTATCGCTCACGCGCCTCATATCGAGCGTCCGTCGAAGCCTGAGCCAAAGGAAGGCTACTTGACGCGAGGCGAAGTCGCCCTGCTTCTCGACGCCGCGAATGTTCCCCATATTCGACTGGCCATTCGGCTTTTGATCGCGACCGGGGCTCGAAGCGGCGCGGCGCTGGAACTGGTCTGGGATCGCGTGGACTTCAAGACGCGAATGATCCAGCTGCGCAACCCGTTCGACAAAGCGAAGCGAAAAGGGCGCGCGACTGTGCCTATCAATGACTCTCTACTCGCTGCTTTGCAGGAGGCCAGAGAGGCCGCTCTATCGCCCTACGTTGTGGAGTGGGCAGGCGGTCGCGTGAAGTCGATCAAGAAGGGCATCAAGACAGCCGGAGAAGCGATAGGCCGGCCCGACGCCTCTCCGCATATGCTGCGGCACTCTGCGGCGGTTTGGCTCGCTGAAGACGGACATTCGATGGATGAAATCGCGCAATTCCTGGGACACGAAAACAGCCGGATCACGTTCAAAACGTACGCGAGATACTCGCCAACCTACCTGCGGCGACTCGCAGCCTCATTGGAGGTGTAGGTTTCATGAACCGCTGGAGCGCTTCGCAAAACGCTATGAAAAAACGGAATTATAGTGTAATATCAGAAGGTTAATGGTGGGCGATGACGGGCTCGAACCGCCGACATCTTCGGTGTAAACAATGCTCCCTACCCTGAACTGTGAGCTTTTCCGGGAAAAGAGCACTTCGCAGATGGACGTTTCAGGCGACATGTTCCGCGTGCGTTCCACTTTTGAGGTTCGGCGTGCCAAAGAGCACTTCGTAACGCCTTGGTTCTAGGAGATGAAAGATGGCTGACGAAGAGATGATTGAACGAGTTGCGCGGGCTATCCATTTCCGTGGTGACGATCAAGGCGACGATGCCTGGAATTATTGCCAGAACTCGTTGAGGGTGCTGGCGCGAGAGCAGGCACGCGCTGCGATAGAAGCTATCCGCTCAGATGGCGCGGCGGGCTATCGCGTGAAGAACACCGTAGGGATGGGGGAATACTCATTCTACGAATATCTGCATGGCGCCGTTCCTCACTCGCAGGGCAACGGAAATCCGGTAGAGTTTCTTTATGTGCTGCCTTCCAAATGAGCCCCTACCGCCATCAGCAATGGCCATATGCCTTCATAGTAGGCGTGGCTGTCGTGTATCTGGTGGGGTATGTCGCGTGGAAGGCGATTCACTTCCTGTTATCGCTGGGATAGAATGCACAATGGCCGAAGATACCATCTTCCGTTTTGCTCTTGCCAACAAACTCGCTCGTATTAAGTACGGCGCCTCAGAGATTGTCAGCCGCAGTGATGCGCAACGAGCGTGGCCACCAACAGGCGATCATGACACTTCTGACGAAGGCGCTTTTCGCGCCATGGCGCTTGCGCACGGCGGCCATAGCCAGAGACATCCTACACGACGAAAGAGCGCATTCTGAACGATTTGGACCTGTCGTTCTCGGTTCACCAAGATTTGAGAACAGGCGATTGGATTATCCATCGAACCGCATCAGCGTGCCCCAAATGCCATGGGCGTGGGTCATTTGATGTTCAAAGGATGGTCACTACGGAAATCGGCCCGGCTGAATATCTGTCTGACGAAATTGTCAGCGTCCGCGATAGGCAGGCGTGTGATTGCCAATCCACCCCATTGCGAACGTAACCGGAACATGCAACCCTTATCGTCCGGGGTGTGAAACTTCCTTGGTGGGGACACTGAGGCGAGCAAATGGGCATACGAACGAACGCAATCCACGACTTCAACTACCAGATCCACATGCTCGATTCGCACGGGAAAGTGTTCGAAACACTAGCAATGGCCAACAACTTCGAGGTAGCCAAGGCTGCTTTTGAGGCGTCCTTGGCCTCCCGGACTTGGTGCACCATCGAACTTTGCAACGGCGGCAAAATTATCGAGCAAGCCACGACAGGCGGCTACGATATCGAGACAAAGACAGTCCCGATCTTGAATAGGCGCAAATGAGCGCTACTCTGCCGAAATGGCGAGGAAAGCACGCAAGATAGGCGTAGGGGATGTGGTGACGCTGCAAGCGCGAGTAACAGGCGTTGGCGTCATAGACGGCTATATCACCGTCGAGATCAACGGGCAGAAGCAGACGATACCGGAAGACTTGTCCGAGATAATCGACGTGAAGCCGTTCAATCCGGCTGACGTGTATAAGCGGGTGAGGTGATTATTCTTCCTTGGCCGGCCTAGCTTGCCAAGCCTCTGCCGCGCGCTTGAGAGCGCCGGCTACCCACCATGAGACGAAGGCAGCGAGACAGGCGGCTGCAAAGAGCCCTTCCCCGTCTGTTGAGAATCCTGCCTTGTCCTGAACATAGGGGGCGAATGCAGCACCGCAAATAAGCGCTGCTGTCGTGCGGCGGAAGAAACCGCGAATAGTGCGAGGAGGGACAAACACCAGGGCGACAACAGCACCAGCTATCGACCCGGCAGCTTTAAACATCATTGCGCTTATCAATTCTGGCGTCATTTGACTTGCCAGAACGGAGGGTGGTTTCTTTTCGAGAATAGAGCGCGAGCGAGACCAAAAAGCCGGCGACCCCGATAGCTGCCAGAACGAAGCCGAGCATAGCCAGCCCTATCCATGATGCCGGTAGCGGCGATGAGCAGAAGAGCTGCGGCATTGACGACCTCAAGACTTACGGCAAAAAGCAGCTGGGTTTTGATGATGCCTGCCAGATAGAGGATATCGAGCAGGATCATGGCATGGAACATGTTCCACGTGCGCAATTCCCAACGCTGCTGGGCGAGCGAATAGATGGCCAAGCAGATAGCCAGATTAGTGGCCATGCCGTATGCAGCCCCATAGGGAAGCCCAGCATTGTGCCACCAAGCCGACGTGACATAGGAGAGCGCGCCGAGTGCTATCCAGAAGACGGCGCGCGGTAGGTGCCAAGCACAGGCGGCGGCAAGTACCCGCCATTGTGATCAGCGTCCAGTGATACCATTCAAGCATCAGCGACCCGCCGTCCATTGTCCCGATCGGAGCGAATGGCGCTAGAACAGCGTATTCACCGCCGACATCGCATTCGGCTGCCTTGGCCCTTCAGTCGCTTGCTTGTGAAGCGGATAGATTTCCTCCTCAATGGCCGCGATTTGGCCGGCGAGGCGCCCCCATTTTCGAAATCATCACCATGGCATCGGTGCCATTAGGAATTGATGCCGGCCTGATAGGCTTTCTTCAGAAGATCCTCGAATGCTGCGAAATCACCGGCGCGCCAGGTGAAGGCGCTTTCGGCTGTGCCAATTCTCTTGGCCGCCTTCTCTACAATT